>JAJXTS010000094.1 GCA_021783595.1 Chloroflexota bacterium | reverse complement strand
TGATGAACGGAGCGTACGGATCGTCCTCGGCGGTCTTTCCCGGCCAGTGCCGCGCCCAGTCCTCGTACAGGCGGCGGCCGAGGAGCACCGTGTCGGTCCGCGCCATCCCCGCGGCGACCTCGGCCCCGACGGCCGCGTCGAAGTACGGGCCCACGAACAGGTTGGGCGACTCGGCCACCCCGTCGGCCGAGGCGAACAGGCCCGCGTACAGCGTGCGCACCGCGCTACTCCTCTCCGATGTCCTCGTTCCAGACGTCCGGGCGCCGGGCGATGAACCCGTCCATCAGCGCCCTGGGCTCAGGCAGGTCCAGGTTCACGACCTCGACGCCGCGGGCGCGCAGCAGCTCCTCGCCGGGAGAGAGAAACGTCCGGTTCTCGCCCATCACCACGCGCGGGATCTTGTACAGGAGGATCGCTCCGGTGCACATGTCGCACGGCGAGAGGGTGGTGTACATCGTGGCCCGGGCGTAGACGGCGGCGGGCAGTCGCCCAGCGCGCTCGAGCGCGTCGGTCTCGCCGTGGCGGATGGCGCTCCCGGCCTGAACCCGCCGGTTGTGCCCAGCGCCCAGCACCCTGCCGTCGGCGACGAGGACCGCCCCGATGGGCACGCCGCCCTCGTCGCGGCCCACCCGCGCCTCCTCGATCGCGACCTCCATCCAGCGAAGGTCCTCGGGGTCTGCCGCCATCTGGCGCCTCCTGTCGGGTGGGCTGGTCGCCGCCAGCGTACCCCGCTCCGGGTCCTGGTCCCGGCGCCGGCGGCCGCTTCCCGGCGGATCGGGCGCGGGCACGCGAGAATAGGCCGATGGATGGCGTCCCGCGATGATCGACCAGCCCGGGCGCGGGCCCGCCGCCGCGGCGCGTGACGACGGCCCGGACCTCAGCCACGCGGAGATCCTGCGCTACAGCCGCCACCTGCTGATGCCCGAGGTGACGCTCGCGGGGCAGCGCAGGCTCAAGGCCGCGCGCGTCCTGGTGGTGGGCGCCGGCGGGCTGGGCTCGCCGCTCCTGCTCTACCTCGCCGCCGCCGGCGTCGGGACCATCGGCGTGGCCGAGTTCGACACGCTGGACCTCACGAACCTGCAGCGCCAGGTCCTGTACGCGACTGACGACGTGGGCCTCCCGAAGCTCGACGCCGCCGTGGCCCGGCTCCGGGCGCTCAACCCGGAGATCGCCGTGGTGCCGCACGCGCTCCGGCTGGACGGCGGCAACGTCCTCGAGCTCTTCCGCGCCTACGACGTGGTCGCCGACGCGACCGACAGCTTCCCGACGCGCTACCTGGTGAACGACGCCGCGGTGCTGACCGGGCGCCCGTCCGTCTACGGGAGCGTGTTCCGGTTCGACGGCCAGGTCAGCGTGTTCGGCGCCCCGGGCGGGCCGTGCTACCGGTGCCTGTTCCCGGAGCCCCCGCCCCCCGGCCTCGTGCCCTCGTGCGCCGAGGGTGGCGTGCTGGGGGTGCTGCCCGGGATCATCGGCTCGCTCCAGGCGCTCGAGGTCCTCAAGCTGGTGCTCGGCGTCGGCGACCCGCTGGTCGGGCGGCTGGCGCTGTTCGACGCGCTGGCGCCGGAGCTGCGCGAGGTCCGCGTCCCGCGCGACCCGGCCTGCGCGGTGTGCGGGGACAGCCCCACCGTCACCGCGCCCGTTGACTACGAGGCGTTCTGCGGGGTGCGCGCCACCGGCCCCGGGACGGGCGCCGCCGGCCTGCCGACGGTCTCCGTCGAGGCGTTCCGTCGGCGCCGCGAGGCGGGGGAGGCGCCTCTGCTGCTGGACGTGCGGGAGCGGTTCGAGACGGACATCGCCGCGATCCCGGGCGCGCAGGTCATCCCGCTGGGCGAGCTGCCGGCGCGGCTGCACGAGCTGGACACCGCCCGGGCGTACACGCTGACCTGCCACCACGGCACGCGCAGCGCGCAGGCGTACGAGCTGCTGCGCCGCGCCGGCTTCGGCCGCCTGCAGGTGCTCGACGGCGGCGTGGACGCGTGGGCGGCCCGGATCGACCCGTCGGTGCCGCGCTACTAGGCTCGCCGCGCCCGCCCCATCCGCCGCGCGTCAGCGGGTCAGCGTGAACAGCCCGGCCGCGTTCTGGAGGACCAGGCTCGTGACCGCGATCAGCACCCAGCCCGCGAGGCCCAGGATCAGCGGCCGCGGCCCGGCGCGCCGGAAGCGGTCGAGGTGCGTGCCGAGCCCCACGCCCGCGAGCGCGAGCACCGTCCCGATCTGCGCCGCGGTGGCCGCGGCGTGCGCCACGCCGGTGGGCACCAGGCCGATGGTGTTGAGCAGCGACGCGCCGACGAACGCCACGATGAACCACGGCAGCGCCCGCTTGAAGGCCACGATCGCCCGCGTCTTCACGTCCTCCTCGTGGCCGCGCGAGGCGACGACCGCCGTGACCACCGTGATCGGCAGGATCATGAGCGTCCGCGACAGCTTCACCACCGCGGCGTAGGCGGCGGTGCCGGCGCCGAACGCGAACGCCGCGGCCATCACCGACGAGGTGTCGTTGACCGCGGTGCCGGCCCAGATGGCGAAGGTCTGGGGCGCGAAGCCCACCGCGTGGGCGATGGCCGGGAAGGCGATGACCGCTGTGATGTTGAACACGAAGATGACCGACACCGCGTAGGCGATCTCGCTGGCCTCGGCGCCGAGCACCGGCGCCATCGCGGCGATGGCCGAGGCGCCGCAGATCGACGTGCCGACGGTGAGCATGCCGCGCACGGGGTTCTCAACCTTGAGCAGCCGCCCCATGAGGGTGATCCCGGTCATGCCGATCGCGAGCGTGCCGAGCATCACCGGCAGCGACGTGCCTGCCACCCGCAGCACCTCGCCCGCGTCCACCGACAGGCCCAGGGCCACGATCGAGATCTGCAGCAGCCGCGTTCCCCAGACCGGCGCCGGGTCCACGATCGCCCCGTCCAGCGGGGCGACCCCCCGCACGAGGGCGCCCACGAGGAGCGCGAGCACCGCCGGGCCGAGCACGGGCGCGAGGCCGCCGAGGAGCCACGCCACGATGGAGACGCCGACGATCAGCAGGGTCAGGGCGAGCCGTGGGTCGGCGAGGTGGCGCCGCGGCGACCGGGACGGCTCGCCCGACCGATGGTGAATCGTTTCCATGGCGGCAAATCGTACGGTGACCGCCCATTTCGTGCGGTCGCCGGCGTGTGGTATCTTGTAGTCATGTCTACAACTTCTCCGGCGTCAACCCCCGACGCCACCGCTGCCGGGCGCCTGGAGGCAGGGCTCGGCTTTCGCCTCGGGCGGGCCCATCGGATCGTGCGCGGCGCCTGGCAGGCGCAGATCGGCGATCTCGGGTTGAGCGGCGCCCAGGCCAGCGTGCTGCGCGCGGTGGCCGAGCACCCGGGCGTCGGCCTGCGGGAGCTCGCCCGAGCCCTCGGCACGGACCCGATGAACGCCAAGCGCCTCGCGGACGGCCTGGAGGCCGAGGGGCTCCTCGTCTCCAGCGCAGACGCTGGCGACCGGCGGCTCCGGGTGCTCGAGCCCACCGACGCCGGCCTCGCCCTGGCCAGCGAGGTCCGGCAACGGGCCCTCGCGTGGACGGCGACGCTCGAGGGCCTCGTCGGCCAGGCTGACATCGCCGCGGTGCTCGCCGTGCTCGACCGCCTGGAGCAGAGCCTCGCCGGCGCGGCCCCGGCCCATCACGAGCCCACAGGCGGTTCGCGTGGCTGAGCCGGGCTCCGGCGTGACGCCGAACGCGGGCCGCGGCCGCGGGGGTTCGTTCCCGCCCGCGCTCGCGGTTCCCGCCTACCGCTGGTACTGGGCCAGCCAGCTTGTCTCGGGCATCGGCACCTGGGCCCAGACTCTCGCCCAGGCGTGGCTCGTCCTCCAGCTCACCAACAACTCGGCGGTGGCCCTGGGCACCGTGACCACCCTGCAGTTCCTGCCGATGCTCGTCTTCCCCCTGCTCGGCGGTGTCATCGCGGACCGGCTGCCGCGCCGCAAGCTGCTGATCACGACCCAGGTCGGCGCGATGCTCCAGGCCCTGGCGCTGGGCGTGCTCGTGGCGTCCGGCCACGTGCAGTACTGGGAGGTCGGCGCGATGGCGCTGATCCTCGGCCTGACCAACGCCTTCGGCATGCCCGCCCAGCAGGCCCTCGTGCCCGAGATCGTGGGCCGCGAGCTCGTCGGCAACGCGGTCGCGGTCAACAGCGTGCAGTTCAACGTCGCCCGCCTGCTGGGCAGCGGCCTGGGCGGCGTGCTGGTGGCGATCTTCGGCGTCGGCCCGACGCTCCTCCTCAACGCCGCCAGCTTCCTGCCGGCCATCGTGGTCCTGGTCGCCCTCCGCCCGGCGCACGCCCGGCCGCCGCGCTCCCGCGAGGGTGCGGACGCCCAGCAGGGCGGGATCGGCTCCGAGATCGGCGCCGGCCTGCGCTACGCGCTCGGCACGCGGCGGATCCGCCGGATCCTGGCCCTGTTCGGGATCGTCGGCCTGCTCGGCTTCAACTGGTCGGTGGCCACGCCGCTGCTCACGGTGGCCCTCGGCACCGGCCCCGAGGGTCTCGGGGCGCTCCAGGCCGCCTTCGGTCTCGGCTCGCTCGCGGCCGGCATCGCGCTCATGCGCAGCCGGGGCGCGACGGAGCGCCGCTTTCTCGTCGGCGGGTTCGGCCTCGGGGCCGTGCTGGTCGCGCTCGGCCTGTCGCCCTGGCACGGCGCGAGCGTGGCCCTGATGCTGCTCGGCGGCCTCACTGGCGTCACGGCGTCGGTGAGCGCCAACACGCGGCTGCAGATGGCGTCGACCGACGCCTACCGCGGGCGGGTGATGAGCCTGTTCACGCTGCTGATGGGCGGCACCACCCCCATTGGCGCGCTGCTGCTCGGCGGCATCGCGCAGGCCTGGGGAATCCAGACCGGCCTGATCATCTTCGGCTGGGCCGTCATCGCCGGGCTCGTGGCCGTGCTCCTCCTCGACCGCGCGCCGACGACGGCCGTGGCGGCCGATGCGCCCTCGTCCTCGCCCTCGGTCGGCTGACGCCGACGCGCGCACCTCTGCTGCCCCGGGCGCCCCGGCTGCGGTGCCCCTCCACGACGACTGCGACGCCGATCGTC
Organism: Chloroflexota bacterium; assembly: GCA_021783595.1. Lineage (GTDB taxonomy): Bacteria > Chloroflexota > Limnocylindria > Limnocylindrales > CSP1-4 > CAIXZV01. The sequence goes on along the minus strand of JAJXTS010000094.1, from coordinate 4,519 downwards.
ACCTCGCGCTGGCCGTGAGGTGACGTTCGGGCCTTGCCGCCGTGCCGGCCGAGGCGGAGAGTGACCGCCACGCGCTAGGGGTGGGCACTGACGATGTGGGCGATGGACGATCCGTCGATCGACCGCCTGGCGGGCTCGTGGACGCATCGCGAGGCTTGGCGGCCCGTCGCACCGCTGGGCCTTGCGGGCATGGTGGTCCTGCTCGAGGCCGCCATCTGGGACCTGGACCACGGCACCCACCTGCTGGTGGCGCTGGCGGCCGTGTTGGCGACCGCGCTCGCGCTGGGCCCCCGGCCGGCCGCTGTCGGGCTCGTGCTGGGTGCGCTGGTGGCCGCCTCCTCGTCGGTGCTCACCGAGGCGCAGCCGGCTGCCATCCCCCGGGCCTTCGTGCAGCTGGTCGCCTACCTGTTCGCGGGCGGGACGACCATCGCGCTCGTCGCAATCGCCGTGCGGCCGCGGGCCCGGCGACCGGCTGGGCCTCGCCTTCGGCCGAGCTCGAGGCCGGGACCCGCGGCCTCCTCCGCCCGTGATCCGCAGCTCTCGGTGCCGGGGCCTGACCTCGCCCCCGACTTCGCCCCGGTGGAGGCGCTGACCGCGCGGGAGCTGGAGATCCTGCGCCTGGCCACCAGCGGGGCCAGCGTGGACATGATGGCGGAGGGCCTGTGCATCTCGCCGAACACCGTCAAGACCCACCTGACGCACGTGTACGCCAAGCTGGGCGTGCGGGGCAGGACCGACGCGGTGCGCGCCGCCCTGCACTCCGGCTGCCTCACCCCGGCGGACATCTGCCCCCACGTCTACGGCGGCGCGCCGTCGGAATCACCCGTTCCGGTGACGACACCGGACCCGGCGAGGCCGAGCATCTGAAGGTCGCGCTCGCCGACGCGGCCGCTCACCGACGCGTATCGCCGGTGCCCGAGTGGGATGGGGCTTGGGCCGCCGTCCGGACCGTCGGTGACCCGCCCCGGGAGGGCGTCGATGAACCGCAGATCGAGGCTCATGGGGCTGACCGCGCTCGCCGTGGCGCTGGTGCTGGTCATTCCGGCCGGCGTGGCCGCCAAGGGGACGGGCGGCGGCGGGAGGCCGGGCGGTGAGACCACCGCCACGAACAATCTCTCGTTCCCGGCAATCGCGGTGGACGGCTTCGCGATCACGGCGCTCACGACGACGGCCTTGACGGTGCCGTACACGGGGACGTACCCCGGACTCACCGCTGACGCGATCGCCACGCTGCAGGCGACCGGCCCCTGGTACGCGCAGAAGACGACCGGCAACACGTGGCAGGCCGAGTTCCAGAACGCCGGCCAGGTCGATGTGACCTACATCGACTGGAGCGACAACATGGAGTCGGTGTCGCCCAAGCTCCGCTCGCCCTTCCGGATCGAGATGGTCCTGTTCAAGGCGCTCGACACGCCGATGACGGCCTACACGATGGGCGTCCTCGAGTACCCGAGCAGTGCCAACGAGCTGCAGGGCACCAACGGCACGACCGGTGCCAGCAGCTACGCAACCGTCATCTCGGCCAAGCCGGGGCTCGTCGTCCAGTACCTCGGGGCGAGCGTGCCGGCCGCGCTGACCTGGGACGGATCGAAGTGGGCCGAGGCCGCCGCGCCGGAGCCCGTCGCTTTCGCGCCCGAGCTCAACGTGGGCGGCAAGTACGTGTACGGCGCCTCCTCGGGCGGCTGGAAGCCGACCCAGGCTGGCTACTACCGGATCACGTTCTACGTGCCCGCGGCCGGGTCGGGCGTGAACCTCGCGCTCGCCACCATCGCCAACGCGGCCACCGGCTTCACGCCGCCCACCGAGGGCGTGGCGACCGCGGTGATCGACGTGGCGAACAACCTGACCTACATCGACGTGCTGGTCACGACCAGCGGGGGTGGCGGCCGCAGGTAATCGGGTTGACAGCCCCGCCCCGCGGCCGCTCCCGCGGCTTCGGGTAACCAAGGGACGGTGCCCCGGCGCTGCCGGGGCACCGTCCCTTCTCTGTGCGCTCCGTCTGATCCCCCGATCTGGTTCACGGCAGCGCCTGCCTTGTCGGGCGCTGCCGTTGTCGTGTCCGTCGCGGTCCGTCGTGTTGGGCTCTGGGCGTCCGGGACGACGCCTCGGGTCACGGGCCGAAGCGCCCACCGTTCCAGATCGCAGCCTCAACGACGCCGGCCCCGTCGGCGGGTGCGCCGGCCGTGCCCGGGGTCGGCGCAGGGGTCGGCGCCGGGGTCGGCGCCGTCCCGACGGTCGATGCCGTGCCTGACCCGGCGCTGCCCTGGGTGGGCGAGTCAGCGCCGGGACTGCCCCCGGCGCCGGACCCGCCCCCGCCCGGAACGGGCGAAGCGCTGCCGCCGCCCGAACCGCCGGACCCGCCCGACGGCGCCGGGCCGCCGGCCGAAGCCCTGGGTGTCGGCGCCGGGACCGGGCTCGCCGCCCCCGACGAGGGCCCAGCGGACCCTCCGGGCCCGGACGGCCCGCTCGACGGCGAGGCGCCGCCCGGGTCCGGAGCCGCCGGCCCGGTCGGGTCGCTCGCGCCGCCCGATTGAGCTGGACCAGCCGGGCCGGGCCCGCCCGGCGTGGCGGACGCGGGTGCTGCGGGAGCCGTGGCCGCCGGGCTCGCGACTGGCGATGTGGACCCGTTCGGCGCCCCACCCGGCGTGGCCGGACCGGACCCGCCCCCGGGACCGGCGCCATTGGCCGGCTGGCCGAAAGTTGTCAGCAGCTGGCCGGCTGCGACCGCGATCTGCCGCCTGACGGCGACCAGAGCCGGGTCGCCGGCGTCGATGCCGGCGATCGACTGGAGCTGCGCGCGCAGCCGCAAAGCGAGCCGCAGGTCTGCGTCCGGCCCGGGCGTCGGACCCGAGGCGGCAGCGGCGGCGATTCGCCCATACTCGGCGAGCGCCGCCACGGTGGCCGCCTCGTTGCCCTGGCTCGCGGCCTGCTCGGCCTCGGCCACGCGTGCGTCCATCCGCCCGAGCTGCGCCGTGGCGCGACCCGCGGCGTCGGCCGGGAGGAACAGGGCCTCGGCGGCCACGCGCGTTGCGTAGAGCGGGCCGCCGGGGGCGGCCGCCGCCACAGTCCCCACGCTGATCGCGGCGAACAGGGTCGCGGCGACGAGGATGAGGGCCGGGCGGCGTCCGCCCGGGCGGCCGGTGGGCACCGCGCCGATCGAGGGGAGGGCGCGATCGGAGGTGCCCTGCTGTTGTGCGGTCAAGCCTGCCGCGGCGTAGGCGCCGAGGACCGCGGCGCGTGTCGCCGGCGCCATCGGCGAGTCGTCGTCCTCGACGACGGCCAGCCGGGCGATGACTGCCACGACGTCCTCCAGGCCGTGATCGTCCCAGCGGTTCACGTCCGGCGTTCGTCCGAAGCGGTGGCGCAGTCCTTCTGCCAGGCGGATCACGGGACCTCACCCCCGATCGGTGCCGGGGCGGGCTCGCGGGCGGCGTCCGGGCGCCCGAAGTGGCGTCGCAGGCTGGTCAGCGCCCGGTGCTGGAGGACCCGGATGGCGCCGTTGCTGCGGCCCATGATCGCGGCCGTCTCGGCCGGCGCCAGATCCGCGAAGAACCGCCAGACGAGGACCTCCTGCTGGTCGGGGGGCAGCGTGTCGAGCGCCATCCTGAGGCGGGCCCGGTCGTCATGGCGCTCCGCGGCCGAGACGGGGTCGCCCGCGTCGCCGGGCCGGCTCTCCGCCAGGCCGGCCGCAAGGTCCAGCGAGACGGCCGGGTGGGATGTCCGACGGTAGTCGATCACGGTGTTGCGGGCGACGCGGAAGACCCAGGCCCCAAAGGGGAGGCCCCGCTGGCGGTATCGCGGAAGGGCTTCGATCATCTTGACGAACGTCCGCTGCAGCAACTCTTCGGCCAGGTCGGGATCGCCTGTCTGGCGGCGCAGGAAGCGCCGCACGCGCGGGGCGTAGGCGTCGTAGATCGCCCCGAAGGCCGCGGCATCGCCTGCTGCGGCGCTTCTGACGAGACGCTCCACCAAGGCTTCGTCGATGGGCTGGCCATCCATCGTGCGGTCTCGGTCACCTCTGTGCCGATGCAGATGGCCGGGGCGTCAGTGGCGCGCCGGAGGACGCTCCGCCAATCGTCGGCGGGCGCCGCCGGCAGCGCCACCTGCACACGCGACCCGATCCGAGGGAGCAAGGTCACGATCCGCGCAGCGTCACGCTCCGTTCCGCCCGGGCGTGGCCGACCCGGCACCCGAGGGCGCGCCGGCCTGCACCTGCTCCTGGGCCTGCACCTGCTCCTGGGCCTGCACCTGCTCCTGGGCCTGCACCTGCTCCTGGGCCTGCACCTGCTCCTGGGCCTGCACCTGCTCCTGGGCCTGCACCTGCTCCTGGCTCCCGCTGGCGTCCAGCGTGGCGTCGACGGCGAGCGTCGTCGCGGCGACGGCAGCGCCGCCATTGCCGACCCGGTCCCGGTCCTGCGTGCGGTCCTGGTCCAGGTCGCAGTCGAGGTCGCAGTCCTGGACGCGGTCGCGGTCCTGGTCCAGGTCGCCGCTCGACGTCACGGAGAGTGTCGTCGCGGCG
>JAJXTS010000093.1 GCA_021783595.1 Chloroflexota bacterium | reverse complement strand
GCCGGGGCGGAGGGCGGCGCACCCGGCCCGTGCGCCGCGCGTCGGCCGGCATCACGCCCGTCAGGGCGGCGGCGCTCCTGGCGCTGCTCGCCGGCCTGGCCGGCATGTACGGCCTGTCCAGCTCGTCGGCCTTCGCGGCCCGCCAGATCGACATCACGGGCGCCACCTGGACGCCGCAGGCCGAGATCCTCCGCGCCCTCGCGATCCCGTCGGGGCAGAACCTGTTCACCGTCAACTCCGCGTCGCTCGCCGGTCGGCTGGCGGGCATCCCGGGCGAGCCCATCCGCTCGGCTCGGGTGAGCGTGGGGCTGCCCGACGTGATCGCGGTGAGCGTGACCGAGCGCGAGCCGCTGGTCGTGTGGAGGGCGGGCGGAAGCGAGTACCTCGTGGACGAGACCGGGCTGCTGTTCGCCGAGCTGGGCGCCAGCCCGCCGCCGGCCGCCTCGTCCCTGCCGGTCATCACGGACCAGCGGGCGGCGGCGCAGGCGCTGGCCGTGGGCTCGACGCTCGACCCGGTCACGCTCGACGCGGCCCTGCGCCTCGGGTCGCTCACGCCGGCGAACGTCGGCAGCGCCGCGAAGGGCCTCGCCATCACCGTCGACGACGCGAGCGGCTTCACGGTCTCCAGCCTGCCGACGGGCTGGCAGGCCGTGTTCGGCTTCTACACGCCGACGCTCCGCACGACGGACCTGATCCCGGGGCAGGTCCGCCTGCTCCGCAGCCTGCTCAGCGGCCGCGAGGCGAAGGTGGGACGGATCATCCTCGCCGACGACCGCAGCGGCACGTACCTTCCGCGCGGCACCGGGCAGCCGCCCGCCAGCCCGAGGGCCACGGCCGCCGCCCGGCCGGCGGCGCCTCCCGTCCCCACGCCCAAGCCGTGACCGGCCGCCGCAGCGCCGCCCAGCCCCCGCCCGCCGGGCGAGCGCGTCCCTCTGCGCGGCGGTCTGATAGCGTAGAGACGTCGTTCCCGAGGACGGAGGCCTGCCGCCCGTGATCCTGCCCGTGGTGGGTCTCCTCATCGGCATCCTGGCCGGCTTGGTCCTGAACGTCAACGTCGGCTTCGAGCTGTCGCGGTACACCGCCGTGGCGATCCTCGCCGCACTCGACTCCGTCCTGGGGGCGGTCCGAGCGGAACTCGACGGCGTCTACGACAATCGGATCTTCATCAGCGGGTTCCTCGTGAACGCGATCGTGGCGGTCCTGCTGGTCTTCATCGGCGACCGGCTGAGCCTCGACCTGTACCTGGTCGCGCTGATCAACTTCGGCTTCCGGATCTTCAACAACGTCGCGCTCATCCGGCGCCACTTCATCTAGCATCGGTCCCGGCGATCCGGGTCCCCAGGGAACGAGGGGAAGCAGAGGCACGTGGAACGGGAAGCGGTCCTGGTCGGCATCGACGTCGGCACGTCCAAGGTCGTGGCGCTCATCGGCGAGGTCAGCCGCGAGGGGCGCCTGACGATCATGGGCCACGGCACCGTGCCCGCCACCGGCCTCAAGCGCGGCGCGATCGTGAACATCGACCAGACGGTCCGGTCGATCGCGGACGCCGTCGAGCGCGCCGAGCGCCTGTCCGGCTGGAAGATCGACCGCGCCTTCGTGGGCGTGGGCGGGCCCCATGTCGAGAGCCTCAACTCCACGGGCCAGGTGGCGGTCACCGCGCACCACCGCGAGGTGACCCGCGCCGACATCGACCGGGCCATCGAGGTCGCGCGGGCGGTGTCGATCCCGTCCAACCGCGACGTGCTCCACGTCGAGCGCCGCGGGTTCACGGTGGACGGCCAGGAGGGCGTCAAGGACCCGCTGGGCATGAGCGCCCTGCGGCTCGAGGTCGAGGCCCACATCGTGTCCGCCTCGGCCACCGCCGTCCAGAACCTCACCAAGTGCGTGCAGCTGGCCGGCGTCAAGATCGACGAGCTGGTGGTGAACGGGCTCGCGTCTGCCGAGGCCGTGCTGATCGAGGCGGAGAAGGAGCACGGCGTGGCCGTGGCGGACATCGGCGCCGGCACGATCAACCTCACGATGTTCGCCGAGGGCTCGCCGTTCCACACCGCCGTCCTGCCCGTCGGCGGCAACAACGTCACCAACGACATCGCGATCGGCCTGCGCACCCACCTCGCGGTGGCCGAGAGCCTCAAGATCGCGCACGGCACGTGCGACCTCCGCAACGCCGTGGACGAGGAGATCCCGGTGGAGGGCCCCGGCGAGGACGGGCGGCGCACGGTCAGCGGCCTCGAGCTCGCCCAGATCATCGAGGCCCGCATGCGCGAGACCTACGAGCTGCTCAAGGAGGAGATGAGGCGCGCCGGCCAGGGCATGCTGCCGGCCGGGCTGATCATCACCGGCGGCGGCTCGCAGCTGGCGGGAGCGGCGGAGCTCGGGCGCGAGGTCCTCCAGATGCAGGTCCGCGTCTCCGGCCCGACGGGCATGGGCGGCCTCACCGACACGATCTCCGACCCGTCCTACGCCACCTCGGTGGGCCTGCTGCGCTGGGGCGCGAACCAGGTGGCCGCTGGCGAGCCGCTGCAGTACGAGACCGGCGACGAGGGCGGCGGTCTGCTGGGACGCATCCGGGAGGCGATCCGCAACCTCTTCCCGTAGGGCGGCGGCGGGCCCGGTCGGCGGCCCCGCGGGCCGCGGGCCGGTGCGCCGCAGCACCCGGGCGGCAATGCGGCATTCGCCCGACGTGACCGCAGCCGAGGCTGCGCGCGTATACTCCGCTGACGCCCGCGCACACCCGTCGCGGCCCGAGCCGTCGTGCCCGGGGCCACAGGGGCGGGCCCGACACCGCCATTACCTGCCGCCAGCCGCCGTCCAGAAGCCCGGGAGTGCTCCGATGCCGCTGCGATCCGATTCCGAGAACTTCGCGCTGATCCGCGTCGTGGGCGTGGGCGGTGGCGGCAGCAATGCCGTCAACCGCATGATCCGGGCCGAGATGATGGGCGTGGAGTTCATCGCCTGCAACACGGACGCGCAGGCGCTCCTGCAGTCGGACGCGCCCCACAAGATCCGCATCGGCGACAAGATCACCCGCGGCCTCGGCGCCGGCGGCGACCCGACGATCGGCCAGCGCGCCGCCGAGGAGGACCGCGACAAGATCGCCGACGCGATCGCGGACTCGGACATGGTGTTCATCACCGCCGGCCTCGGCGGCGGCACGGGCTCGGGCGCCGCGCCGGTCGTGGCCGAGATCGCCAAGGAGCAGGGCGCGCTCACGATCGGCGTGGTCACCAAGCCGTTCAGCTTCGAGGGCGCCCGCCGCAAGCTCGTCGCGGAGAAGGCCGCCGAGGAGCTCAAGGCCAAGGTCGACACGCTGATCACCATTCCCAACGACCGGCTGCGCGACGTCGTCCAGAAGAACACCTCCATCGTGGACGCGTTCCGCGTGGTGGACGACGTGCTCCGCCAGGGCGTCGCGGGCATCAGCGACATCATCACCGTGCCGGGCCTGATCAACCTGGACTTCGCCGACGTCCGCACGATCATGAAGGACGCCGGCTCGGCGCTCATGGGCATCGGCCGCGCCACCGGCGACAACCGCTCGCTGGACGCCGCGCGCCAGGCCGTCGCCAGCCCCCTGCTCGAGGTCAACATCTCGGGCGCCCAGGGCATCCTGTTCAACATCACGGGCTCGTCGAACCTCACCCTGTGGGAGGTGACCGAGGCCGCGGAGGAGATCCGCGCCGCCGCGGATCCCGAGGCGAACATCATCTTCGGGACGAGCTTCAACGAGCGCCTGGGCGACGAGGTGATGATCACCGTCATCGCCACCGGGTTCGACGGGCGCCGCCGCTCGGAGCCGACCCGCTCCGCGGCCGCCGACCGGCACGGCTCCGTGCCGAGCGGCCTCCGGTCCGCGATGCCGTCCGCCGCCAGCGGCGCGCCGGTCCCGGCCCGGGACTTCCTCGAGGAGCTCGAGCGCCAGCGCACCGCCAGCGAGACGGAGCCGCGCGGCCGCGAGGAGATCGTCGCCGCGCCGGTCCGCCCGGAGCGGACGCCGGAGCCGCCGCGCCGCGCCGCCGCCTATGACGCGGACGACCTGGAGATCCCGAGCTTCCTGCGCAAGGGGCGCTAGGGCCATCCCCGCGGAGGACCCTGCCGTGCGCCTCGACCCCGACGAGGTCGAGGCCTTCCGGCGCGCCCGCGCAGGCGTGCTGCGGCGCATCGAGGCGGCTGCCGCCCGTGTGGGCCGCGATCCGGCAGCGGTCACCCTGGTCGCGGTCTCCAAGACCGTTCCGGCCGAGCGCGTCCGGGCGGCCGTGGCCGCGGGCCTCACCGTCCTCGGCGAGAACCGCGTGCAGGAGGGCGCGGCCAAGGCGGCCGAGGTGGCGGGCGCCCGGTGGCACCTGCTCGGCCCGGTCCAGGCGAACAAGGCGCGCCGGGCCGTGGAGACGTTCGACACGCTGGAGGCGGTGGGGTCGCTCGAGCTGGCGACCAGGCTCGACCGCCTGGCCGGCGAGCTCCGCCCCGGCCGCCCGCTGCCGGTGCTCCTCCAGGTCAACGTGGCCGGGGACCCGGCCAAGTCGGGCTTCGACGAGGCGGGGGTCGAGGCGGTCCTGGCGGAGCTGGCGGCGATGCCGAACCTGCGCCTCGACGGGCTCATGACGATCGGGCGGCTCGTGCCCACCGCCCAGGAGGCGCGGCCCGCGTTCGTCGCCCTGCGGGAGCTGGCGGGGCGCCTCCGCCGCGTCGAGCCGCGCCTGGGCGCCGACCTGTCGATGGGCATGAGCGACGACTTCGAAGTTGCGGTCGAGGAGGGGGCGACGATCGTGCGCGTGGGCCGGGCGCTGTTCGGGGCGAGGCCGGCGGTCGCCGAGCCCGCGACGGAGGGGTAGGGTCGGCGCGTGGGTTTCGCGCAGGTGTTCGCGGGCGTGTTCGTCCTGCTGCTGTGGGCGCTCGTCCTGGCGCGCATCGTGCTGACCTGGGCCGACCCGCGACACCGGACCCGGGCGGCGAGGCTCGCGGCCGAGATGACCGAGCCGATGCTCGAGCCCCTGCGCCGTCGCCTGCCGAGGACCGGCGCCTTCGACGCGTCGGCGGTGCTGATGCTCGTGGTGCTCGGGTTCCTGTGGCGGCTGCTGTTCTGATGGGCGCCGAGCCGCGCCCCGTCCGTCTCTCCGTCCGGCTCACGCCGCGAGGCGGGTCGGACCGCGTGGACGGGGCGGTGGACGGCGTCCTGCGGGTTCGCGTCGCCGCCCCGCCGGTGGACGGCGCGGCCAACCGGGCGCTGCTGCGGCTGATCGCCGAGGAGCTGGGCGTGCCGCGCGGCGCGGTCCGCCTGGCGGCCGGCGAGGGGGGGCGGAACAAGGTGGTGGAGGTGGACGGCGCGGACCCGGCGGCGGTGTCAGCACGGTGGCCGGGCGCCGTGCGCTGAGGGCGCGGGCGGCGGCGCCCGGCCGGTCTCCGGTGGCGGGTCGCCGGCGAGCTCGCCAACCGCGACTTGCGGGAAGCGGCCCCGCCCGGGATGGCCGAGTCGCGCTAGAATGCGAGACCCCTTGCGGGTACGGGCGATTAGCTCAGTCGGTTAGAGCGCACGGTTCACATCCGTGAGGTCACTGGTTCGAGTCCAGTATCGCCCACCAGATCCTTCCGCAGGCTGGCGGGGCCGTCGGGCCCCGCCTTCGTGATTCCCGGCCCGCCAGCCCAGGCGCGCGGCCCATCCGAACGGCTCCCTCTGCCGCGTCACACGGCATGGCCACGGTCCGTCCCACCGCCGAACCACCAGCCCCGCGGAACGGTCCTCCTCCCCGGTCCGCGGGGCGCGCCGTTTTCCGGGGCGCCCCGTTCCCGCGCGCGGGCCGCCGGCCCGGATCGCTCAGCCGCCGCGGCGGGCGTGGTGCTCGGCGAACAGGTCCACCATCTCGCGCTCGAACGCCGGGATGTCGTCCACCACGCGACCCCAGGCCAGGTTGCCGTCCCGGAACGCGGGCGCGTCCACCCACCGCCCGCCGGCGTTCTCGAGGTCGTCCTTGATCCCCAGCGAGCCCGTCACGGGTTGGCCGCGCCGGACGATGCCCGCCGAGATGGCCAGCGAGCCGCCGTGGCAGATGATCCCGATGGGCTTGCCCGCCTCATTGACCGCCCGGATGAGCCCCACCACCTCGGCGTGGCGGCGCAGCTTGTCCGGCAGCCAGCCGCCGGGGAGCACGAGGCCGTCCACCGAGGCCGGGTCGATGTCCCGGACGAGCGCGTCCGCCTTGACCGTGAGCGCGTTCTTGCCCCTGGCCGGCTCAAGCGAGACGCCGGCGCTGGTCACGACGGCGCCCGCCTCCCGCAGCCGCATCACCGAGACCCAGTACTCCAGATCCTCGACGCCCTCGGCGACGAAGACCACGACCCGCATCCCGTCAAGGGGCCCGGGGGCCCCGCTCGGAATCGCCCGGCCCGTCATGGTTTCACCTCCTGGTGCGGGCCCGGCCAGGGTCCCGGCCGGGTCAGGCCCGCGGTGACCGGCGTTTTGCGCGTCAGCTCGCCGCGAGCCGCCGCAGCACCGCCGGCAGGATGCCGCCCTGGCGCAGGTACTCCGCCTCGATCGGCCCGTCGAGCCGGGCGATTGCCTGGAAGGTCCGCACGGACCCGTCCTCGTCCGATCGGGCGGCGACCGTGACGGTCTGGCGCGGGGCCAGGTCCGCGATCCCGGCGATCGTGTACGCCTCGCGGCCGGTGAGGCCCAGCGACACGGCGCTCTCGCCCGGCAGGAACTGGAGGGGCAGGACGCCCATGCCCACCAGGTTGGAGCGGTGGATGCGCTCATAGCTCTCGGCGATGACGGCCCGGATGCCGAGCAGCGTCGTCCCCTTGGCGGCCCAGTCGCGCGACGAGCCGGACCCGTACTCCTTACCCGCGATGACCAGGCACGGCGTGCCGGCCGCCTGGTAGGCCATGGCGGCGTCGTAGATGAACGACTCGGCGCCGTCCGGCAGGTGGACCGTGTACGGGCCCTCCTTGCCCTCGACGAGCCGGTTCCGGAGGCGGATGTTGCCGAACGTGCCGCGCATCATCACCTCGTGGTGGCCGCGGCGGGCGCCGTACTGGTTGAAGTCCACGGGCGCCACGCCGTGCGCCTGGAGCCACTGGCCGGCCGGGGACCACGCCGCGATGGACCCGGCGGGGCTGATGTGGTCGGTCGTGACCGAGTCGCCCAGAAGGGCCAGGACCCGCGCGCCGACGATGTCGGAGAGCGGCGCGGGCTCGCGGGCGAGCCCCTGGAAGAACGGCGGGTTGGCGATGTACGTGGAGGCCTCGTCCCAGGCGTACCGGTCTCCCTCGGGGATCGCGATGGCGCGCCAGCGCTCGTCGCCCTCGAAGACCGTCGCGTAGGTCTGCCGGAACAGCTCGGCGTCGATCGTGGCGCCCACGACCTCGCGGACCTGCGCCTGCGTGGGCCAGATGTCGGCGAGCATCACGGGCTGGCCGTCGGCGCCGATGCCGAGCGGCTCGGACGTGAGGTCCACGTCCACGCGGCCGGCGAGGGCGAACGCGACCACGAGCGGCGGCGAGGCGAGGTACGCGGCCCGGACCAGCGGGTGGACGCGCCCCTCGAAGTTGCGGTTGCCCGAGAGGACAGCCGCCACGACGAGCTTGTCATCCTCGATCGCCTTGGCGACCGGCTCGTCGAGCGGTCCCGAGTTGCCGATGCACGTGGTGCAGCCGTACCCGGCGAGCGCGAAGCCGAGCTCCGCGAGCGGCTCGATCAGGCCGGCGCGGGTGAGATACCCGGTGACGGCCCGGGATCCCGGGGCGAGCGACGTCTTGACCGACGGGCCGACGGTGAGGCCCCTGGCGACCGCGTTGCGGGCGACCAGGCCGGCACCCACCATGACCATCGGGTTCGAGGTGTTGGTGCACGACGTGATGGCCGCGATGGCCACCGAGCCGTGGCCGACCTCGGTGCGCTTGCCCCGCGCCTCGATGGCGACGCGCGGCACGCCCACGGTCTCCGGGTAGGCCGACCGGAAGTTGTCGCCGATCCTGGACAGCGCGACGCGGTCCTGCGGGCGGCGCGGCCCGGCCAGCGACGGCTCCACCGTGGACAGGTCCAGGTCCAGCAGGGCGTCGAACTCGGGTGCCGAGCCGGGCTCGCGCCACAGGCCCTGGGCCTTCGCGTATCGCTCCACGAGGCCCACGCGCTCGGCCGGGCGCCCGGTGAGCCGCAGGTAGGCGAGCGTCTCGGCGTCGATGGGGAACAGCGTGGCCGTGGCCCCGAACTCGGGGCTCATGTTCGCGATCGTCGCGCGATCGGCCAGCGCCAGCCCGGCGAGCCCGTCGCCGGCGAACTCGACGAACGTGCCGACCACGCCGAACTTGCGCAGCATCTCGGTGATGACGAGCACGAGGTCCGTGGCGGTGGTGGCCGGCGGCAGCTCGCCGGACAGGCGCACGCCCACGATTCGCGGCAGCTGCTGGTAGAGCGGCTGGCCGAGCAGGACGGCCTCGGCCTCGATCCCGCCCACGCCGTAGCCCAGCACGCCCAGGCCGTTGATCATGGTGGTGTGCGAGTCCGTCCCCACCAGGGTGTCCGGGAAGGCCACGCGCCCGCCGTCGTCGGCGCGGTCGGCGACCACCGTGGCGAGGTACTCGAGGTTGACCTGGTGGATGATCCCCGTGCCCGGCGGGACCACCCGGAGGTCGCGGAACGCGGTCTGCGCCCAGCGCAGCAGCTGGTACCGCTCGCCGTTGCGCTCGTACTCCCGCCCCACGTTGAAGGCGAACGAGCCGGCGCCGCCCCAGGCGTCGATCTGGACCGAGTGGTCGATCACCAGATCCGCCGGCACGAGCGGGTTCACGCGCGCCGGATCGCCGCCGAGGGCGGCCATCGCGTCGCGCATCGCCGCCAGGTCAACGACGGCCGGCACGCCCGTGAAGTCCTGGAGGACCACGCGCGAGGGCATGAACGGGACCTCTGCCTCGGCCGCCGAGGCGCCGGGCCTCCAGCCCGCGAGCGTCACCACGTCCTCCTCGCGGACGATGCCGCCGCCGGCGTGCCGGAGCGCGTTCTCGAGCAGGATCTTGAGGGTCATCGGGGCGCGGCCGGGGTCCACGCCCGGGGTGAGCCCGGCGCGGGTCAGCGCGTCCAGCCGGTAGAGGTCGGGAAGTCCGGCGCCGAGCGAGGCGCGGGCGCCGAAGGCGTTGGAGACGGGCATGCTCAGATCTCCGCTATGGGGACCGGGCGATGAGGGTGCGCCCTCGAACCGCTCGCTACACTCGACGCATGGAAGTGTACCGCTGCCGCATCGGGCCGCATTCCCGGCGATGAAGGCCTGGGACGAGATGGAGGCCGCCGCCCGCCGCGCCCGGGCGGAGCGCATGGCCGAGCACGAGGCGGCGTTCGACGAGCTCGAGGCGGAGGGGATCGACCTCAACCCGGCGCGGAGCGGCACGCACCGCCACGGCGACCTCGAGCACGCCTCCGACCACGCCCACCCGCACGCGCGCTCCGGGCCCGGGGAGCGGCCGGTCGTGGGGATCGTCGGCGCCGGACCCGTGGGCCTCACGCTGGGCGTCGCGCTGTCGCGCGCGGGCTGGCCCGTGGGCGCCGTGGCGTCACGCGATCCCGGCCGGCGGCAACGCTTCCGCGAGCGCGTCCCGGGAGCCCGCGCGTTCGCCGA
>JAJXTS010000092.1 GCA_021783595.1 Chloroflexota bacterium | reverse complement strand
CCGGCACGGGCGGCGCGCTCGGGCACCCTGCGGGGCGCCGTCCCGGCCGCCGGCGGGGCAGGGCCCGCGACGGCGCCGGGCCCGTTGCTACCATCGCCCGATGCAGTACCTCGACACGCGCGGGCTGGCCGACCGGCCCCGCACCTTCAGCGAGGCGGTCCTCGAGGGGATCGCCCCGGGGGGCGGCCTGTTCGTGCCCGAGCGCCTGCCCCGCTTCTCCCGGGCGGAGCTCGACGGCCTCGCGAGGCTCCCCTACGCCGCCCGCGCCGAGCGCGTCCTCGCGGCCTTCGAGCCCGACCTCGCCCCCGACGTTCTCCGCGCCGCCACGACCGGCGCGTACGGCCCCCAGTTCGACACCCCGGAGATCGCCCCCGTCCGCGACCTCGGCGGCGGTCGCTTCGTGCTCGAGCTGTGGCACGGTCCGACGCTCGCGTTCAAGGACATGGCGCTCCAGCTCATGCCACGGCTGTTCAGCGCGTCCATCGAGCGGGCGGCGGCCGACGGCGCGGCCGAGCGCGAGTACCTGATCCTCGTCGCCACCAGCGGCGACACGGGCGCGGCCGCCCTCGAGGGCTTCGCCGACCGCGAGCACACGCGGATCGCGGTGCTGTTCCCGGACGCCGGCGTCTCCACCCTGCAGGAGCGCCAGATGACGACGCGCCCGGGTGCGAATGTCGCCGTGTTCCGGGTCGCCGGCGACTTCGACGCCTGCCAGACGACGGTCAAGCAGGTGTTCGACGACCCGGCGTTCGCGGCCCAGCTGGACGCGAGCCACCGGCTCTCGCTCTCGTCGGCCAACTCCATCAACTGGGGGAGGCTGCTGCCGCAGGTGGCGTACTACCTGTCGGCGTGCGCGGACCTGCGGGCGCGAGGCGCGTTGGGCGAGGGGCAGCTCGTGGACGTCTGCGTCCCCACCGGCAACTTCGGCAACGTCCTGGCGGCCTGGTACGCGCGCCGGATGGGCGCCCCGATCGGCCGCCTCATCAGCGCCAGCAACGCCAACAACGTCCTGGCGGACTTCATCGCGACCGGCGTGTACGACATCGGCGGCCGGTCGCTCGTCAGGACGCCGTCGCCCTCGATGGACATCCTGGTCTCGAGCAACCTCGAGCGGCTGCTCGCCGACCTCGTCGGGGACCCCGAGCGCGTCCGCGGCTGGATGGCGGACCTCCGGACGCGCTCCAGGTTCGAGGTGGACGCGGCCACGCTCGCCCGCCTGCGCGAGGTCTTCGCCGGCGGCTGGGTGGACAACGCCGCCTCGCTGGCGACCATCGCCAACGTCCAGCGGGAGCGCGGCTACCTGCTCGACCCGCACACGGCCGTCGCGTGGAAGGTGGCCGACCAGGTGGCCGAGGACCGGCCGGTCCTGATCGTGGCCACCGCGAGCTGGGCGAAGTTCGCCGCCGACGTGACGCGCGCGCTGACGGGCCTGCCGCCGGACGCGCGGATGCCCACCGGCGACGCCGAGCTCGCCCTGCTCGGCCGAGTTGCCGAGCTCGCCCCCGGCGCGTCGGTCCCCGCGCAGCTCACGGCGGTCCTCGCGCGCCCGGTCCGCTTCCGGCAGCGGATCGACGGCACGCGGGACGCTCTGGAGAACGCCCTGCGAGACTGGCTCGCCGCCGGCTGAGGCGCCGCCGGGGCACCCGGGCCGGTATCCTCCTGCAACCACCGTCCACCGGACACCGCCTGGCCGTCGGGCCGCCCCGACCGTCGCCGGGCCAGCCTGAGGTCAGCACCGTGACGTCCACCGCCCAGCCCCGCCGAGCCCCCGCGATCATCTTCGGGACCGACGGCTGGCGCGCCCGGACGGCTGACGACTACACCTTCGAGTCGGTCCGCCGCTGCGCCGACGGCGTGGCCGAGCAGGTCGAGGGCCGGGGCGAGGCCGCCAAGGGCGTCGTGATCGCGTTCGACCGGCGCTTCGCCTCCGAGCACTTCGCGGCCGCGGCGGCCGAGGTCCTGGCGGCCCGCGGCATCCCGGTCGCGCTCGCGACTGCGGCCGTGCCCACCCAGATGTCCTCGCTCGAGGTCGTCCTGCGCGGCGCGGCGGCCGGCATCGTCATCACGGCCAGCCACAACCCCTGGACCGACAACGGGTTCAAGGTCAAGGCGCCCACCGGCGCCGCGGCGGGCGCGGAGATGCTCAAGCCGATCGAGGCGCGGATCGCCCGGACGGCGGGGATCGAGATCGAGCGGCGTCCCCTGGCCGACGCCGAGGCGGCCGGACTCGTCACCCGCTTCGACCCGTACGACGCCTACGAGGCCCATGTCCGCAAGACGGTCGACCTCGACGCGCTCCGGGCGGCGGACGTCAGCGTGCTGGTGGAGCCGCTGTGGGGCGCGGGCGCGGGATGGATCAGCCGACTGCTCGGGGGCGGCAGGATCCGCGTCACTGAGCTCCACCAGGAGCGCAACCCCTACTTCGGCGGCGTCAACCCCGAGCCCATCCGGCCCAACGTGAACGAGGCGCTGGCCAGGCTGGCCGCGGGCGGCTTCGACCTTGGCCTCATGCTCGACGGGGACGCGGACCGGGCCGGCGCGGCCGACGAGCGCGGCGTGTTCATCCACCAGCTCCAGGTCACGGGGCTGCTCGCCTACTACCTCGCCGAGCACCGCGGCTGGCGCGACCCCGTGGTCTACAGCGTCAACAACACCTCGATGGTCCCGCGCCTGGGCGCCCGCTACGGCTTCGACGTCCACGAGGTCCCGGTGGGCTTCAAGTTCATCGGGCCCAAGATGATCGAGACCGGGGCGATGCTCGGCGCCGAGGAGTCCGGCGGCTTCGGGCTGGGCATGCACCTGCCCGAGCGCGACGGCATCTACGCGGACCTGCTGCTGCTGGACCTGTTCCTGCGCGAGCGCGCCCGCGGCGTGTGGCCGGTGTCGAAGGCGATCGAGCACTTCCACCAGGTCGCCGGGCCGTCCTTCTACCTGCGCACGGACCTCCACTTCGAGCGGGCCGGGTACGACGCGGTCAAGGAGCGCATCGTGGAGGGGCTGCGCGCCGCGACCCCCGCCGAGCTCGCTGGCCAGGCCGTGGTCCGCACGCAGGCGCTGTCCACCGGCGACGGCTACAAGTTCTTCGTCGAGGACGGGTCGTGGGTCATGATCCGCACCTCCGGGACCGAGCCGCTGTGCCGCGTGTACGCCGAGGCCACGTCGGAGCCGACCCGGGACCGGCTCCTCGCCGACGGCGAGCGGCTCGCCCGCGGCTGACGCGGTCGGCCGGCGCGGCCGACACCGGCGTCGGGCCGGGCGCGGGCCGACCGTTCGCCGGAAGGGCGCGTCGCGAGCGCTCGCCGCCGCGTCCCGGTACCCTGCGGGCGTGGACGACCCTCGCCAGATCGACGACGACACGTTCGAGGACTGGGTGTTCGACGCGCTCGACGAGCTCCCCGAGCGACTCCGGCTCGGCCTGGGCTCGCTGGCGGTCCTGATCGAGGACGAGGCGCCGGCCGAGCTCAAGGCCCACTACGGCGCCTACGACCTGTACGGCCACTTCCGAGGCTTCCACCTGGGCACGCTCGACGGCTCCGTCGCCGTGCGGCCGCCCTCGACGATCACGATCTACAAGGGCCCCTGCATCCGATCCGCGCCCACGGTCGGGGGCGTCAGGGCTCGGGTTCGCTCAACCGTCCTCCACGAGGTCGGGCACCAGCTGGGCCTGGACGACGATCGGATCCACCGGCTGCTGGGCGAGCCCGCACTCGAGGGCCACTGAGATCGGCGGGCGCCCGGACGCGGCCCCGGCGGCAGGCGTCACCCGGAACCCGGGCCGATGGCGCCCGTCCCGCGGGCCGCGTCGCGCTCGGCTGCCGGGCGGTTTCCGCTTCCGGCTGGCCCTGCTGCTGGCAGCGCTCGCGGCGGCAACGGCGTCCGGCGTCGGGGTCGTCGCCTACTCGACCGCCGACGCCTCCCTGCGCGACGCGATGGTCTCCGAGGCCCAGCGCCAGGCGACGTTCAACCTGACGGTGCTGCTGCCGGCCGTCGTCCCGGCGCCCGCCACCGCCGCGGCGTTCGCCGCGAGCGGCCTGCCCGCCGCGTTCCAGATCCGCGGCGACGCGGCCACGATCGCCGACTACGGCAACGGCGATGTCTTCGCGTCCGACCCGGCGCTGGCCGGCGCGGTGCCGGAGATCGACCCGCAGCTCCGGGCGATCGTCGCGGGAGGCGGCCTCGGGTACGCCTGGCAGGACCTCCAAGGCATGAGCGTGCTGATCGTCGGCGGGCGGCAGCTCGGGCCGCCGGACCTCTACTTCCTGTACGACGCGACGCCGGTGGACCAGGCGCTCGCCCGGATCCGGCTAGCCGTCCTGGCGGGCGGGGCAGTCGCCGTGCTGCTCGCCCTGCTCGCCGCGCACGTGGTGGCGACGGGTGTCCTGCGGCCCGTCGGGGCCGTGGCCGAGGCGGCCCGGCGCGTCGCGGACGGCGACCTCTCGGCGCGGGCGCCCGTCCGGGGTGGAGGCGAGCTGGCCGACCTGGCCCGGGCGTTCAACCGCGCGGCGGACGCCCTGCAGGCGGTGGCGCCCGGGCTCGAGCGGGATGCCGGCCACGCCCGGGGCTCCCAGCCCAGTGCCGCGGGCGGGCTGCCGGACGGCGGGCCCCGCCCTGCCCCCCACGCCACCCGGCCCGGCGATCTGGCCGCGCCGCCGTCCGTGGAGGCCGTGGACCTCGGGCGGCTGCTGGAGGCCGCGATCGCGGCGCATCTGCCCGGGGCGACCGTGGCCCTCCCGCCGCGGGCCGTCGTGGCGGTGGCGGACGCGCGCCGTGTCGAGCGGATCGTCGGCTGTCTCCTCGACAGCGTCCGCCGGCGCTCCTCGGACGCCATGGCGGAGGTGTCGCTCGTGGCCGTGCGCGACGGGGCGGTGGTGACGGTCGCCGACCGCGGGCCGGCGGTGCCGCACGACGCACTGGCCCGCCTGTTCGAGCGTCGCGCCGACGCCGATCGGGCTCGGCTCGGCGTCTCCGCCGACGACGACCTGGCCGACGCCGCCGCGGACGCCGCGGCGATCGGCGCCTCGCTCAGGGTCCGCGCCCGGCCGGGCGGCGGGCTCATCCTCGCGCTGGCGGTGCCGCGAGCATCCGTGACCGGTTCGTTACCTCTGGGCCGTGCGGCCGACGCATCGGCAGAGGACGCTGGGGCCGATCGGAACCCATAACGAGGTCACGGCCATGCGCGCCGCAGCCGGCCTTCCTTCCGCACTCCTGGTGGCCCTGTCGGTCGTCGGGCTGGTGGCCGCCTGCGCCCCGGCGACCCAGCCGACGCCGACGGCGGCCGCGACGTCCCAGGCCGGGGGCGCGTCCGTCGCGCCGCCAGCGGGAGCCACTGCGTCCGGCGTGCCCAGCGCGTCCGTCGCGTCCGTCGCGTCCGGCGCGCCAGCGACCCCGGCCGACGCGAGCCAGACCCCGCCCGCGCCCGCGCCGATCCCCTCCCCCACGGCGGGTCCCGCGGCGACCGGGACGGTGATCGTCCGCGCGTACTTCGTCATCGCCAACCCGTCGGGCGGCGCAGGCCTGGTGCCCGTGCTGCGCGAGATCCCGGCGACGGCCGGCGTTGCGGCGGCGGCGGTGCGCGAGATGGTCTCCGGCCCCAACGCCAGCGAGCGGGCCGCCCGGCCAGCGGTCTCCTCGGACGTCCCGGCCGGCACACGGCTCCTGGGCCTCGCCATCTCGAAGGGCGTGGCCACGGTTGACCTCTCGAGCGAGTTCGCGACGGGGATGGACCCCGCGAGGCCGAGTGCCCGCGTGGGCCAGCTGCTGTTCACGCTGACGCAGTTCTCGACGGTGGGACAGGTTGCCTTCGAGCTCGACGGACGGCCCGTCGGCGGCTGGCCCGCCACCCGCGCGGCGGCGACCTCATGGCTGCCCGCGATCTTCGTGGATCGCCCGGCCTGGGGCGCGGCCGCGGGCAATCCCGCCCGGGTCAGCGGGATCGCCAACGTCTTCGAGGCCACGTTCCGGGTTCAGATCCGGGACGCGGCCGGGACCGTCCTGGCGGACCGGCAGGTCCAGGCCGCCTGCGGAACCGGCTGTTGGGGCGACTTCTCCACGACGCTCGACTACGCGACGGGCAAGGGCCAGTGGGGCACGCTCCGCGTGTACGACCTGTCCGCGAAAGACGGCACGCCCGAGCACGTCGCCGACTACCCGGTCTGGCTGGCGCCAGCCGGCTGACCCGAACCTGCCTCCCCGCCCCCGGGCCCCGGCCCCGCTCGAGGGCGGGGGCCGCCGCCAGCCCCGCGCAGCGCCAGCGGGCCGTCAGCCGTAGCTGGCAATGGCGCCGATCAGCAGGTCCGCGAAGGCCTCGCGGTCGATGTCGAGCGCCACGTCCACGTTGGCCTCGAGTCCGGTGCCGCTCTGGCCGCGGTCGTCCACCACGGTCCGGCCGCGCGTCAGCTCGCCGGCGACCTCCACGTCCACGTGGTAGCGCCTCGTCCCGACCATCCCGGGCCTCGCGACGGCGGCCACCGCCACGGCGTCGTGGACCGGCGTGTCGGCGGTGCCGTACCGCTCGAGGTGGAACTTGACGAAGAACCGCAGCAGGTCCGCGAACACCGTGCCGATCCGCGTGCCGAGGGCGTCCAGGCGGGCGATCTCCGGCCACCCGAACAGCGCCTTGTGCGTCACCTCGAGACCGCACATCGTGATCGGCAGGCCGCTCCGGAACACGACCCGGGCCGCCTCCGGGTCCACCCAGATGTTGAACTCCGCCGCCGGCGTCCAGTTGCCGGCCCGCATGGCGCCGCCCATCAGCGAGATCCGGCCGATCTTGGGGGCAACCTCTGGGTACGTCCGCAGCAGCAGCCCGATGTTGGTCAGCGGCCCGGTGGGCACCAGCGTCACCGGCGCGGGCGCGGCGAGCAGTGTGTGGCGCAGGAACTCGAGCGCGCCTTCCGGGCGGGGCGCGGCGACCGGCTCGGGCAGGTCCGCGCCGTCCAGGCCGGACACCCCGTGCACCTGGGGTGCCGTCTCCAGTGGCCGGTTGAGCGGCTGCGAAAGTCCCGCCGCGACCGGCACGTCCGCACGCCCGAGCAGCGCCAAGACCCGGCCGGCGTTGCGCGTGGTGGCGGCCAGGGGCGCGTTGCCGCCGATCGTGGTGATGCCCAGCACCTCGACCTCCGGGCTCGCCAATGCCAGCGCGATCGCCAGGGCGTCGTCGTGGCCCGGGTCGCAGTCGATGATGACGGGCGTCCGGGTGGCGGGGTCAGGGGTCACGGGAGCCTCGCGTACGCGTCCAGCAGGAGCCGCTCGAAGCGGCCGCGGTCGATGACGATCCCCACGTCGGCGTTGGGGACCAGGCCCAGGCGCCGGAGCCGGTGCGGCAGCCCGTCGCACACCGTCCGGCCGCGCGCCGGGCCGTGGCCAGTCTCCACCGCCACGTGGTACGGGGCCACGGCGACGAGGTCCGGCACGATCAGGTGCGCGACGGCCACGGCGTCGTGGACGGCCATGGTTGCCGTCCCGGACCGCTCGAGGGCCCGGTCGAGCGCGTAGTCCGCGAGCTCGGCGGCAATCCGCCCCGACGCGGTGCCGAGCTCGCGGAGCGCCCGCGCCGAGGACCGGTCGAGCAGCGCCTGGTGCGTCACGTCCAGACCCACCATGGTGATCGGCACGCCGCTCCGGAACACGACGTCGGCGGCCTCCGGGTCGGCGAGGATGTTGAACTCGGCCGCGGCGGTGGTGTTCCCCTCCCCGATCGAGCCGCCCATGAGGCAGAGGTGGGCGATCCGGGCGGCGAGGCGCGGGTGGGCCCGCAGCAGCAGCGCGATGTTGGTGAGCGGGCCGATCGGCGCGATCGCCACGGGCTCCGGCGACTCGGCGAGCAGCCTGGCCATGAGCGCGACCGCCCCTTCCGGTCGCGGGGCCGTCGGGGCCGTCGGCAGGTGCGTGTCGCCCACGCCGGACACCCCGTGCACCTCCGTGGCCCGGACGACGTCGCCCAGCAGCGCGCCGGGGGCCCCCTCCGCCACCGGCACGTCGTCACGGCCGTAGGCGTGGAGGAGCCGCAGGGCGTTCTCCGTGCAGTGGGCCACGTCGGCGTTGCCGCCGACGGTCGTCACCGCCAGCAGCCGCACCTCCGGCGAGGCGCAGGCGAGGCCGATCGCGAGCGCGTCGTCGAGGCCGGGGTCGCTGTCGATGATCAGCGGCAGCGGACGCTCCCGCGTGCCGACGGGCGCGGTCCGGACGCCCGCGGCGGCCGGGTGGAAGGTGGGGACCGCCCTGAGCGGCCCCCGCTCGTCGGGGCTGGCGCCGGCGCTCACCGGCTCAGCCCTGCTCGTACGGCTGTCCCGCCATGGCCGGGCCGCGCACGCGGCCGACGACTCCCGCGACCACGACGATGGTCAGGATGTACGGCACGCTGGCCAGGAACTGCGGCGGGATCGTCACGCCCAGCTCCGAGAGGAGCTGCTGGGCGGCGTCGGCGAAGCCGAACACCAGGGCGGCGCCGAACGCGCCGATCGGGTTCCAGGCGCCGAAGATCATCGCGGCGATCGCGATCCAGCCCTTGCCGGCCGACATGTTCATCTGAAAGCTGCCCGCCGAGTGCAGCGACAGGTACGACCCCGCGAAGCCGGCGATGGCGCCGGCCAGGATCATCGCCCGGTAGCGGATGCGGATGACGTTGATGCCGACGGTGGCCGCGGCCTGCGGGTACTCGCCCGACGCCCGGAGGCGGAGGCCCCACCGGGTGCGGAAGATGAAGTAGGTCAGGACCAGCATCACGGTCCAGCCGATGTACATGTACGGCGTGCCCTGGAAGAAGATCGGTCCCAGGACCGGGATGTCCGACAGCACGGGGATCTGGATGTTCTCGATCGTCGGCGGCGTGTTGTAGTCGGTGTACGTCTGCAGCACGCGCAGGTAGAGGAAGTTCGTCAGGCCGAGGGCGCCGAAGTTGACCACGGTGCCGCTGATGATCTGGTCCACGTGGTAGCGGATGGCCAGCCACGCCATCAGCAGCCCGATGCCCATGCCCGACACGGCGGCCGCGGCGGGGCCGACGATCGGGCCGGCGATCGCGCCCGCGTCGGGGCCCAGCCACTGCAGCGCCATGCTGCCGGCGATCGAGGCCATGGCGGCCCCCACCAGCATCTGGCCCTCGACGGCGATGTCGAACATCCCGGACCGCTCGCAGATCAGCGCGGCGAAGGCGCCCATCGAGATCGGGAAGGCGTACTCGAGCGTGCTGGAGAAGAGGTTCGTGAGCACCGCCGTCTGGCGGTCCAGCAGGGTCCCGATGATCGCGATCACCCAGAACGGCAGCCACAGCACCAGCCACAGCCGCCACCGGACGGCGCCGCCCTTGACGAGCTGCCAGATGCCGGCGATGCCGGTGGTTACCCCGGCCGCGACCCACAGCTCGCCGGGGCTGGTGTCCACCTGGGCGAACGCCTTGCCCTGCTGCTGCAGCCAGAACTTGAAGGTGACGTCTCCGCCGAGGGTGTTCACGGCCATCCCGAAGGCGATGAGCCCGAGGGCCGCGATCACGATCCCTCGGATGCGGGCGCTCCGCTGGGCGCGCCGCTCAGCCTCGCTCGCGACGGGGGACACGATCTTGGCAGGCGCGGCCGCGGCCGTCATGCGGCGGCTCCTTCCTCGGCCGGCGTGCCGGGCTCGGCGGC
>JAJXTS010000091.1 GCA_021783595.1 Chloroflexota bacterium | reverse complement strand
CCGCCGACGGGCGCTGGCGCGACCGCCCGGTGACGCTGCTCATCGACTCCATGCAGCTGGACCGCGGCGACGCCCTGGACCCCGCGTTCAAGCGGGCCGCCGCCCGCGAGATCGACGAGTTCAAGCGTGCCTACGCCGCCCGCTTCCCGGGCCGGACCGGGGACGACATCGAGGACCAGGACATCCTGCGCGAGGTCCTCAACACGGTGGGCAAGCCCGGGCAGCTCGGGGCGGACATCCGGTGCGTCGTCTCGGTCTCGATGCTCACCGAGGGCTGGGACGCCAACACCGTGACCCACATCCTCGGCATCCGCGCCTTCGGGACGCAGCTCCTGTGCGAGCAGGTGGTGGGGCGCGCGCTCCGCCGCGCGAGCTACGACCCGGGCCCGGACGGGCGCTTCGAGCCCGAGTACGCCGAGGTGCTGGGCGTCCCGTTCACGTTCCTCGCGACGACCGGCAAGGGCGGCGTGCGCCGGCCGAGGCCCGTCCGCACCGTCCGCTCGCTGCCCGAGCGCGCCGCCCTGCGCATCGAGTTCCCGCACGTCCTCGGCTACAAGTTCGAGGCGCCGGCGGAGCGGCTGACGGCGCGGTTCGACGAGGGGAGCGTGCTCGCGCTGTCCACCCGGGAGGTGCCCACCCGCACGCAGCTCGACCCGATCGTGGGGACGATGAACCTGCTCGAGCTGCCCCTCGAGCAGCAGCGGCTCAACACGGTGGTGTTCGCGGTCGCCAAGCGCACCCTGGACACGCACCTCCGGGACGAGGACGGCGGCGAGCGGCCGTGGCTGTTCCCGCAGCTCCTGGGCATCACGCGCCGCTGGATCGGCGAGTGCGTCGAGCCGTACCTGGGCGACGGGGCCTACCCGCAGCTGCTGCTGCTCGCGGAGTGGAGCCACGCCGCCGCCGAGCGCATCCACCGGGCCGTCGCGCGCGGCTCGGGCGGCGAGCCCCGGCTGACGCCGATCCTGCGCCCGTACGACCCGGTCGGCTCCACCGACGACGTGTCCTTCGAGACCACCAAGACCTGCTACGACACCGTGAAGAGCCACCTCAACCGCGTCGCGCAGGACAGCGGCTGGGAGACGGCGCTCGCGGCGAGGCTCGAGGACATGCCCGAGGTCGTCAGCTACGCCAAGAACCAGGGCCTCGGCCTCGCGGTCCCGTACACGTTCGAGGGCCGGGCCGCCAACTACGTCCCGGACTTCCTGATCCGCCTCCGGGACCGGGACTCGCGCGGCGAGGACGACCTGCTCACCCTGGTGCTGGAGGTGACCGGCGAGGCGCGGCCCGAGAAGCGGGCCAAGGTGGCCGCGACGCAGGACCAGTGGGTCCCGGCCGTCAACGCCTGGGGCGGCCTCGGCCGCTGGGCGTTCCTCGAGGTCACGCAGATCGAGAACGCGGCGGACCGGATCCGCTCGAGGTTCGGCCGATGACCGCACGAACGTCCTGTCTACCCGACGACGACCGCGCCCCCGCTGCCGTGGCGCATGACGATGCCAGCGTGCGCATGGCGACTTCGCTGGCCCTTATCCGACATCGGCCGGGGCGCCTCGGCCTAGCCGACCGGCGTCAAAGGCACGGAGGCAGGCCGAAGGGACTTGTGACCGTCGAAATGCCGATGCCAGATCCTCAGTACACGCGCTCATCCGTGACCTCGGGAATCGGGTGCGTGTCCGGGATTCGCCCGAGCGCGTCGAAGAACAGCGCCATCGCGACGGCTTCCTCGGGTGTGCGCTCGGCCATGAAGGGGCGCGCAAGCTCGGCAAGGTCAGGCCCCGAAGCGACGACGTGCCGGACGCGGGCCGTGTCCCGCCGCACCAGCGCCCAACCGTCGACATGCCCGAATCGCTCAAGTGGGCGGCCCGCAAACACCATTGGCGTGTCCGCCCGCCGGTATAGCTTGGTCACCCGCGTCCCAAGTGGGTGTTCGAGCCAGTACGCGAGCGTGTCGGGAATCGCGGGCGCTTGCCGCAGGGACGCGCTCGTCCGCGGCCGGCGAGGGGGGGAGTCAATCGCCTTCGTATGCATGTCGTTCGCGCTTCATGGCGCGCCGTGCGGAGATGATGCGGATACTACCGTCGACGGCAAGGGCGGTCACGATCACGAGGACCTGCCCCGCGGGCGCAGGCCCAATCGAGATCTCCCGTGGCTCGTCAAACGAGTGCTCGACGTCTGGCCGCGTACGGGTCAGAGGATGATTCAGCACGACCGTCGCCTCCGCGAAGCTGACCCCATGCTTCCCTTGGTTCAGCCGATCCTTCTCGGCGTCCCATGCGATCCGATCCACGGCCTGACCGTAGCGACGACGCCTGCGCTGGCCCTTATGCGGAATGGGTCGGCGTTGAGCCGTGGCTGACAAGATGAAGCCGGCTACGCCGGTCCGGGCGACCACGCACCCCGGCGACACCAGCCCGGCCAACCCGGCGGTGCCGCTCGTCGAGGAGCTGAGGCGTCTGCATTGATGCATGGCGTATCATTGTGACCATGGCCCGAGCCAATCTCGACACCAGCACCGCCGTGGACCCGATCGGCGCCACTGAGGCAGCCGCAATCGTCGGCGTGCATCGCGCGAACTTCGTGCGGGACTGGGCGGAACGCCCGGGCTTCCCCGCACCGATCGCCAGCCCGGCGCGCGGACGCCTCTGGGACTGCGCCGCGGTGGCGACCTTCGCGCTGGAGCACGGCCCAGCGCGCGGCGTTGCGGTCCGGGGCCTGCCGCTGAGCCCGGACGCGGCACGGTGGATGCCCACGGTGAAGCGCCGCATCGTCCGCGCGGTCAAGCCGCTCCGCGTGGTGCTGTTCGGCTCGCAGGCGACAGGAGGGGCAAGGCCGGACAGCGACCTTGACCTGCTTGTCGTCGTGCCGGACGGGGCTGACGAGTTCGCGACCGCCCTTGCCGTTCGTGCCGCCCTGCGCTCCCTGCCGCTGAGCAAGGATGTCGTGGTGGCCACCCCGGGACGCGTTCATCGCTACGGTGACGTCCGGGGGACGATCATCCACGAGGCCCTCTCGACCGGAGCGACGATCTATGCCCGACCCTGATGCCGTCCGCGAGGCGGCTGGCGGGTGGCTGCAATCGGCGCGCGGCGACCTCGTCGCGGCATCGGCGTTGCTTGCCGCGAAGGACATCGACCCGGCCATCGTCGCGTTCCACGCCCAGCAGGCGGCCGAGAAGGCGCTCAAGGCCCTGCTGGTCCTGGCCGGAGTCGGGTTCGCCAGGACACACGATCTGGCCCATCTCGCGCCGGCCGTGGCATCGACGACCCCGTCTGTCGGCGGCAGGCTTCCATCCGACGAAGCCCTGGAATGGCTGACCCAGATCGGGCAGCGCAGCCGCTGTCCGGACTACGGCGCCCTTGCGGGTCCGGATCGGGATCAGGCCGGACGGGCCGTCGCCCTCGCTTCCGAGGTCGTCGCCATCGCCGGCCAGGTCGTCGACGCCGAGTGAAGGGGGAGCTAAGCGATGCCGCGTAACGTGGACCCGACGCCGAAGGCCACGCCGGTCCGGGCCACCACGCACCCCGGCGACACGCGCCCCAACATCCCCACCGCCGAGCTCGAGTCCTTCGCCCGCCCCGACGAGAAGCGGCCCGCCGTCGTGCGCTACCCCCGGGACCCGAGCCTGGACCCGCAGCTCGTCTGGCGGGGCAAGGACGAGCAGGACGCCGAGGACCTGCAGGTGCCCGCGGTCCCGGTCTACATCCAGGAGACGATCGACCCGCTGGCGCTGGTCGAGGAGCTGCGCGCCGAGAGCCAGGGCCGCCAGGCCGAGGAGCAGCTCGGGTTCTTCGCGCCCTACAGCGAGCTCACCTTCGAGGACAAGGTGGACTTCTACCGGCACCCCGGCAAGTGGTCCAACCGCATGATCCTGGGCGACTCGCTGCTGGTGATGACCAGCCTCGCCGAGAAGGAGGGGCTCAAGGGGCAGGTCCAGGCCATCTACGTGGACCCGCCCTACGGGATCAAATTCGGAAGTAATTGGCAGGTAAGTACGCGCAAGCGCGACGTAAGGGACGGCAAGGACACCGACCTCACGCGCCAGCCCGAGCAGGTCCGCGCCTACCGCGACACGTGGGAGCTGGGGATCCACTCGTACCTGTCGTACCTGCGCGATCGGCTGGTGGCGGCGCGGGAGCTGCTGACGGAGTCGGGGTCGGTGTTCGTCCAGATCGGCGACGCAAACCTTCATCTTGTGCGCAACCTGCTCGACGAAGTCTTCGGTCCCGACAACAGCTGCGCGCTGATCGCATTCGCGAAGACGTCAGGGCAGACCAACGAGCTTCTCTCGTCGGTGTCCGACTACATCCTCTGGTACTCGAGGTCCCGGGAGCGGGTCAAGTACCGCCCGTTGTTCTCGAAGAAGGTTGTCGGTGGCGCGGGTGGCGGCGAGTACACGAGGCTGAAGCTTGGAGACGGAACGGATCGCCCGTTGAGCGAGGCAGAACTCGTCGATCTCACGCGGGTGCCCACAGGCGCCGTCCTGTATCGACTCGACAACCTGACCTCGCAGAGTCAGGGGCGCGAGAAGGGCGAGGGGGCGGCCTCGTGGTTCGAGGTTCACATCGATGGCAGGTCGTTCCGGCCATCCATGCAGGCTCGGTGGAAGACGAACGAAATCGGCATGGAGCGCTTAATGGCGGCCGGGCGCGTGGCCGCACGAGACAACTCGCTCGGCTACGTTCGCTACCTCAATGACTTTCCCGTGTTCGCGTTGAACTCCAGTTGGACGGACACAGCGATTGCCGGACGACCAGGCGACAAGACCTACGTGGTCCAGACATCGCCGAAGGTCATCGAGCGCTGCCTGCTCATGACCACCGACCCCGGCGACCTCGTGCTCGACCCGACGTGCGGCTCCGGCACCACGGCGTACGTCGCGGAGCAGTGGGGGCGCCGCTGGATCACCATCGACACCAGCCGCGTCGCGCTCGCCCTCGCGCGCTCGCGCCTGATGGCCGCCAAGTTCCCGTACTACCTGCTCGCCGACTCCGAGGCCGGCATCCGCCGCGACGCGGAGGTCACCGGGCAGCTCCCGCCCGTGCCGATGCCCGCCACCGCGGGCGACGTCCGCCGCGGCTTCGTCTACGAGCGCGTGCCCCACGTCACCCTCAAGTCGATCGCCCAGAACCCCGACATCCGCGAGGGCATGACCCGGGCCGAGGTGGACGCCGCCATCGCCCGCCACGCCGAGTCCGAGACCCTGTTCGACCGCCCGTACGAGGACCGCAAGGTGGTCCGGGTGTCGGGCCCGTTCACGGTCGAGAGCCTGTCGCCCCACCGCGTGCTGGTGGACGGCCCCGAGGACCTGCCGGCCGCCGAGGAAACGCCGTCGGTGGACGCCGGGCGCTTCGTGGGCACCATCCTGGACAACCTCCGCCGCGCCGGCGTCCAGAACACCAAGCGGCACGAGCGCCTCGTCTTCGAGCGCCTCGACCCGTACCCGGGCGTGTTCGTCCAGGGCGTGGGCGAGTACCTCGAGGCCGGTGCCGCGCGGACCGTCGCCGTCGCCATCGGCCCGGAGTTCGGCACCGTCGGCCCCGAGCTCGTCCGCGAGGCCGCCAAGGAGGCCGTGCGGTTCGCCGACCTGCTCGTCGTCTGCGGCTTCGCCTTCGACCCGATGGCCGGGCAGGAGGCCTCGCAGCTGGGCCGCCTGACGATCCAGCAGGCGCACATGAACCCCGACCTCGCGATGGGCGACGAGCTGCTCAAGAAGACCGGCACCGGCAACCTGTTCATGGTCTTCGGCGAGCCCGACATCGCGGTCCGCCCGGCCGGCGGCGGGCGCCTCGAGGTGGAGATCCGCGGCCTCGACGTCTACGACCCCACCACCGGCGATCTGCGCTCGTCCTCGGTGGACGACATCGCCGCCTGGTTCCTCGACACGGCGTACGACGGCGACGCCTTCTTCGTGCGCCACGCCTACTTCACCGGCGCCGACGACCCGTACGACAAGCTGCGCCGCGCCCTGCGGGCCGACATCAGCGAGGAGGCGTGGGCCTCGGTCAACTCCACGGTCTCGCGCCCGTTCCCGCGCCCGGCCACCGGCAGGATCGCCGTGAAGGTGATCAACCACTACGGCGACGAGGTGCTCAAGGTGCTGGCGGTCTGACGCCGGCGCCGAGAAGGTCGGGCGAGGGTCCCGCGCGGCGACCCTCACGATGTCCCTGGTCCCGGATCGCGCGAAACAGCGTTCGAGAGAGGTCAGATGGGGATCCAGCCCGGCGCCCTGGTCGCCGTGTTCGTGTCCGTGTTCGTGGCGCTCCTGGCGGTCTTCCTCGGCCGTCGCCGGAGGTGAGCGCCGCTCCGTCGCACGGGCGAGCCGGGTCGTGCGGCGGGGTTCATGCCCGGGCCCCGAGCCCGGGCGGGGCTCGGGCGGCGCACGGCCCTACCAGACGACGACGGCGCCCTCGCGGTCATGAGCGCGCATGCGGCCGTCCTTGGTGACCAGGCGCCAGCCCCGGTCCACGGCCGTGGCGTAGATCAGGCGGTCGCCGGGATCACTCGGGAACGCCGCCAGGGCGGCCGCTGCGAGCGCGATGGCCGGTGTGATCGGGATGGTCCGGACATCCCGCTGGAGCGCGGCGAACCACGATGTGCTCGAGCCGCGCGGCGTGACACGCCCGCGCCGCACCATCCAGGCGAGCTCCCACCACGTCATCGCCGCGACCGCGAGCTCATCGGCCTCCGAGATCGCACGAGCCGCGCCTGCCGACAGCTGCTCGGGAGCGACAGCCGACCACAGGAGGGCGTGCGTGTCGAGCAGCAGCGTCACGTGAGGTTGTCCTCGTCGGACGTCCAGTCGGACTCGTCATTGGCGGTGAACAGCAGCTCCTCATCCGCCACGTTGATCGTGACCTGCCCGCGGTACTTGCCCAGCAGCGCCTTCCCGCCCCGTGCCGGCACCAGCCGCGCCACAAGCCGCCCGTGGCGCGTGATCTCCACCTCCTCGCCCGCCTCCACGTCGTCCAGGAGCGAGAGGATGTGCGCCTTCGCCGCGGTGGCCGTGACGGTCTTCGCCATGTGGTCAGAATAATGGTCCTCTCGGAGCACGTCGAGCGCAGCGTACTGGGCGCGACTTCGCGGCGGCTTATGCCGGACCCACGGAGGCGCTGGCGTGTTCCGCGATCCGGGGCATGCCCGGCGCCACTCGGCTTGCCCGGCGGCCGCTGGCGGCCGTGACCCCCGGATGGGCCGGGCTGCTCCCGCGCGGGCTCTGGTACGCTCGCCCGGGAGGCCGTCGTCACGCGCCTCGCTGGGAGTCACATGAGCATCGTTGACGCGCCGCAATACCTGTTCACGTCCGAGTCGGTCACCGAGGGCCACCCGGACAAGATGTGCGACCAGATCTCGGACGCCATCCTCGACAGCATCCTCCGGGTGGACCCGAGGGCCCGGGTCGCGTGCGAGACCGCCACCACCACGGGCCTCGTGCTCGTGTTCGGCGAGATCACCTGCGACGGCTACGTCGAGTTCCAGGACATCGTGCGCGACACGGTCCGCGACATCGGCTACACCCGGGCGGACTACGGGTTCGACTACCAGACCTGCGGCACGCTCGTGAGCGTCAAGGCGCAGTCGCCGGACATCGCCCGGGGCGTGGACGCCTCGCCGGCCCACGAGCAGGGCGCCGGCGACCAGGGGATGATGTTCGGGTTCGCGTGCAACGAGACGCCCGAGCTGATGCCGCTGCCCATCGCCCTGGCCCACCGCATGGCGCGCCGCCTGGCCGAGGTGCGCAAGGAGCGCTCCATCCCGTACCTGCGGCCGGACGGCAAGACGCAGGTCACCGTGGAGTACGCGCACGGCAAGCCCGTCGCGGTGCGCACCGTGGTGGTGGCCACCCAGCACGACCCGGGCATCGCCCACGACCGCATCGCCGCGGACGTGACCGAGCAGGTGGTGATGCCCTCGATCCCGGCCGCGCTCCGGGCGCAGGACCCGGTGGTCCACGTCAACCCCACGGGCCGGTTCGTGATCGGCGGCCCGATGGGCGACGCGGGCCTGACCGGCCGCAAGATCATCGTGGACTCGTACGGCGGGATGGCCCGCCACGGCGGCGGCGCCTTCTCCGGCAAGGACCCGTCCAAGGTGGACCGGTCCGCGACGTACGCGGCGCGCTGGGTGGCCAAGAACGTGGTGGCGGCGGGCCTCGCGGACCGGTTCGAGGTGGAGGTGGCCTACGGCATCGGCATCGCCAGGCCGATCTCCGTGTCCGTGGAGACATTCGGCACCGGCCGGGTCTCCGACGAGCGGATCCTGGCGCTGATCGACCGCCACTTCGACCTGCGGCCCGGCGCCATCATCTCCGACCTGGACCTGCTGCGTCCCATCTACCGGCAGACGGCGGCCTACGGCCACTTCGGCCGGACGGACGTGGACCTGCCGTGGGAGCACACGGACCGGGCGGCCGCCCTGGCGGCGGACGCGGGGCTGCCGGAGCCGGTCGGGATCTGAGGCGGCAGGGGGCCGAGCCGCCCGGGACCTGAGCGGCCCGCAGGCCGTCGTGGGCTCGAGCATCGGGGGCCCGCGCGCAACCCGACGGGCGCCGGGCGGACGCGGCGCTGGCGCACGGGCGGCTCGACGCGGGGGCGTGGCGGTCCGGCGGCTCCGTAGAATGCCCCGATGCAGATCGTGATCTTGGCCGGGGGCGGCGGCACGCGCCTGCGGCCCCTGAGCACCGCCGCGCGCCCGAAGCCCTTCCTGCCGCTGCTGCCGGGCGGGGAGACGCTCCTCGGGCGGACGGTCGCGAGGCTCCGCGGGCCCGAGCTGCCCGGGCAGCCCGACATCGCGATCGTGGTGTCGCCCGCGTGGGCGGCGATGGCGGCCGCGCAGGCGCCCGGGGCCCGCCTCATCATCGAGCCGGAGGGCCGCAACACGGCGCCGGCCATCGCGCTGGCCGCGCTCGAGCCCGGCCGCGACCCGGACGAGGTGATGGTCGTCCTGCCCGCCGACCACCGGATCGACCCCGCGCGGGAGGGCACCTTCCGGGCCGTGCTCGCGGCCGCAGCGGCGGGCCTCGCCACCGGCCGGTTCGGCATCGCGTCGCCGCTGGTCACGCTCGGCGTCGCGGTGACCCGCCCCGCCACCGAGTACGGCTACCTGCGGCCCGACCTCGGGCGGGGAGAGCGCGTGGCGGGCCTGGACGCGTACCCGCTGGCGGCGTTCGAGGAGAAGCCCGGCCCGGAGCGCGCGGTCGAGCTGGGGGCCATCCCCGGTGTCGCCTGGAACGCCGGGATGTTCCTGTGGCGCCGCCGCGCGGTCGTGGACGCCCTCGAGCGGCACGCGCCGGAGGTGGCGGACGGCGTGCGGCGCGGACTGGCCGGGGACCTCGCGACCGCCTACGCGACGCTGCCCGCCCGGTCGATCGACTACGCGGTGATGGAGCCGGCCGCCGCCGCCGGCACGGTCGTGATGGCCTCCATGGACGTGGGCTGGACCGACGTCGGGACGTGGCCGGCGCTGCTCGAGGTGCTCGGCGCGCCTGGGATCGGCGGCGGGGTGGTGGAGGCGGGCGCCGAGGTCAACCTCGCGCCCGGGGACCTCGTGGTGGAGCGGTCGGGCGACCGGCCGCGCGTGAGCGCCGCGGCCGCGGGCCCGTTCCGCCCGACCGCCCCGGCGGCCGTGCTGCGCCGCG
>JAJXTS010000007.1 GCA_021783595.1 Chloroflexota bacterium | reverse complement strand
CCGTGGGCCTCACGCTGGGCGTCGCGCTGTCGCGCGCGGGCTGGCCCGTGGGCGCCGTGGCGTCACGCGATCCCGGCCGGCGGCAACGCTTCCGCGAGCGCGTCCCGGGAGCCCGCGCGTTCGCCGACGCGACGGCGCTCGTGGACGAGGTCGAGCTCATCCTGCTCGCCGTCCCCGACGACGCCATCGCGCCCATCGCGGGCACGCTCCGCCTGTACGCGGGCCAGGCGATTGCCCACACCAGCGGCCTGCTCGGCGCGGACGTGCTGGCCCCGGCCCTCGCCGCCGGCACGCAGGCAGGCGCGTTCCACCCGCTCGTCGCGTTCGCGGACGTCGAGCGGGCGCTGGCCGCGCTTCCCGGAGCCACGATCGCCATCGAGGGCGACGACGAACTGGCCGCGCACCTCGCGGACATGGCCGAGGCGATCGGCGGCTCGCCCGTCCGGCTCGCCCCGGGCTCCAAGCCCGCCTACCACGCGGCGGCTGTCCTCTCGGCCGGGGGCGTGGTCGCCCTGCTGGACACCATTCGCGAGGTGGCCCGCGCGCTCGGGCTCGACGAAGCCGGCGCCTTGCGGATCTTCGTGCCGCTGGTCGAGCAGGCCGTCGCCAACGCGCGGGCCCTGGGCGTCGAGTCCGCGCTCACCGGCCCGGCGACCCGAGGCGATGCGGGCACCGTCACGGCGCACCTGTCCGCGCTCGCGTCGTCGGCACCGGACGCCCTCCCCGTCTACCGGGCGCTGCTGGAGCGCGACATCGCGATCGCCGCCAGGCGTGGCGCCCTGTCACCGGAAGCGACCGAACGCCTCCGCACCGCACTTGCGGGGGGCTCCTGACGCGATACGATCAGGGCATGCAGCACAGTCTCGCCGCCCTCCGCGGGGCATGGCCCGCCCGGTATGCCCACGCGACCCCCCGGGCTCGTGAGCGTCGCCTCGGGCTCGGCATCGGGCCGCGCTTCCAGCCGGCCCCGTCGAGGCGGACCGTCCTGCGGCACGCGGAGATCGGGCCCCTCGCTGAACTGCGCGCCGCGTGGCGAGCCCCGGTCATCGAGGCGGACCGCGCGGCCGGCCTCGGCCGGCCGTCGGGTACCGCGGGGATGTCCTGGACGAGCCCCGGCCGCGGGGCCGGACCCCGCCGTCCGTCCCTGGCCCCCGCGTGGCGCGCCTAAGGGAGGGGACCGCCACCTCGGCGGGCGGGATCGTGATCCGGTTCTCCGAGGGCGTGCCGCAGTTGGTGGTCGGCTGCCGCAAGCGCGATCGGGACGGGGTCACCTGGACGCTCCCCAAGGGGACGCCCAACCCGGGCGAGACCACCGAGGAGACCGCCCTCCGCGAGGTGACCGAGGAGACCGGCCTGCTGGTCCGGATCGTCCGGCCCCTCGATTCCATCGCCTACACGTTCGTCCAGAGCCGGACGCGCATCCACAAGACCGTGCACTACTTCCTGATGGCGCCCGTCGGGGGCGACCTCGCGCGCCATGACCACGAATTCGACGAGGTGCGCTGGGTCGGCTTCGACGACGCCGCCGCGCTCCTCACCTTCCAGACCGAGCGGGCGCTTGTCGCCCGAGCAGCCACCGCAGCGGCCGGCGGGCCGTTCCCCG
This sequence comes from Chloroflexota bacterium, assembly GCA_021783595.1. GTDB lineage: Bacteria > Chloroflexota > Limnocylindria > Limnocylindrales > CSP1-4 > CAIXZV01. The sequence continues at coordinate 36,168 of JAJXTS010000007.1, read as the reverse complement.
CCGCCGGCCAATCACAGGAGACCCCGGACGCATGACTGACAGCCCCGCCCCCGCGCCCCAGCCCACCCCGCTCCTGGACCGCCACGAGGCGCTCGGCGCCAAGATCGTGGACTTCGCCGGGTGGCTGATGCCCATCCAGTACGCCGGGATCCTCGAGGAGCACCGGGCCACGCGCTCGGCCGCCGGCCTGTTCGACCTGTCGCACATGGGCGAGCTCGTGGTGGAGGGCCCCGAGGCGGGCGCCGCCCTCGCCGCCGCCCTGGTGACCGACCCGCCCTCGCTCGCGCTCGGCCGGGCCCACTACTCCATGATCTGCGGCGAGGACGGCGGCCTCCTCGACGACCTGATCGTCTACCGCCTCGGCCCGGACCGCTTCATGGTGGTCGCGAACGCCTCGAACGCCCGGACCGTGTCGGACGCGCTGGTCCACCGGCTCGACGGCTTCAAGGCCGTGCTGGACGACCGCTCCCTTGCCACCGGCCTGGTCGCCGTCCAGGGCCCGCGGTCGATGGCCATCCTGCGCCCGCTCGCGGACATCGACCCCGCCGCCATCCACTACTACGGCATCGCCGAGGGCTCGGTGGCCGGCGTCCCGGCGATGGTCGCGCGGACCGGCTACACGGGCGAGGACGGGTTCGAGGTCTTCGTGGACGTGGCTCGGGTGCACGAGGTCTGGGACGCCCTGTACGCGGCAGGGCAGCCCCACGGCCTGGTGGCGGTCGGGCTCGGCGCCCGCGACACGCTTCGCCTGGAGGCCGGCATGCCCCTGTACGGCAACGAGCTGGACCGGGCCACGAACCCCTACGAGGCCAGCCTCGGCCGCGTGGTGAAGCTCGGCAAGCCCGGTCCGTTCGTCGGGCGCGAGGCGCTCGAGCAGGTGGCTCGGGACGGCACGGCGCGACGCCTCGTCGGGCTCGTCCTGCGTGATCGCGGGATCGCCCGCCACGGGTACCCCGTGCTGGTGGACGGCGTCGCGGCCGGCACCGTCACCTCGGGCACCATGTCGCCCACCCTGGGCAAGGCCATCGCCATGGCGTACGTGCCCACGCCGCAGGCCGAAATCGGTACGATGGTTGCGGTTGAGATCCGCGGTGCCTCGGTCCCCGCCGAGGTCGTGCCGCTGCCGTTCTACAAGCGCCCGAGCTGATCTCCCGGCGCCAATTTCCTGCCCCCGCCCCGACGCGCCCCGGCGCGCGCTCGGGCCGCACTGCCAACAAGGAGCGCTACCTCATGGTCCCGGCTGATCTGCGTTTCACCAAGGAGCACGAGTGGGTTCGCGTCGAGGGCGACGAGGCCGTCGTGGGCATCACGGAGTTCGCGGCCCACCAGCTGGGCGACGTGGTCTTCGTGGAGCTGCCCGCCGTCGGGCGCACCCTCGCTCAGCACGCCACCTTCGGCGTGGTCGAGTCGGTCAAGGCGGTGTCCGACCTGTTCGCCCCCGTTTCGGGCGACGTGGTCGCCGCCAACGACGCGCTCGGCGGCCAGCCGGAGCTGGTCAACTCGGACCCGTACGGCGAGGGCTGGATGCTCCGCGTCAAGCTGGCCGACGCCGCGCAGGTGGACGGGCTGCTTGACGCCGCCGCCTACGAGCAGCTGACGGCCGAGGCCTGAGATGCCCTACGGTCCGCACGGCGCGGACGACCGGGCGCGAATGCTGGAGACGATCGGCGTCGACTCGGTTGACCGGCTCTTCGACGACATCCCCGAGGCGCTTCGCGCCGGCCCGCTCCGCCTTGACCCGCCCGAGCCCGAGCTCGAGCTCTCCGCCCGCCTGACGGGCCTCGCCGCCCGGAACCGGACGGACCTCGCGAGCTTCCTCGGCGCCGGCGCCTATCGCCACTGGACCCCGGCCGCAGTGGACCAGATGCTGATCCGCGGCGAGTGGTACACGGCCTACACGCCGTACCAGCCCGAGATCAGCCAGGGGACGCTCCAGTCCATCTACGAGTACCAGAGCCTCCTCGCCGAGCTGACGGCGATGGACGTGGTCTCGGCGTCGCACTACGACGGCGGGGCCGCAACGGCCGAGGCGGCCCTCATGACGTGCCGCGCCACCGGCCGCGGACGGATCCTCGTGTCGCGCGGGGTCCACCCGCACTATCGCCAGACGCTCCAGACCTACGCCGACGGCGCGGGCCTGCTCGTGGACGACGTGCCCCTGTCCGCCGAGGGCACCACGGACCTGGCGGCGCTCGAGGCGATGCTGGCCGACGGGACCCCCGTGGCCGGCGTCCTGGCGGCGAACCCGAACCTGCTCGGCCTGCTCGAGGACCTGCCCCGGGTGGGCGGGCTCGCCCATCGGGCGGGCGCGCTGTTCGTGCACGTGATCGAGCCCGTCTCGCTGGCCGTCCTCGCGACGCCTGGCGAGACCGGCGCCGACATCGCCTGCGGCGAGGGCCAGCCGCTCGGCATCCCGCTCCAGTACGGCGGGCCGTACCTGGGCATCGTGGCGTGCAAGGAGCCGCTGGTCCGCCAGATCCCCGGCCGGCTGGTTGGCCTGACCCGGGACGTGGACGGCAAGCGCGCGTTCGTGATGACGATGCGCGCCCGCGAGCAGGACATCCGCCGCGAGCGCGCGGCGTCCAACATCTGCACCAATCAGGCGCTGCTCGCGCTGGCCGCGGCCATCTACCTCGCCGCGATCGGCCCGCACGGGCTCCGCGACGTGGCGGCCCTGGGCGCCCAGCGGGCGTCGGAGCTTGAGCTGGCCCTTGCCGCGGCAGGGGCGCCGAGGCTCCACGCCGGCCCGTATCTCAACGAGTTCGCCGTCCGCGTCCCCAGCGCCCGGGCGGTTCACGCCCGGCTTCTCGATCGCGGCGTGCTGGCCGGGATCCCGCTCGCGGACCTTGTCCCGGACGACCCGTCGCTTGCCGACGGGCTGCTGGTGTGCGCGACCGAGGTCACCACCCCGGCCGAGATCGCCGCCTTCGCGGACGCGCTCCGCGCCGAGCTGGCGGGAGGTGTCGCGTGAGCGTCGTCGGCGAGAAGCTGCAGCCCACGATCTTCGAGCTGTCGCGGCCCGGTCGCGGCGGGGGGAAGATCCCGCACCCGGCGCCCGGCGCCCTGGACCGGGTCCCGGCCTCTGCCCGTCGGGCCACCCCGGCGGCGCTGCCGGAACTGGCGGAGTCCGAGGTGGTTCGCCACTTCGTGAACCTGTCTGCGCTCAACTACTCGGTGGACGCGGGCTTCTATCCGCTTGGCTCGTGCACCATGAAGTACAACCCCAAGCTGAACGAGTGGGCGGCGCGCCTGCCGGGGTTCGCCGGTCTCCACCCGCTGGCCCCCGCCGCCGCCGCCCAGGGCACGCTCCAGATGCTGTGGGAACTCGAGGCCATGCTGGCCGAGGTCAGCGGCATGGCCGCGGTGACGCTCCAGCCGGCCGCCGGCGCCCAGGGCGAGCTGACCGGCATCCTGATGGTTAGGGCGTACCACCGCTCGCGGGGCGACCTGGAGCGGACGGAGGTCCTGGTCCCGGACTCCAGCCACGGCACCAACCCGGCGACGGCCTCGATGGCCGGCTTCAAGACGGTCACGATCCCGTCCGCCCCGGACGGCGGGGTGGACGTGGAGGCCTTCCGGGCCGCCCTCGGCCCGAGGACCGCGGCGATCATGATCACCAACCCGTCCACGCTGGGGCTGTTCGAGGCCCGGGTGGGGGAGCTCCTCCAGGCCACGCACGCCGCGGGCGCGCTCGCCTACATGGACGGGGCGAACCTCAACGCGATCCTCGGCCGGTTCCGGCCGGGCGAGGCCGGGTTCGACGTGATGCACTTCAACGTCCACAAGACGTTCAGCACGCCGCACGGCGGCGGCGGCCCCGGTGCCGGGCCCGTCGGCGTCCGCGAGGTCCTTGTGCCGTTCCTGCCCAGCCCGCGCGTCGTGCGCGAGGCGGACGGCTCGTTCCGCCTCGAGCGGGACGGGGAGCGTCCGACCTCGATCGGCCGGGTGCGCAGCTTCTTCGGCAGCACCGGCGTCCTCGTCCGCGCGTACGCATACCTGCGGGCGCACGGCACCGCGCTCCGCGAGGTGAGCGACGACGCGGTCCTCGCGGCGAACTACATGAAGGCGCGCCTCGCCGGCACGTACCACGTGCCCTTCGAGCGAGCCTGCAAGCACGAGTTCGTGGCGTCCGCGTCGGAGATCAAGCACCGCACGGGCGTCCGCACCCTCGACATCGCGAAGCGGCTGATCGACAAGGGGTACCACCCGCCGACGATCTACTTCCCGCTCACGGTCGAGGAGGGGATGCTCATCGAGCCGACCGAGACGGAGTCGCTCGAGACGATCGACCGCTTCGTGGACGCGCTGATCGAGATCGCCCGCGAGGCGGAGACGGACCCGGAGATCGTCACCTCGGCCCCTCACGACGCCCCGGTCCGCCGTCTCGACGAGGCGACGGCCGCCCGCCAGCCGAACCTGCGCTGGCGAGGCATGACGGGCGCCGAGCGCCCCTGCGGCAACTGAGGCCGACAGCCACCGCATCCCGGGCCGAGCGTTGGCCCGGGATGGCGCCGGAAGATTGACGATCGCGTTTCGCTCGCACCTATAATGCGCCACGCCCGTGCGCAGACGGGCAGTTCCGCCTGCGCACGAGAACAACCGCCCCCCATCGAGGCCCGGCAGCCACTGCCGGCCCAGGGGTCGGCAGGAACCAGGAGGAGGAAGGTCGATGACGTTGAGAAGGCGGTACCTCGGCCTGCTCGGCGCGTTCGCCATCGTGGTGTCTGCCTGCGGCAGCTCCACGGCGTCGCCGGCAGCCAGCACTGCCCCGTCCACGGCGGCGTCCACGGCGCCGTCAGCGGCGGCGTCCACAGCGCCGTCAGCGTCCGCCGCGGCGGCGTCCGGTGACCTCAAGATGGTCATGGACGCGGAGCCGACGTACTTCTCGCTCGCGTACACGGACCTGCCGACGAGCTACATCGTCGGCCAGATCTACACGGGCATGTACCGCGTCAACAACAAGCTCGCGGTCGTCCCGGACATGGCGACGGACCTGCCGCAGGTCAGCGCCGACGGCCTCACCTGGACCATCAAGCTCAAGAGCGGCATCAAGTGGCAGGACGGCTCGGACTTCTCGTCGGCTGACGTGAAGTTCACGTTCGATCTGGCCGCCTCCAAGAACTGCACCTTCATCCCGAGCTTCTGCTCGGACATCCAGACGAACGTCGCCTCGGTCGCGGCGCCGGACCCGCAGACCGTGGTCTTCACCCTGAAGGCCAAGTTCGCGCCGTTCCTCGTGACGGACCTGCCGACGCCGATCATGCCGCAGGCGGCGGTCATGGCGTCGTTCGCGAAGTTCCAGAGCGGGACGGCGAACACCGACGCCACGGCGATCAAGACCCTGTACGAGAAGGTCTCCACCGCGACGACGGACAAGGCCTGCGACGGGTCCGCCACCCAGCCGAGCAGCTGCGACTACGCCACGTACGTCTCCGACATGGAGACGGCGCTCACCGGCGCGGGCGTGCAGCTGGTCGGCCAGCTCGACAAGAACCTCTACGTGAAGGCCGACGGGACGCCGGACAACTCCGCCTACGGGCAGGCGCTGTTCAACGGCCTGACTGACCTCAACACCACGCTGCAGTCGCAGCAGACCGACCAGGTCGCCGCAGCCTTCCGCCTGCTGGACTTCCAGCAGCACCCGATCGGCACCGGCCCGTACTCGTTCGTGAGCTACCAGACCGGGCAGTCCGTCCAGCTGAAGGCCAACCCGACCTACTACGCCGGCCCCGTCGCCCCGGCCAACTTCTACTACCCGATCATCAAGGACTCCGCCTCCGGCGCCGCCGCCCTCCAGAAGGGTGACGTCAACTGGCTGTACGCGGTCGTCTCGGACGCGCTGACGGCGCTCCAGAACGACCCGAACCTCCAGATCGCCAGCTACGCGGACTTCGGCTACTACTTCATCGCGTTCAACCTGCGCCCGGGTCACATCTACAGCGACCTGAACCTGCGCCAGGCGTTCACCATGTGCATCGACCACGACGCCACCGTCGCGCAGGCGACGGACGGCCAGGGCGTGCCGGTCTACGCGAACGTGCCGCCGGCCTCGTGGGCCTTCGACCCGAACGTGCCGAAGTACACGCTCGACGTGGCCAAGGCCAAGTCGCTGATCGAGTCCTCCGGCTGGACGCTCGGCTCGGACGGCATCTATGCGAAGGGCGGCCAGCGGCTGTCCACCACGCTGTACGTCCGCTCGGGCAAGCAGCAGCGCATCAACTTCGCGAACCTCGCGGCCGACCAGCTCAAGCAGTGCGGCATCGAGGTCAAGGTGGATCCGGCCGACTTCTCGACCGTCCTCCTGCCGCTCCTGTCGTACCCCAACAAGTTCGAGACCTACCTCGGCGGCTGGTCCACAGCCCTCGACCCCGACGACAGCTCGATCTTCGGCTGCGACCAGATCGTGACCAAGGCCAACCCGGACGCGAACAACTTCGTCGGCTGGTGCAACAAGCAGGCTGACGCGCTGCTCATCCAGGGCCGCCAGACGACGGACCAGGCGCAGCGCAAGACGATCTACGCGCAGTTCCAGACGATCGTCCACAACGACGTCCCGTACTACTTCCTGTGGGCGGACAAGGGCTACGCGGCCCTGTCCAAGGCGATCACCGGCGGCACCAACTCCGTTGTGACCGACGGCACGATCGACTTGACGAGCCCGCTCTACTACTGGAACAGCGACACCTGGAAGGTCGCCGCCCAGTAAGCCGCAGGCGCGTCCCAGGCGCGTGACGAAACCGTCCGGGGCGGGCTGCGAGGCCCGCCCCGGACGTGCCGCACCTTGCGCCCCTCTCCCCTTGACCGGCCGCTTCCAAGCGGCAGCCTGGGTCGGACACTGCGTTTAGCGAGGCATCGAAGTCGATGGTGACGTACATCGTCCGGCGCCTGATCCAGGCCATCCCGATCGTCATCGGGATCTCGGTCATCTCGTTCGCGATCGTCTACCTGACGCCGGGCTCGCCCATCGACAAGTTCCGCACGGGACGGGTCAGCCCCCAGACGATCGCGAACCTCATCCGCGTCTACGGGCTCGACCAGCCGCTGCCCGTGCAGTTCGTGAACTGGTTCACGCACTTCTGGTCGTTCCCGTTCAACAGCACGGCCTGGGGCTACTCCTTCACGGACGGGCTCCCGGTCCGGGACAAGATCTTCGGACGCGCCCCGAGCACGCTGCTGCTGATGGGCACGTCGCTGGTCGTGTCGATGCTGCTCGCGATCCCCATCGGGATCCTGCAGGCGGTCAAGCAGTACAGCTGGGCCGACCGGATCATCACCACCTTCGAGACCATCGGCTACGCGATGCCGACGTTCTGGCTGGGCCTGATCCTCAAGCAGTTCTTCTCGGTCCAGCTCAAGTGGCTCCCGCTGTACGGGCAGAACACGCTCGGCAAGCAGGGTGACATTCCCGACATGATCGCCCACCTCATCCTGCCCGTGTCCACGCTGGCGGTCGTGTCCGTGGCCGGCTGGAGCCGCTACATGCGCGCCTCGATGCTCGAGGTGTTGCGCCAGGACTATGTGCGCACGGCCCGCGCCAAGGGTCTTGGCCCCGCCCGTGTCATCGGTCGCCACGCCCTGCGCAATGCGCTCATCCCGATCGTGACCCTCCTCGGGCTGACCATTCCCACGCTGCTGTCAGGCGCCGCGATCACGGAGACCGTGTTCTCGTGGCCCGGCCTCGGCTGGCTTGGCGTGCAGGCCGTCGGCGACCGCGACTACCCGGTGGTGCTGGCCGTGACCATGATCGGCGGCATGATGGTGATCCTCGGCAACCTCTTGGCCGACGTCCTGTACGGGGTCGTCGATCCACGGATCCACTATTAGGAGGGCAAGATCCGTGGCGAGCTCGGAGAGCATCCGCTCCGGCGCGGCCGGCCCCACCAGCACCTCGACCGACACGGACGAGGTTGACCTCGTCGCCGTCCAGACCTACTGGCAGCTGGTTCGCCGGCGCTTCCTGCGCAACCGCACCGCGGTCATCGGACTGGTGCTGCTGGCATTCCTCGTGTTCTCGGCGATCGTGTTCCCGATGGTGGGCGGCGACGCCTGGTACAGGACGAGCCTGGTCCACCACCCGACGGATCCCGTGTCAATCGACGCCCCGCTGGGCTACGACAATCTGGGCCGGAACATCTTCTTCCGCCTGACCAAGGGCCTCCAGACGTCGCTGATCATCGGCTTCTTCGCCGTCCTGATCATCACGCTCATCGGCACCACGTTCGGCTCGATCTCCGGCTACGCCGGCGGCCTCGTCGACAACGTGATGATGCGCGTCGTGGACATCGTGCTGTCGCTGCCGGGCTTCTTCCTGATCCTGATGCTGGTCGCGTTCATCGGCGGGATCGTGCCGCCGATGATGGTGATCATCATCGCCATCGGCATCACGGGCTGGACGACCGCCGCCCGGCTCGTGCGGGCGGAGTTCCTGCGCCTGCGCGAGTCGGACTTCGTGCAGGCGGCCAAGGCGCTCGGCGCCAGCGACTCGCGGATCATCATCCGCCACATGGTCCCGTCCGCGATGGCGCCCGTCCTCGTGGCGGCGACCCTGGGCATCGCGGACGCGGTGGTCACCGAGGCGGCGCTGTCGTTCCTCGGCTACGGCATCCGAGACCCAGACGCGAGCCTCGGCAACATGCTCACCGCGGCGCAGGACTACTTCTACCGCCAGCCGCTGTGGATCTACTACCCCGGGATCACGCTGATCCTCGTCGTCCTCGCCGCCAGCTTCGTCGGCGACGGCCTCCGGGACGCGCTCGACCCGCGCCAGAAGCTCGAGGCCTAGTCGATGGCAACGACGAGGGGCGCCCAGGAGGCCCTGCTCGAGGTTGTGGACCTCCGCACCCACTTCGCGACGGCCGACGGGCTGGTGAGGGCGGTGGACGGCGTCAGCCTGCGGATCCGCCCGGGTAAGACGCTCGGGGTGGTGGGCGAGTCGGGCTGCGGCAAGAGCATCACCGCGCTGTCGATCATGCGGCTCATCGAGCGACCGGGTCGCATCGTGAGCGGGTCCATCACGTTCGACGGCCAGGACCTGCTGCGCCTGCCCGAGGACGAGATGCGCAACATCCGCGGCAACGAGATCTCGATGATCTTCCAGGAGCCGATGACCTCGCTGAACCCGGTCTACACGTGCGGCGACCAGATCGCCGAGGCCGTGTCCCGCCACGGCAGCCTGACCCAGCGGGAGGCGGCGGCCCGGGCGGTGGAGATGCTGGAGCAAGTGGGCATTCCGGACGCGAAGCGGCGGGCGGGCGAGCATCCCCACCAGCTCTCGGGCGGCATGCGCCAGCGCGTGATGATCGCAATGGCCCTGTCCACGAACCCGCAGCTCCTGATCGCCGACGAGCCCACGACCGCGCTGGACGTGACGATCCAGGCCCAGATCCTGGAGCTGATGAAGGCCCTGCGCGAGAGGAACGGCATGGCGATCATGCTCATCACCCACGACCTGGGCGTCGTCGCGGAGATGTCCGACGACGTCTCGGTGATGTACGCGGGCAAGGTGGTCGAGTCCTCCGACGCCATCACCGTCTACGACCGTCCCCACCACCCGTACACGAAGGGCCTGCTGGCGTCCATCCCGCGCATGGGCGCGAGGCGCGAGCGGCTCGATGTCATCAAGGGCGTCGTGCCCAACCCGCTGAACCTTCCGTCCGGCTGCCTGTTCAAGAGGCGCTGCCCGTACGCGATGCCGATCTGCGACAACGCGCCGCCGCTGCGCTTGGTCGCCGAGGGACACGTGTCGCGCTGCTGGCTCGCCCCGGACGGCGGCAGACCCGAGCTCGGCGAGGCCCCGAGCGCCGCCGAGGCCGAAGCCGCGGCCCTCACCCTGACGGTGGCCAACCCGTGACCGAGACGCGAGCCCCCAACACCCTGACGCCCTCGTCGCCCGCGGTCGCCCCGGGGGTGGCCGGCGCGGTCGCCCCGGACACGCTCCTCCGCGTGGACAACCTCGTCAAGCACTTCGAGATCCGCGGCGGCCTGCTGGGCATGTCCCGCGTCGGCGCCGTGAAGGCCGTGGACGGCGTCAGCTTCAGCGTCCGGCGCGGCGAGGCGCTCGGGCTCGTCGGCGAATCAGGCTGCGGCAAGACGACGCTCGGCAAGGTCATCCTCCGGCTGCTCCCGGCGACGTCGGGACGCGTGGAGATGGACGGGCAGGTCCTGTTCGACATTCCCGCCCGCGGCGAGCCGCGCCGCCGGCCCGTCTACGCCAGCAACGAGGCGATGAAGAAGGTCCGCCAAAACATGCAGGTCGTGTTCCAGGACCCGTACGCCAGCCTCAACCCGCGCATGAGCGTGGGCGAGCTCGTCGGCGAGGGACCGCTCGTCCACGGCATGACCGACAAGAAGGAGCGCGAGGCGCTCGTCCGGGACATGCTGGGCCGGGTGGGGCTCAACCAGAGCCACATCCACCGCTACCCGCACGAGTTCTCCGGCGGCCAGCGGCAGCGCATCGGCATCGCCCGGGCCCTCGCCCTGCACCCCGCCTTCATCGTGTGCGACGAGCCGGTGTCCGCCCTCGACGTGTCGATCCAGAGCCAGGTCCTCAACCTGCTCAACGACCTGCAGGCCGAGCTGGGCCTCACCTACCTGTTCATCGCGCACAACCTCGCGGTCGTCGAGCACATCAGCGACCGGGTGGGCGTGATGTACCTGGGCAAGCTCGTCGAGATGGCGAACGTGGACGACATCTACGCCAACCCGCGGCACCCCTACACCGTGGCCCTCCTGTCCGCGGTGCCCGAGCCGGACCCCCACCGGCGCAAGAAGCGGATCATCCTCAAGGGCGACATCCCGTCGCCGGCGAACCCGCCCTCCGGCTGCCGGTTCCACACCCGGTGCTGGTTGCGCGAGCAGCTCGGCCGCCCGGAGCGGTGCACCACCGAGGAGCCCGTGCTGCGGGCTCTCGGCAGCGGCCAGGAGTCGGCCTGCCACTTCGCCGAGGAGATCAGCCCGGAGGCCGTCGCGAGTGCCGTGGCGTCGTCTGGGCCGACGGTGACAGCCGAGCCCTAGCATTCGGGCCCCCAACGACGTGTCGCCGGACCGCTGTTCGGCCCCGGCGATCTGCTATCCTCCCCGCTCATGGTCGGCCGAAGCCTCCGCGAAATCATCTGGGCCCGCCTTCGCCGGGACCGCGTTGCGATGATCTGTTTGGTCATCCTCGTGGTCTACTACCTGATCGGCATCTTGGGCCCGGTCGTGGCCGGCATCCTGAACGACTCGCCGTACACCCTGCACCCTGACCTCATCAGCGAGATGGGCGGCAAGCCGATCGCGGCGTACGGCGGGATCAGCGCGGCCCACCCGCTCGGCGTCGAGTGGGGGACCGGGCGCGACATCCTCGCCCAGCTCCTGTTCGGACTGCGGATCTCGCTCGTGATCTCCACCGTGGCGACGCTCATGACCGTCGTGCTTGGGGTGGTGATCGGGATCGTCGCCGGCTACAGCCGCGGCGTCACCGACAACTTCCTGGGCCGCCTGATGGACCTCATCCTCGCGTTCCCGTTCCTGCTCATCGTGATGTCGCTGTCCGGCGTGCTCACCCAGCGGCTGACGCAGCTCGGGGTGCCGGAGGGCAACGCCTCGCGCATCCTGTACCTGATCCTGGTCATGAGCTTCTTCGGCTGGCCGTACCTCGCCCGCATCGTCCGGGGCCAGGTCCTGAGCCTGCGGGAGCGCGAGTTCGTCGAGGCGTCCGTCGCCATGGGCGCCGGGCGGCGGCGGATCCTGTTCTCGGAAATCCTGCCCAACCTGTGGGCGCCGATCCTCGTCTACGCCACCCTGACGCTGCCCAACTACATCGGGCTCGAGGCCGCGCTGTCTTTCCTCGGGGTCGGCGTCCTGCCCCCGGATGTCACGTTCGGCTCGATGCTCGCCAACTCGGTCACCTACGTCAACGTGGTCCCGACCTACCTGTTCATCCCCGGGACCGCGCTGGTCATCCTGGTCGTGTCATTCAACCTGTTGGGTGACTCCCTCCGCGACGCGCTGGATCCGAAGGGAGTCCACTAGCCTTAGATCCTCGAAGTGAGGCGCGCACACTGCGTACAAGTCTCGTACCTCGCGTGTAGGATCTTCGAAAGGCGTCCGGCCAACCGGCGCCCCTGACCTTGGAGGAGGAGTTTCCATGGGTGGTTTGACCACACGGTGGTCGCGCATCGCGTCCCTCGGCGCGGTGGTCGCGCTCGTGGCGGGAGCCTGCGGCGGGTCGTCAGCGACCTCCGCTCCGCCCGCCTCGACGGCGCCGAGCACCGGGGCCTCGACGGCGCCGAGCGCCGCGGCCTCGACGGCTCCGAGCGCCTCGGCCGCCGCGTCCGGCCCCAAGTCGGGCGGCACGGTGTATCTGCTGACCCAGGCGCAGCAGTTCGACCAGGTCGACCCGCAGCGCGCGTACACCGGCGAGGACATGGCCTTCTTCCAGGCCACGATCTACCGGTCGCTCGAGGCGTACACGATCTCGCCGGACAACACCAAGGCGTCGCAGCTGACGCCGGACCTGGCCACCGACCTCGGCACCCCGAGCAACGGCGCCAAGACCTGGACCTTCACCCTGCGTGACGGCGTCACCTTCCAGGACGGCTCGCCCATCACGTGTGCCGACGTCAAGTACGGCACCTCCCGGACGTTCGCAACCGACGTCATCTCCGGCGGCCCGACGTACGCCATCCAGTACCTCGACATCCCGTCCAACAAGGACGGCTCGTCGCAGTACCCCGGCCCCTACAAGGCGACCGCAGCCCAGCAGGCCCTGTTCGACAAGGCTGTGACCTGCTCCGCCGACAACAAGACGATCACGTTCAACCTCAATCAGCCGGTCGCTGACTTCAACTACACCGTGACCCTCGGCTTCTCGCCGGTCCCCAAGGCCGCCGACACGGGCGAGAGCTACGGCGTGGCGAAGCCGCCGGTCGCCTCCGGGCCGTACGAGGTCCAGAGCTACCAGACCGGCAACGGCGGCAAGATGATCCTCGTCCGGAACCCCAACTGGAGCCAGGCGAGCGACCCGTACCGCCATCCCTACCCGGACCAGTGGGAGGTCGACTTCGGGCTCGACCCGCAGGTCATGGACCAGCGGATGATCCAGAGCACGGGCAACGACCAGACCGCCCTCATGTACGGCGGGATCATGCCGCAGGACCTGGCCACAGTGTTCGTCGATCCGAACACGGCCCAGCCGCAGTACGCGGGACGCGTCGTCAACGGCTATGACCCGTACGCCCGGTACATCTGGATCAACGTCCAGAAGATCACCAACCAGAAGATCCGCGAGGCCATGGCGGTCGCGCTCGACCGGGCGTCCTACCGCAAGATCGCCGGCGGCGAGTTCGTGGGCGACCTGGCGGACGGCGTGATCAAGCCCAACCTGGGCATGGACTACGCCCCGACCAACATGTGGACGACGATGTTCGGCCAGGCGATCCCCGACGGGGGCGACCCGGCCTTCGCCAAGCAGCTGATCAGCCAGTCCGGCGCCGCTGCGCCGACCCTCACCTTCAACTACGCGGACACCCCCACCTACGGCAAGATCGCGGCCGCGGTTCAGGCCTCGCTCCAGGCGGCCGGCTTCACGGTCAACCTGGCGCCCATCCCCCCCGGCAACTACTACAGCACCGTGTTCGACCCCAAGAAGGCGGGCGACTTCGGTATCGGCGGCTGGGGTGCTGACTGGCCGAACGCCTCGACTGTCATCCCGCCCCTGTTCACCGTGAAGGGCGGCTGGGACCTGTCCCAGGCCAACGACCCGACCTTCAATACGGCTGTCGCCGCCGCGAACGCCGAGACCGACCGGCCCACCCAGGCCAAGGACTGGCAGGCGCTCAACACCGAGGCGATGCAGAAGGTGTGGGCCATCCCCACGCTGTTCGGCAAGGCGTCCCTGATCATGGGCAGCGGCCTGGCGACCGGCACCGGCGCCAACGGCGGGCTCTACATCTGGGGCCCCTACGGGTCCAACCCGTACGGCGACGTCTACGTGAAGTAGCCGCCACCGCGCATCGCTAGCACACGGACAAACCCGATTGCCGGGGGCGGCGCCGCCGCCCCCGGAAATCGATCCCCCCACTAGGAAGAACAACCAAGCGTGGTCGCCTACACCATTCGCCGGCTCCTCTTGATGGTCGCGCTGCTGTTCGCGCTGACGGCCGCGGTGTTCTTCCTGTTCAACATGCTGCCCGGCGATCCGGCCCGGCTGACCTGCGGCAAGGCGTGCAGCCCCTCGGTCATCGAGGCGAACCGTCATCGCCTGGGCTACGACCAGCCCATCCTGACGCAGTACGGGCAGTTCCTTGGCGGCATCTTCTTCGGGCGAACCTTCTCGTCCGACTCCCCGCAGCCCATCGTGTGCAACGCGCCGTGCCTGGGCTACTCGTACTCGCGGCACCAGCAGGTGCTCACGATGATCCTCAACGCGGCGCCGGTGACCTTCTGGCTTGCCGTCGGGGCATTCGTGGTCTGGATATCCATCTCGATCCTGCTGGGGATATTCGCCGCGCTCAACCACGGGCGCTGGCCCGATCGCCTCGTGATGGGCATCTCCCTTGTGGGCTACTCCTTACCGTCGTTCTTCATCGGCCTGCTGCTGATCTTCTTCGTCATCCTCAAATTCAACTGGCTGCCGTTCCCGGCCTACGTGTCGCCGTTTGTAAACCCAGTGGGCTTCCTCAAGACGATGATCCTGCCGTGGATCGTCCTCGCGTTCCTAAACACGGCGTTCTACATGCGCCTCACCCGCAACCAGGTGCTGGAGACGTTCCACGAGGACTACGTGCGGACGGCCCGCGCCAAGGGGCTCCCAGAACGGACCATCGTCGTGAAGCACGCCCTGCGGGCCGGCCTCACGCCCCTGGTGACGGCGGCGGGCATGGACCTCGCGGCCCTCCTGGGCGGCGCCGTGATCACGGAGAGCATCTTCAGCCTCCCCGGACTGGGGTCGCTGGCGGTCAACTCGGTGCTGCAGTCGGACCTGCCGCTGATCACGGGCATCACCCTGTTCTCGTCAACCCTCATCATCTTCGCCAACCTCGTGGTCGACCTGCTGTATGCGTTCCTCGATCCACGCGTGACCATCGCATGACGAGCCCCGCGCGGGCGGTCGAGCCGCCCCTGCTGTCCGTCAAGAACCTGTCGGTGGCCTTCCCGACTGAGGATGGCCTGGTGCAGGCGGTCGACGACGTGTCGTTCTCTGTCGAGAAGGGGAAGACGCTCGCGATCGTGGGCGAGTCCGGGTCCGGCAAGAGCGTCACCGCACAGGCCATCATGGGCCTCATCGACCGCAAGGCCGCCAGGATGACGGGCGAGATCTGGCTCGACGGGCAGGAGCTGATCGGCCTCCCCGCCGATGAGATGCAGGCGCTGCGCGGGTCGCAGGTCGCCATGATCTTCCAGGACCCGATGTCCAGCCTCCACCCCTTCTACCGGGTTGGCGCCCAGATCACGGAGGCGATCTTCGCCCACCGCTCGGTCGGTGCCAAGGCGGCCCGGGCCGAGGCCCTGGAGATGCTGCAGCGCGTTGGGATCCCGGCGGCGGAACGGCGGATCGACGACTACCCGCACCAGCTGTCCGGTGGTATGCGACAGCGCGTGATGATCGCGATGGCCCTGATCAACAAGCCCGCCCTGCTGATCGCCGACGAGCCGACCACCGCCCTGGACGTCACGGTCCAGGCACAGATCCTGGGCCTGATCGGCAGCCTGCAGAGCGAGTTCCAGATCACCGTGATCATGATCACGCATGACCTCGGCATCGTGGCCGACGTGGCCGATGACGTGGCGGTCATGTATGGCGGCCGGATCGTCGAGGTCGCTCCGACCAGCGTGCTCTACCACCAGCCCGAGATGCCGTACACGCTGGGCCTGCTCTCCTCGGTGCCGCGCATGGACCGCGACGTGTCAATGCGACTCGAGCCCATCCCCGGCAACCCGCCCTCGCCGATCCGACTGCCGCCCGGCTGCGTGTTCGCGCCGCGCTGCAAGTATGTGGACCGCGTGCCGGGCGGCGCCTGCGCGAGCGCCCGCCCGGAACTACTCCACGCGGCGCCAGACCACCTCGTCCGCTGCCATTTGCCCAGCGAGGAGCGCCAGCAGATCGCGCAGGACCTGCTCCGCGTTCTGGCGGGAGGCGCGGCATGACGGCCGAGCGCGGCGACATCCTCAAGGTAACCGACCTGCGCACGTACTTCCCGGTCCGCTCCAGCGGCCTGATCCCGCGTGTCATTGGCCAGGTCAAGGCCGTCGACGGCGTCAGCCTGCACATTGGGCCGGGTGAGACCCTGGGCCTGGTGGGCGAGAGCGGTTCTGGCAAGACGACGGTCGCGCGGTCGATCCTCCTGCTCGCCCATCCGACGAGCGGCACGATCGAGCTCGACGGGCAGGACATCACGCGGCTGGCGCCGAGCGCGCTGGTGCCGGTGCGCCGCAAGGCACAGATGATCTTCCAGGACCCGTACAACGCGCTGAACCCTCGCCACACGGTGGGGACGATCATCTCCGCGCCGTTCAAGATCCAGAATGTGGTCCCGCCGGGCGGCGTCAAGGCCGCCGTCGCCGAGCTGATGGAGCGGGTCGGGCTGAACCCGGAGCACTACAACCGCTACCCGAACGAGTTCTCGGGCGGCCAGCGGCAGCGGATCGGGATCGCGCGCGCTATTGCGCTGCGGCCGAAGCTGATCGTGTGCGACGAGCCGGTCTCCGCCCTTGACGTGTCGATCCAGGCCCAGATCGTGAACCTGCTGCGCGACCTGCAGCAGGAGTTCGGGATCTCCTACCTGTTCGTCGCCCATGACCTCGCGGTGGTCCGCCAGATCTCGCACCGCGTGGCGGTCATGTACCTCGGCAAGATCATGGAGTCGGCGCCGCGGAAGACCATCTACACCGCGCCGCTGCACCCGTACACGCACTCCCTGCTGTCGGCGGTGCCCATCCCGGACCCCAGCCTGCAGAAGCGGCGATCTCGGATCATGCTCGAAGGGGATCTTCCGAGCCCGATCAACCCGCCGTCGGGGTGCGTGTTCCGGACCCGCTGCTACCAGGCTCAGGAGCGGTGCAGCCGCGAGGTCCCGCCCCTCAGCGAACTGGAGGACGGGCACTTCGTCGCCTGCCACTTCCCGGTCGCCAGGCCGCCCGTGCAGACGACCGTCCCTGCCGCCGCCGACGGCCTGACCGGGGCGCTGCGCGTCGGCTAGGCCCCCACGGGCGCGTGGCCGGGCCGTCTCTGCGCCCGCCATTGCCGCGCCTTGGGAGATCCCGGCCCGCCTCCCGGCCCCCCCTACGGCGCGGCCGTCGTCGGCGCGCCTGCCCCGGCGCCTGAGGGCGTCGGCGCGAACGGCGGTCCGGACGGACTCCCGGCGGCGGCGCCCGATCCCGAGGGCGTCGGCGATGGCGCCGGCGAGGGGACGGGCAACGCGCCCGAGGCTGCGCCGAAGATCCCCGCGAAGGCGGAAAAGGCGCCATCGCCCAGGCTCAGGTGGACCGGGTCGGCCGGGTCGGCCATGGCCCGGAAGGTGGCCACCACGTCGGCGGCGTCCAGCAGCAGCCCGTCGCCGGTGCGCTCCGTGCGCAGGCGGCAGGTCCAGACGGTCGCGTCCGCGTTCGGCGTGCATCCCGTCGCCAGGATGGGCGTGGGGTCGAGCGAGCCCGGGGCGTAGCCGTAGAGGCCGTCGGTGACCAGCGCGCACAGGCGGATGGCATCCGCCGAGGCCTGCATCCCGCACCAGCCGCCCGCCGGCGCCGCCGCCTGCTCGAACACGACCTGCCCGCGGTCGGCTGCCGTCATGGCCCCCAGCGGGTCAGCGCCGAACGGCGAGGTGGCGGCGCCCTTGACATCGGCTTGGAACACGGCCGCCCCGCCGGGGTGCGCGAGCGGCGCCACCGGCACGCTGGTGCGCAGCGAGGTGGCGGCCGCCGCGTAGGCGGCCTCGCGGGTCGCGGGATCGGCGCTCGACGCAGCGGCGGTCAGGCTGGCGGCCGCGGCACCGGCGCGCCGGGCCGCCAGGCTCGCGGGCCGGTCGAGGAACAGCGGCCCGTAGAACGCCGACGGGTCGGCGAGCGCCGCGGCCACCCCGTCGAGGTACAGGCCGGCCAGCGAGCCGCCGTCCACCGCCGCGCGGAACTGGTCGGCGGGCATCGTCTGGACGGTGGCGGTGATCCCGAGGTTCGCCGCGAGCTGCGCGACCATGGCCGCGCCGACGCCGGACGGGTCCGGCAGGCCCGGGATCGGCGCATCCGGGACGGTCAGGGTGTAGGACGTGTCGAAGTTGAACTTGAGCCCCTGGAGCGCCGCCGTCGACGCGGGGCCGTTGAAGCTCGCGAAGGGGCTCCCCGCGCAGCCCGCCGGGATCTCGCAGGGCACGAGGTGGTCGGCTGCGACGGAACCGGCCGGGAACGCACCGGCGGCGAGGCTGCCGGTGTCGATGCCAGCCGCGATCGCGCGCCGCACGCGCGCATCCGAGAACGGCGCTCCCTTCCCGAAGCCGAGCAGCGCCGTCGCCAGGAGGTGGCGAGGCACGACCGCGAGCGACGGCGTCACGGCCGCCGTCGTCAGCCCGGCCGCGGTCGGTGCGTCGATGCCGTCCACGGATGCGTTGACCAGGTCCTCCGTCCGGGCGGCCGGGTCGGCAGCCCAGCGAAGGATGACGGTGGGCTCGACGGCGCTCGGCGAGGCGGCCCCGACCCGCCCGAGCTGGACGTTGTCGGACCCCCACGCGGTCACGCGGTACCCGCCGTGCCCGGCAACGTCCCGGGCCGCGCCCGGGTCCGCGGCGATCCGCGCCAGCTGGGCCGCGTCCACGATGCCCATGGCCGGGTTGGCCAGGCGCGCGAGAAACGCCCCGTCGGGCGCGCACAGCGTGAACACCACGGTCTTGGCGTCCGGCGCCTCGATGCGCGCGATCCGCCCGCCGGCGCCGGGGGTCCCGCAGGCGCTTCCCGACACGGGCCAGGCGACGGGCGCGAAGGGGATGTCGCTCGGGGGCGGCGTGGACGCCGGGGTGGCGGCCGACCCGCTCGGGAGCGGCGAGTCGGTCGCCGTCGGCGCGGGTGCGCAGGCGCCCGTTGCGAGCAGCGCAACCGCGAGCAGCACGGCAGGACGGCGGGGCGGGGTCATGCGCGGGTGGGGGCTCCTGCGTGGGACGGGCGGCAGGCCGAGGCGGCCTGTGGCCCGCGGACAGGCTAGCACCGTGCGGTTTGCCGCAGCGGCGCCCCTCCGGGTGGGTATGATGCGGCGACAAATGGCGGCTCAACCGGTGCCGGGCCGGTCGCCTGACGGGCTGATCCGTCCACCCCGGCAGGAGGAGGAGCAGCATGACCCGTACCCGATTCGGGGCGCTGGTCGCAGCGACCATGATCGTGGTCGCCGCCTGCGGCGGCTCGTCGGCCACCCCAGCACCCAGCGCGGCGTCGAGCGCCGCGCCGTCGAGCGCGGCCAGCACTGCGGCAAGCACCGCGCCGAGCACGGCACCCAGCGCCGCGGCGAGCGCCGCGGCGAGCACGCCCAAGGACGGCGGCACGCTCGTCGCCGGGCTTCCCGGGGACATGGTCCTCGCTGACCCGTCGCTGGTGAGCGACAGCAACTCGTCGGAGATCGAGGGCCAGGTCATCCAGGGCCTGGTGGGCCTCAAGCCCGGCACCAACAGCGAACTCGTCCCGGTGCTCGCCTCCGCGCTGCCCACCGTGAGCGCTGACGGCCTGACCTACACCTTCACCCTGCGCCAGGGCGTCAAGTTCCACGACGGCACGGACTTCAACGCCGACGCCGTCGTCTACAACTACACCCGGCAGCTGAACGCGCCCAAGTCGCTGCAGAACGACTACAACTACTACTTCGGCGCGGTGTTCGGCTTCGGCGCGGACTCCAACCTGGCCTCGGTGACGGCGACCGACGCGTCCACCGTGGTGTTCAAGCTCAAGACGCCGCAGAGCAACTTCCTGCTCGCGACCACCCTGCCGCAGTTCGGCATCCAGAGCCCCACGGCGCTCAAGGCTGGCGACGCGGACAACCCCGACCCGTCCAAGAGCCCGTACGCGCAGGGCCAGGGCGGCACCGGCAAGAGCATGGTCGGCACGGGGCCGTTCATGTTCAAGGAGTGGGTCCCCAACGACCACGTCACGCTGGTCAAGAACCCGAACTACTGGGACACCGCCAACGCGGCGCACCTCGACGCGATCACGTTCAAGCCCTACGCCGACCAGACCGCCGAGCTCAACGCGCTCCAGGCGGGTGACATCGACTGGGCCCAGACGATCTCGCCGACCGACGTCAAGACCGTCCAGTCGGACTCCAGCCTCCAGGTGATCGACCGCGGCCAGTCGTGCAACGAGTTCCACCTCTCGCTGAACGATGCCGACAAGCCGTTCGACAACCTTCAGATCCGCCAGGCCATCGGGTACGCGCTCAACAAGCAGTCGTACATCGACGCGTTCTACGCGGGCATGGCGAAGGTGGCTGACAACTTCATGCCGCCCAGCACCGAGTTCTACAAGCCGCTGAACCTGCCCACCTACGACCCGGCGAAGGCCAAGAGCCTGATCGCCTCGTCCGGCGTGCCGGCCAGCCAGCTCAACCTGACCTTCTACTACCCGTCGGACGTCTCGCGCCCGTACATGCCGGACCCGAAGGGCCTGGCCGAGGCGATCGCGAACGACCTGCAGGCGGTGGGCTTCACGATCACCTTCAAGACCGAGGGCTGGCGGACGGGCTACCTGTCCGACTCGTCTGTCGGCAAGTTCCCCATGGACCTGCTCGGCTGGACCTGCGACTGGGCCGGCCCGGACAACTTCCTGGTCACGGACCTGTTCTACTTCAACGGCTCCAAGCCCAACCCGCAGTTCAACTACGGGCCGGCTGACCTCAAGGCCGCCTTCGACGCCGGCATCTCGGCGACCACCACCGCGGCCGCGCAGCAGGCGTGGAGCACGGCGCAGGACATCCTCGCCCGCGACCTCCCGATCATCCCGATCCTCAACTCCACCCCGCCGGCAGCGGCGGCCGCGTACGTCCAGGGGTTCGTCGGCAGCGGCAACCTCGAGGAGCAGTTCAACACGACCTGGCTCAACAAGTGACGGTCGGGCCGGCCCCGGACCCCCGGCGGTCGGCCCAGCCCACCTGATCGAGGCAAGCAGGGGCCCCTCGGCTATCGCACCGAGGGGCCTCTCGCGAGTGGAGCGACCCAGCGCCCGTGGCCAAGTACATCGTCCGAAGGATCCTCAGCGCCATCCCGGTCCTGTTCGGGCTGTCGATCGTGCTGTTCTCCTTCATCCACCTGCTGCCCGGCGACCCCGCCGCGGCGCTGCTCGGCCAGCACGCGACGCCGGAGCTGACGGCCAAGATCCGCCAGCAGCTCGGCCTCGACCAGCCGCTCTACGTCCAGTACCTCCAGTACCTGACCCAGCTCCTGCACGGGGATCTGGGCAAGAGCGTCATCAACAACCGGCCCGTGATCACCGATTTCGCCAACCGCTTCCCGGGCACCGTGGAGCTCACCCTCGCGGCGCTCGTGTTCGCGGTCGGGATCGGCATCCCGCTCGGGCGGTTCGCGGCCCGGCACACGCAGGGATGGCAGGACGGCGTGGTCACGGTCATCTCGCTGTTCGGGATCTCCATCCCGATCTTCGTCCTCGGCCTCACGCTCCAGTACGTCGTCTCGGTGCAGCTGCACTGGCTGCCCACGTCCGGGCGGCTCGATCCGCGGACCACGATCCCGAGCGTGACGAACTTCATGCTCATCGACACGCTGCTGGCCGGCCGGCCCGACGCGTTCGTGGACGCGCTGCGGCACCTCATCCTGCCGGCCATCGCGCTGGGCTCGATCCCGCTCGCGATCATCACCCGGATCACGCGGGCGTCGGTCCTGGACGTGAACAACGAGGACTACGTGCGGACGGCCCGCGCCAAGGGCCTCACCGAGCGCCGGGTGGACGACCGCCACATCATGCGCAACGCGTGGCTGCCCGTCGTGACGGTCATCGGACTCCAGGTCGGGGGCCTGCTGGCGGGTGCCGTCATCACCGAGACGGTGTTCTCCTGGAACGGCGTCGGCCGGTGGGTGGTGGAGGCCATCCAGGACCACGACTACTTCGTGGTGCAGTCGTCGATCCTCATCTTCGCCTTCATCTTCCTGGCGGTGAACCTCATCGTGGACATCGGCTACGCCTACCTCAACCCGCGGATCCGGTACGCCTGATGACGGCTACCGCTACCCCCGCCCGCAGGACCGCGCCGGCTCGCGCCAGCCGCGGCCTGTGGCGCGACGCCCTGGCCCGGCTCACGCGGAACGGCCCGGCGCTGCTCGGCATGTTCTTCATCGTGGTGTTCGTGCTGGCGGCCGTGCTCGCGCCCGTCATCTCGCCCTACGACCCGATCGCGGGGTCCCTGGCCAACCGCCTCCAGGCGCCGGGCACCGCCGGCCATGTGCTGGGGACGGACCTCCAGGGTCGCGACGAGCTGACCCGCATCCTGTACGGCGCCCGGATCAGCCTCCAGGTCGGCGTCATCTCGGTCATCATGGGCCTCGCCATCGGCGGCACGCTGGGCGCCATCGCAGGCGCCTTCGGCGGGGCGGTGGACAACGTGCTCATGCGCATGGTGGACGTGCTGCTCGCGATCCCGGGCATCCTGCTCGCGATCGGGATCGTCGCCTGGCTGGACCGCGGCCTGCCGCAGATCATGCTCGCCGTGGGCATGACCAACGCCCCGATCTTCGCCCGGATCCTGCGGGGCAGCCTGCTCGCGCTCCGCGAGGCGGACTTCGTGGTCGCCGCCCGCTCAATCGGCGCCACGCCGCTCCGCCTGCTCCTGCGGCACATGCTGCCGAACGCCCTCACCTCGCTGATCGTGGCCGCGACGCTGGCCCTCGCCACGGCCATCATCGACGTGGCCGGCCTCGGCTTCCTGGGGCTGGGGCCGCCCGACCCGCGGACGGCCGAGTGGGGCACGATGCTCACCGACTCGACCAAGTACCTGCGCGAGGCCCCGTACCTCATCTTCTTCCCGGGCATCGCGATCGTCATCAGCGCGATCGGCTTCAACCTGCTGGGCGACGGGCTCCGGGAGTCGCTCGACCCGAGGCTGCGGCGCTGATGGCCCTGCTAGAAGTCCGGGACCTGGTGGTCCGGTTCCGAACCCACGACGGGACGATCTACGCGGTCAACGGCATCACGTTCAACCTCGAGGCGGGCGAGACGCTCGGTCTGGTGGGCGAATCCGGCTGTGGCAAGAGCGTGACCAACCTCGCGATCATGCGCCTGCTGCCCAAGCCGGCGGGCCGGATCGAGCGCGGCAGCGTGACGCTCGACGGGGTAAACCTCGTCGCGCTGCCCGAGGCGGACGTCCGCGAGATGCGCGGCCGCGACGTCGCGATGATCTTCCAGGACCCGATGACGAGCCTGAACCCGGTGCTGACCATCGAGGAGCAGATGGTCGAGACGATCGTCGCCCACCGGGCGGCCAGCCGCGCCGAAGCGCGCAAGCGGGCGGTCGAGCTGCTGGGGATGGTGGGCATCCCGCACCCGGAGACGCGCCTGCGCAGCTACCCGCACCAGTTCAGCGGGGGCATGCGGCAGCGCGTCATGATCGCGATGGCACTGGCTCTGGAGCCCAAGCTCCTAATCGCCGACGAGCCGACGACCGCGCTCGACGTCACGATCCAGGCGCAGGTCCTCGAGCTGCTCCAGGACCTCACGGCGCGGCTCGGGACGGCGGTGCTCCTGATCACCCACGACCTCGGCGTGGTCGCGGGGATGGCCGAGCGGATCAACGTGATGTACGCGGGGTTCATCGTCGAGACCGCGCCCACGCCCGAGCTCTTCGCCCGCCCCTCGCACCCCTACACCGTGGGGCTGCTGCACTCCATCCCCCGGGTGGACGCCGACGAGGGCGGCGAGCTGGTGCCGATCGAGGGCGTGCCGCCGGACCAGCGCCGCGCCCCGGTCGGCTGCCCGTTCGCGCCCCGCTGCGCCTGGCGCGTGGAGGCATGCTGGACCGACAACCCGCCGCTGGTGCCCCTCGAGCCCGTCAGCACGGTCGTCGCCACCGGGCCGGGCGCGACCCACCAGATCGCCTGCCACAACCCGCCGCTGCCCGAGGAGGCTCGGACGGGGCGGCCGACCCGGCCCGGGTTCGTGGCCGCGCCGCCGCCGGACG
Source organism: Chloroflexota bacterium (assembly GCA_021783595.1). Lineage (GTDB taxonomy): Bacteria > Chloroflexota > Limnocylindria > Limnocylindrales > CSP1-4 > CAIXZV01. The sequence continues at coordinate 12,035 of JAJXTS010000007.1, read as the reverse complement.
CCGTGTTCGACGAGTTGGCCGTCGCGGCCCCCGACCTGGAGGGGACCCTGGTTGAGTTCCCCACGAACGACGCGCGGGAGGGACGCCGGTGAGCCTGGCGCGGAATGCCGGGGCGGCGCGCCCCGCGGAGCTGGACGGCCCGCTGCTCCGCGTCGACGACCTGCGGATGTACTTCCCGATCACCGAGGGCCTGGTGTTCGAGCACCACGTGGGCGACGTCCGCGCGGTGGACGGCGTCAGCTTCGAGCTGCGCCGCGGCGAGACGCTGGGTCTGGTGGGGGAGTCCGGGTGCGGCAAGAGCACGACGGGGCGGGCGATCGTGCGCCTCTACCGTCCCACCAGCGGGCGAATCGAGTTCGACGGTGTGGACATCACGACGCTGGGCGGTGACCAGCTCCGCCGCATGCGCCGCCGGATGCAGATGGTCTTCCAGGACCCCTACTCGTCCCTCAACCCGCGGATGAACGTCGCCGGGATCGTCGGCGAGCCCCTCGAGATCCACAAGATCGGGACGCCGCACGAACGCCGCGAGCGCGTGCGGGAGCTGCTCGGCGTGGTGGGCCTCAATCCCGAGTTCGGGGTCCGCTACCCGCACGAGTTCTCGGGCGGGCAGCGCCAGCGCATCGGCGTGGCCCGGGCCCTGGCGGTGAACCCCGAGCTGATCGTGGCCGACGAGCCGATCAGCGCGCTGGACGTCTCGATCCAGGCGCAGATCATCAACCTGCTCGAGCGGCTCCAGGACAAGCTCGGGCTGACCTACCTGTTCATCGCCCACGACCTGTCCGTGGTGCGCCACATCAGCGACCGCACCGCGGTGATGTACCTGGGCCGGATCGTGGAGCTGGCGCCGTCGCGGGACCTCAACCAGGCGCCGCTGCACCCCTACACGGTCGCGCTGCTGTCGGCCATCCCGATCCCGGACCCGGCGGTCGAGTCGCGCCGGCGCCGGATCATCCTCCGCGGCGACGTCCCCTCGCCGGCCAACCCGCCCTCGGGCTGCCGGTTCCACACCCGCTGCTGGCTCCGGGAGCGGCTGGGGAACCCGGAACGGTGCACCGTCGAGGACCCGCAGCTGCGGGAGCTGTCGGCAGGGCATGCCGTGGCCTGCCACTTCGCCGAGGAGGTTGACGGCTCGCCCGAGCAGCGCCAGTCCGCCGGGCAGGGCGGCGCCTCGGCCGCCGTGGCTCCGTCGTGGGCGCCGGCCGGCAACCCCCGGTCGGCCGCGCCGGCGGCGCAGGGGGCCTAGACTCGGCGGCGTGCAACCGCTCCGGATCGCCCTCGCCCAGATCGCGCCGCGCCTCGGGGACCTCGAGGCCAACCTCGCGCGCCACCACGAGCTGATCGCCGCCGCCCGCGACCGGGGCGCCGGCCTCGTCGTCTTCCCGGAGCTCGGGCTCACCGGCTACCAGCTGCAGGACCTGGCGGCGGACGTCGCCATGCGTCCCGACGACCCGCGCATCCTGGGGCTGGCGGACGCCGCCCGCGGGACGTCGGTCGTCGTCTCGTTCGTGGAGGAGTCCGGGGACCACCGCCTGTTCATCGCCGCGGCCCTGCTCGAGGACGGCGCGGTCAGGCATGTCCACCGCAAGGTCTTCCTGCCCACCTACGGGCTGTTCGACGAGCGCCGGTTCTTCGCGCCGGGCGACACCGTGCGCGCGACGCCCTCGCGGCTGGGCGTGGGCCTGGGCCTGGCCGTGTGCGAGGACTTCTGGCACGTGTCGGTGCCGCAGGTCCTCGCGATGGACGGGGCCCACCTGCTGGTCAACGTGAGCTCGTCGCCCGGGCGCGACCTCGCCTCGACCCACGAGGTGGGGCTCGGGACCGCTTCCTCTTGGCGGACGCTGATGCGCACGTACGCCCAGCTGACGACATCGTTCGTGGTGTTCTGCAACCGCGTGGGCGTGGACGAGTCGCTGTCCTTCTGGGGCGGGTCCGAGGTCATCGGCCCGACAGGCTCGCCAGCGTTCGTGGCGCCGATGTTCGAGGAGGGTCTGTTCACCTGCGACATCGACCTCGGCGACGTGCGGCGGGAGCGGATCGCGCTGCCGCTGCTGCGCGACGAGCGGCCGGAGCTGGTCGCGCGGGAGTGGGGCCGCCTCGCGGCGGGCCGGGCGGGCCTATCCGAGGGCGGCGGGCGGTGAGCGGCGGCAGGGGGCCGATCGACCCCGAGCCCATGTTCGACCTGCCCCCCGAGCTCGCGATCGACACGGGCGTCGCCCGCCGGGTGATCGCGGAGTTCATCCGCGGCCAGCTGCGCCAGGCTGGGTTCGAGCGCGCGGTGCTCGGGCTGTCGGGCGGGATCGATTCGGCGCTCGTCGCGTTCCTGGTGGCCGAGGCCATCGGCCCGGAGCGCCTCCTGTGCGTGATGATGCCGTACCGAACGTCCTCGCCCGCCTCGCGGGGCGATGCCGAGGCCGTGGTCGCGGCGCTCGGCTGCGCGTCGGAGCTGGTCGAGATCACGGCCATGGTTGACGGCTACTTCGGCGCGGGCGGCGTCCCCGGGGCGGGCGGGGCCGACGGTCTCGAGGCGTCCGCGCTGCGGCGCGGCAACTTCATGGCCCGGATGCGCATGGCCACCCTGTACGACCGCTCCGTCACCTGGGGCGGCCTCGTCGTCGGCACGGGCAACAAGACCGAGTCGCTGATCGGCTACACGACGCTGTTCGGCGACTCCGCCTGCGCGTTCAACCCGATCGGCGACCTCTACAAGAGCCAGATCCGGCAGCTGTCGGCGGCGTTGGGCGTCCCGGAGGCGGTGATCCGCAAGGCGCCGTCGGCCGACCTGTGGCCGGGCCAGACCGACGAGACGGAGGCCGGCTTCAGCTACCCGGTCCTGGACCGCGTCCTGTTCTGGCGGGTGGACCGGCGGCGCAGCGCGGACGAGCTGGTCGCCATGGGGTTCGACCGGACGCTGGTGGATCGGGTGGACCGGATGGTCGCGGGCGCCGAGTTCAAGCGCCAGGTCCCGCCGATCGCCAAGCTCGGGCCGCGGACCGCCGGCGTGGACTACCTCTACCCGCGGCGGCGCCCCGGCTCGGCGCGGACCTAGGGTGGGCGGGCGCGCGGCTCCGGCGGCCGGCGGCACGCTGTACGTCGTCGCCACGCCGATCGGGAACCTGGGCGACGTCACGTACCGGGCGCTCGAGACGCTGCGGGCCGTCCCGCTGATCGCCGCCGAGGACACGCGGATCACCCGCCGGCTCCTCGACCGCTACGAGATCACGACCCGGACCGTGTCCTACCACGCCCAGAGCGGCCCGGCCCGCGAGCGCGAGCTGCTCGAGCATCTCTCGGCTGGCGCCGACCTCGCGCTCGTCACGGACGCGGGGACGCCCGTCGTGTCCGACCCGGGCGAGGGCCTGGTCGCGGCCTGGGCCGCGGCGGGAGGCACCGTGGTGGCGATCCCCGGCGCGTCCGCGGTGCTCGCGGCGGTGGCCTCGTCCGGTGTCGCCGGGCCGCGGTGGTCATTCGAGGGGTTCCTGCCGAGGTCCGGGCGCGAACGCCGCGAGCGTCTGGCCGCCATCGCCGCCGACGAGCGCGGCAGCGTCCTGTTCGAGGCGCCCGGGCGGCTTGCCGGGACGCTGCGCGACCTTGCGGCCGAGTGCGGGGCGGACCGGGCCGGCGCCGTGTGCCGCGAGCTCACCAAGCTGCACGAGCAGGTGGTCCGCGGAGCGCTCGGGGATCTGGCGGAGCAGGCGGCCGACGGCTCGATCCCGGCGCGCGGCGAGGTCGTGGTCGTCGTCGGCTGGGGACGCGGGAGCGCCGCCTTGGCCGCCGCCGACCCCGCCGACGCCCTCGAGGCGGCCCGCGCCGAGGTGGAGCGCCTGGTTGCGGACGGCGCAGCCCGGGGCGAGGCCGCCAGGCGCGTTGCGGCGGCGACCGGGCTGCCGCGCCGGTCGCTCTACGGGGCGGAGCGCGGCTGACGGCGCTCGGGCGGCGGCGCGGAAGGGGGTGTCCGCACCGCCGCCTGCGGGGAGCCGAGGGTCAGGCCGCGACCGCGTCCTCGAGCAGCTCGTCCTCCTCGTCCTCCTCGTCCGCGGGCTGGGCCGGCCCGGCGGGGACGAACGACTCGGCCGCCGGCTCGAGCGGGTCCGGCTCGATGCCCGCCGCCAGCGCCTGCGCCTCGAGCGATGCGGCAGCCGCCTCGGCCGAGTAGTCGCGCCGCCGTCGGCCGGCGAGCATCTCAACGTGGTGGGCGACGATCTCCGTGCGCCAGTGGCGCTGGCTGTTGGCGTCGTCCCAGGAGCGCGTCTGGAGCCGCCCCTCGACCCCGACCTGTTGGCCCTTGCCGAGGTACTTGCCGCACGTTTCCGCGAGGCGGCCCCAGGCGACGATGGTGTGGAACTCGCTCTTCTCCTTGCCGCCGCCCACGTACTCGTGGGTGGCGACCGCGAACTGGACCACCGGCTTGCCGGAGGCGGTGGTGCGCAGCTCCGGATCGCGCGTGAGGCGCCCGGTGAGGAGGACCCTGTTCATCGGCCGTGTCTCCTGTTCCTGCGTGCGGCGGGCAACGACTTCCGGCGCGGTGCCGGGGCCGGCGGCGAGGCGGGATCCGACCGGACGGGCCGATCATGACGGGACTCGCTTTGCGGCGGCTTATGCCGACCCTGAGGCCGCAGCCGGGCCCCGGGGCGCCGACCCCGAATCGCAACGGATGGCGGGTCGTCCGCTTTGGTAGACTGCGCACGTCCTCGAGGCCGAGCGGGGCCCCTGACCCGCGAAGGAGGGAAGAGCATTGCCCGAGGAAGGCGCGGCGTCCGCCCCGTGAGTGGGGCTCGCACCTTCACCAACCGGGTCCGCCGATCGCTCGGCGGGCTGACGCGGGAGACGACTACCTGTGACCCCGGCACCCGCCGGGGCTTTTTCATGTCCGGAGGCGTGCGATGCCCGCGACCGTGATCGTTGGCCTCCAGTGGGGCGACGAGGGCAAGGGGAAGACCACCGACTTCCTCGCCGAGCAGGTGGCGATGGTGGTTCGCTACCAGGGCGGGGACAACGCCGGCCACACCGTGGTGGTGGGCGAGGAGACGCTCAAGCTCCAGCTCTGCCCGTCGGGGGTCATGTACCCGCACATCACGTCGGTGATCGGCAACGGCGTGGTGGTCAACCCGGCCACCCTGATCCGCGAGCTCGACATGCTCGCGGCCAAGGGGATCGACACGAGCCACGTGCGCGTGAGCCGCTCGGCCCACGTGATCATGCCGTACCACGCGGCGCTGGACCAGGCCAACGAGAGCCGGCTCGCGGGCGCCAAGGTGGGCACCACCGGCCGCGGCATCGGCCCGGCCTACGGCGATCGCGCCTGGCGCCTCGGCCTGCGGATGGAGGACCTGGTCGTCGAGGGGCGCCTCCGCGAGCGCATCACGCGCGCCCTCGCGGACAAGAACCTGCTGCTCGAGTCGATGGGCGCCGAGCGCTTCGAGGTCGAGCCCCTTGTCGCGCAGTGCCTCGCCTGGGGCGAGCGGCTCAAGGACAACCTCGACGACAGCACCTGGCTCGTCCACGACGCCCTGCGCCGCGGGGACCACGTGCTGCTCGAGGGGGCCCAGGGCGCGCTCCTGGACCTCGACCACGGCAGCTACCCGTTCGTCACATCGTCCAACCCCGTGGCCGGCGGCGCCTGCACCGGCGGCGGCGTGGGCCCGCTCCAGGTGGACGAGGTCATCGGCGTCATGAAGGCCTATGCCACGCGCGTGGGCTCGGGCCCGTTCCCCACCGAGCTGTTCGACGAGGTCGGCCGGGGCATCGCCGAGCGCGGGCGGGAGTTCGGGACCGTCACCGGGCGTGCCCGGCGCGTCGGCTGGTTCGACACCGTGCCGCTGCGGTACGCGGTCGCCGTGAACTCGGCGTCGGCCATCGTGCTCAACAAGCTCGACATCCTGTCCGGCATCGAGACCATCAAGATGGGCGTCGCCTACGAGATCGACGGCAAGCGCGTTGACCGGTGGCCGTCGAGCGGGGCGATGCTCGCGAGCGCCGTGCCTGTGTACGAGGACTTCCCGGGCTGGGAGGAGCCGATCCACGACGTGCGCTCGCTGTCGGACCTGCCGGAGAACGCGCGCCGGTACGTGACCGCGCTCGAGGACCATGCGGGGGTGCCGATCGTGTTCGTTTCGGTGGGCCCGGAGCGCACCCAGACGATCGAACGGGCCTGGCGGCCGATGCGCCGTCGGCCTGGCCTGCAGGCGTAGCGGCGCGGCCGGGCGTCCATGACCCTCCAGGTGCCGCGTCGCGTTCTCGTCCTCGGCGGGGGCGGTCGCGAGCACGCGCTCGCGTGGCGGCTGGCGGGCGAGGCTGGCGTCGAGGACGTCCTGTGCGCGCCCGGCTCGGCCGGCATTGCCACCACCCCGGGCGTGCGGTGCGCTGCCGTGGACCCGATGGACCCGGCGGCGGTCGTGGCGCTGGCCCGGGCCGAGCGAGTGGAACTCGTGGTGGTTGGCCCGGAGGCCCCGCTCTCGGTGGGCGTGGCCGACGCGCTGGAGGCCGCCGGCGTGCCGGTGTTCGGGCCGGGCCGCGAGGCCGCGCGCCTCGAGACCTCCAAGGCGTTCTGCCACGAGGTCGCGGATTCGGCCGGCGTGCGGATGGCGCGCGCACGGGCGTTCAGCGGCGGCGCCGTCGAGCCGGCGCTCGCGTTCATTCGCGAGCTCGCGGCCGGGGGGGCGGGCGTCGTGCTCAAGGCGGACGGGCTCGCGGCGGGCAAGGGCGTGCTCGTGACCGAGACGGTGGGGGAGGCCCTCGCGGCCGCGCCGGCATTCCTCGAGGGCCGGCCCGCGGGCGCGCCGGCCCTCGTGGTCGAGGAGCGTCTGGCCGGCCCGGAGGCCAGCGTCATCGCCATCTGCGACGGCACTCGCGCGGCAGCGCTGCCAGCCGCCCGGGACCACAAGCGGCTCCTCGACGACGACCGGGGCCCCAACACCGGGGGCATGGGCGCCTACTCGCCGCTCCCGGACCTCGACGACGCGGCCGTCGCCCGGGTCGTGGCCACGGTCCACCTGCCGATCCTCGAGGCGATGCGCCGGCGGGGCGCGCCCTTCCGCGGGTTCCTGTACGCGGGTCTGATGCTGACTCCCGACGGCCCCGCCCTGCTCGAGACGAATGTCCGCTGCGGCGATCCGGAGACGCAGGTGATCCTGCCCCGCGTCGGGGTGCCGCTCGCGCCGCTGCTCCTCGCGGCCGCCCGGGCCGCACTCCCGGCCGAGACCCCCGCGGTCCTGCCCGCGACCGGCGATGCCGCGGTGGGGATCGTCCTGGCGGCGCGGGGCTACCCCCAGGCCCCCAGGCGAGGCGACCGCATCGACGGCGTCGGGGCCGCCGGCGGGCAGGGCGCCCTGGTGTTCCACGCCGGGACCGCCGCCCTCGGACCGGACGGCGGCTGGGCGACCAGCGGCGGCCGGGTCCTGACCGTGGTGGGGCGAGGCGCCGACCTGGCCGAGGCGCGCGCGGCGGCCGAGCGCGCGGCCGACACGATCCACTGGGACGGGGTCCACCGCCGGCGCGACATCGCGCTGCGGCTGCCCCCCAAGGCGAGGGTGCCCGCATGATCCGCCGCTACACGCTGGCCGAGATGGGCGCGGTCTGGTCCGACCAGGCGCGCTTCGAGCGGATGCTCGAGGTGGAGCTGGCCGTCTGCCGGGCGCAGGCGTCCCGCGGGCTCGTCCCGGCCGCGGCGCTGGCGGCCATCGAGGCGCGCGCCCGCGTGGACGTGGACCGCATCGCGGAGATCGAGCAGACCACCGACCACGACGTGATCGCGTTCGTCTCGCAGGTTGCCGAGACCGTGGGAGCCGACGGGCGCTTCCTCCACCTTGGCCTCACCAGCAGCGACGTGGTGGACACGGCCCTGGCGCTCCAGCTGCGGGCAGCCGGGGAGCGGCTCCTGGCCGGTGCGGACCGGCTCACGAGCGTGCTGATCGGCCGCGCCCGTCGCGAGGCCGGCACGATCATGATGGGCCGCACGCACTCGGTGCACGCGGAGCCGACCACGTTCGGCCTCAAGTGCGCCGGCTGGGCGTTCGAGGTGGCGCGCGGGCGCGAGCGGCTGGCGGCGGCGACAGCGGAGATCGCCACCGGCAAGATCAGCGGCCCGGTGGGCACGTACAGCCACCTGGCGCCGGACCTCGAGGCGGAGGTCCTGGGCGACTTGGGCCTGCGTGTGGACCCGGTGAGCACCCAGATCGTCCAGCGCGACCGCCACGCCGCGTTCATCGCGGCAATCGCCATCCTGGGCGGCAGCCTCGAGCGGCTGGCCACCGAGGTGCGCAACCTCCAGCACACCGAGATCGCCGAGGTCATGGAGCCGTTCAAGCGCGGCCAGAAGGGCTCCTCGGCCATGCCCCACAAGCGCAACCCGATCCTGTCCGAGCGGATCGCGGGCATGGCGCGCCTGCTGCGCGGCTACGCCCACACCGCGATGGAGGACCAGCCGCTGTGGCACGAGCGCGACATCAGCCACAGCTCGGCGGAGCGCGTGATCCTGCCCGACGCGACGATCCTGCTCGACTACATGCTCGCCAAGGCGGCGGGCCTGGTGGAGGGGCTCGTGGTCCGGCCCGACCGGATGCGCGAGAACATCGAGCGCGGCCTGGGGCTGCACGCCTCGTCGCGGGTCCTGCTGGCGCTGGTGGAGCGGGCCGGGCTCTCGCGCGAGGACGCGTACGCAATCGTCCAGCGGCACGCCCTCCGCGCCGCGGACGAGCGCGTCGGGCTCCACGGCCTGCTCGCCACGGACCCGGCCGTGGCCCAGAAGCTTAGCCTGGCCGAGCTCGACGCCTGCTTCGACGACGCCGTCGTGCTCCGCCACGTGCCGTCGGTGATCGCGCGGCTGGACGTGCTCGAGGCGGCGATCGCCGCCCGCAAGGAGGGCTCCCATGGCGCTCGCTAGCGCGTTCGTCCGCTCGGGCAAGGTCCGCGACCTCTACGCGATCGGCGACGATCGGCTCCTGCTGGTCGCGTCGGATCGGCTGTCGGCGTTCGACGTCATCCTGCCCACGCCGATCGCGGACAAGGGCCGCATCCTCACCGGGCTGTCTCGGTTCTGGTTCCGCGAGACCACCGACATCGTGGCGAACCACCTGCTCTCGACCGACCCCGCGGACCTGCCGGCCGAGCTCACGGGCGGCGACGCCGAGGTCCTGGCGAGCCTGCGGGGCCGGATGATGCTCGGCCGCCGGGCCGAGGTGCTCCCCGTGGAGTGCGTGGTGCGCGGCTACCTGAGCGGGTCCGGCTGGAAGGACTACCTGGCCACCGGCGCGATCTGCGGGGTGGCCCTGCCCGCCGGGCTGCGCGAGAGCGAACGCCTGCCCGAGCCGATCTTCACGCCCGCGTGGAAGGCGCCTGCCGGCGCCCACGACGAGAACATCCCGTTCGAGCGCGTGGTGGAGCTGGCGCGGGACCCCGGGCTCGCCGGGCGCGTCCGCGAGGCGTCCATCGCGCTGTACGCCCGCGGCGCGGCGGTCTGCGAGCGGGCCGGGATCATCCTCGCCGACACCAAGTTCGAGTTCGGCGTCGCGCCCGACGGCGAGCTCCTGCTCATCGACGAGGCCATGACGCCGGACTCGTCGCGCTTCTGGGATGCTGCGGCCTACGAGCCGGGGCGCGCCCAGGCCAGCTACGACAAGCAGTTCGTCCGCGACTGGCTGGAAGCCCAGCCGTGGGACAAGACGGCGCCGGGGCCGGACCTCCCGGATGATGTGGTGGCGGGGACCCGCGCCCGCTACGTCGAGGCCTACGAGCGGATCACCGGGGCGAGCTTCGCCCGCTACCTGTCGGAGGACGTCATCGCGTGAGCGACCAGCCCGCCTACCGCTTCGCGGTCAACGTCACCCCCAAGCCCGGCATCCTGGACCCCCAGGGCCGCGCCGTGGAGAAGAGCCTGCCGCACCTGGGCATCAGCGGCGTCTCGGCCGTCCGCGTGGGCCGGCGCGTGGAGCTGACAGTGCAGGCGGCCGACGCCACCGCGGCGCGGGCCGTGGTGGACCGGCTGGCGTCGGAGCTGCTCAGCAACCCGCTGATGGAGCTGTTCGACGTCGAGGTGCTCGCGTGACGGCTCGGGTCGGCATCGTCCTGTTCCCGGGCTCCAACCGGGACATCGACGCGGCCAACGCGCTGGAGGTCGCGGGCGCCGAGCCGGTGAGGCTGTGGCACGAGTCCGTGGACCTCGAGGGCGTCAGCGGCATCCTCATCCCGGGCGGGTTCGCGTACGGCGACTACCTGCGGGCGGGCGTGATCGCCCGGTTCAGCCCCGTCATGCGCGCGGTCGCCGAGTTCGCAGCGCGCGGCGGCCCGGTCCTGGGCATCTGCAACGGGTTCCAGGTCCTCGCCGAGGCGAGGCTGGTGCCCGGCGCGCTGCTCCGCAACCGCGGCCTGCGCTTCGTGAGCCGCCAGGTGGCGATCCTGCCGGACCGCCTCGACTCGCCGTTCACGCGCGAGATCGGCGACCGGCGCCCGCTCCGCATGCCCGTCGCCCACGGCGAGGGCTGCTACTACGCGGACGAGGCCACGCTCGACGCGCTCGAGGCCGACGGCAGCGTGCTGTGGCGCTACGCCAACCCCGACGGCAGCGTCGCCGGGCCGGACGCCCCCGGCAACCCCAACGGCTCGCTGCGGGGCATCGCTGGCGTGAGCAACGCCGCGGGCAACGTGGCCGGGCTCATGCCGCACCCAGAGACGGCCGTGGAGGCGGTCCTGGGCTCCGACGACGGCCTCGGGATCATCCGCTCGCTGGTCGTGAGCGCCGCGGAGTACGCCGCGACCGGCCGCGTCGCCGGCACCAAGCAGCCCGCCGGAGGTGCCGCGTGACGGCCGAGGTCCCGCTCCACATCGCCCTCGGCCTGGTCGACGTCGAGCTGGACGCGGTCCGCGCCAAGCTGGGCCGCGAGCCGAACGGCCTCGAGCTTGCCATGTTCAGCGTCATGTGGTCCGAGCACTGCTCGTACAAGAGCAGCCGGCCGCTCCTGCGGACGCTCCCCACCAAGGGCAAGGACGTCGTGGCGGGCGTGGGCGAGCAGGCCGGCGTCATCAGCATCGGCGACGGGCTCGCGGTGGCGTTCAAGATCGAGAGCCACAACCACCCGAGCGCAGTGGAGCCGTACCAGGGCGCCGCCACCGGCGTCGGCGGCATCCTGCGCGACGTGTTCGCGATGGGCGCCCGCCCGATCGCGGTCCTCGACGCGCTGCGCTTCGGCAACCCCGAGGACCCGCGGACGCGGCACCTCGTGGACGGCGTCGTGCGCGGCGTCGGCGGCTACGGCAACTGCGTCGGCGTGCCCACCGTGGGCGGCGAGCTGGTGTTCGACCCCTCCTACCAGGGCAACCCGCTCGTCAACGTCATGGCCATCGGGCTGCTCGAGGAGGGCATGCTCACCCGGGCCTCGGCGGACGGCCCGGGCAACCTGGTGGTCCTCTACGGCTCGGCCACCGGTCGCGACGGCATCGGCGGCGCCTCGGTGCTGGCCAGCGCGACGTTCGGCGACCAGGACCCGTCCAAGCGCCCCAGCGTCCAGGTGGGGGACCCGTTCGCGGAGAAGCTGCTGATCGAGGCGACCCTCGAGCTGATCGCCCGCCAGCTGGTGGTCTCGATCCAGGACCTGGGCGCCGCGGGCATCACCTGCGCCACGTGCGAGACCGCCGACCGCGGCGGCACGGGCATGCTCGTGGACCTCGACGCCATCCCGCGCCGGGAGCCCGGCCTCGAGCCGTTCGAGGTCATGATCTCCGAGTCCCAGGAGCGCATGGTGTCCATCGTGGAGCCGGCGCAGTGGCCCGCGGTCCACGAGGTGTGCGACCGGTGGGGGATCGCGTCGGCGGTCATCGGCCGGGTCACCGCCGAGCCCGACGTGGTGGTGCTGACCGGGCCGGACGGCTCCGGGGCGCTCGGCCCCGATGGCCGGCCCGTCGCCGGCGCCGTCGAGCTGGCCCGCATCCCGGCCCCGGCGCTCGCGTCGGAGGCCATCGTGTTCAACCGCGAGGCGCGGGCCCCGGCCCGTCGCCGCCAGGCGCCCGCCCCGGGCGCGCCGGCCGAGCCCGTGGACGCGCTG
>JAJXTS010000090.1 GCA_021783595.1 Chloroflexota bacterium | reverse complement strand
CGCTGTTCGGCGGCTAGGACCGGCGGCCCCTCCGCCGTCCCTGGGCCTCGCGTCGGTGCCCCGGCCCGCCCGCCCGGGCCCGGCGCTGCCGCCCCGACGGCCGTCGCGCCGGGTACCCTAGGGCCCAGTCTCGCGCCCGCCGACCGGGTGTGCCCGCCTGCGCCCGCGCCGCGCCCGGGGAGGAACCATGACCGAGCCCACCGCCATCGACGCCGTCGCCGCCCGCCTCTGGGAGGACCTGCTCGCCCTCCAGCCGACCGTCGCCACGATGTACGGCGACCACCGGTTCGACGACCGGCTCGAGGACCCGTCCGAGGCCGGCCGCGCGGCGGTTCGGAGCCGCCTGGACCGGGCTGTCGCGGAGGCGCGGGCGGTGCCGGACGCCACGCTCGGGACCGAGGACCGGATCACCCGCGACATGCTGGTGATCGCCGCCGACCTCGCCGCCCGCGAGGAGGAGCTGGGGATCCACGAGCTCCGCGCGGTGAACCACATGGACGGCCCGCAGCAGCTGCTCCCCCAGGTCGTGGGCTGGCAGCCGGCCGAGACGCCCGAGGGCCTCGAGACGCTGCTCGCCCGCCTGCGCGCGTACCCGGCGTACCTGGACGCGGTCGGCGAGACCGCCCGCGAGGGCGTGGGGTCCGGGCTGACCGTCAGCCGGATCGTCGCCGCCAGGACGATCGACCAGATGCGGGGCATGCTGGCCGTGCCGCTCGAGGAGGCCGTGGTCGTCGGCGCCGCCCGCGTCGCCGACGGCGCCGCGCGCGAGCGGGTCGCGGAGACCGTGCGGGACGTGGTCCGCCCGGCCGAGCAGCGGTACCTCGACATGCTCGAGACCGTCTACCTGCCGGCCACCCGCGACGACGACCGGCCCGGCCTCTGCCACGTGCCCGCGGGCGGCAGCCTGTACCGGTACTTCGTCAGGTCGTGGACCACGCTGGACATGGAGGCGGCCGAGATCCACAGGGTGGGCCTCGAGGAGTACGCCGCAATCGACGCCGAGCGCCTGGCGCTCGCGAGGGCGGAGGGCTTCGACAGCGTCGAGGCGTACCGGGCGGCGGTCGTGGCCGACCCGGCCAACCGTGCCGCCTCCCGCGAGGAGCTGGTGGCGCGGGCCACCGAGGACATCGGGAGGGCGATGGCCGCGGCGCCGGCCGTGTTCGGTCGCCTGCCCGTGAGCGGCTGCGTCGTGAAGCCGGTCGAGGAGTACCGCGAGAAGGACATGGCCTTCGCGTTCTACTACCCGCCGGCGGCGGACGGGACCCGGCCGGGCACCTACTACGTCAACACCTACGACCTGCCGTCGCGGAACTACCACAAGCTGGCGTCCACGACCTACCACGAGGCGGTTCCCGGCCACCACTGCCAGATCTCGCTGGAGATGGAGCACCCGAGCCTCAACGCGTTCCGGCGGCTCGGCTCGCGCATCGTCGGCGGCGCCTTCGTGGAGGGCTGGGGCCTGTACGCCGAGCGCCTCGCCGATGAGCTGGGCCTGTACCGCAACGCAGCCGAGCGCCTCGGCATGCTCGACGCGCAGGCGTGGCGGGCGTCGCGCCTGATCGTGGACAGCGGCATCCACGGGCTGGGCTGGACCCGCCAGCAGGGGATCGACCAGCTGCTCCGGACGGGGCTGTCGCAGACGGACGCGGTGATCGAGACCGACCGCTACATCTCGTGGCCGGGCCAGGCGCTGTGCTACATGCTCGGGATGCGCGAGATCCGACGCCTGCGCCGCGAGCTCGAGGCCCGCGACGGCGACCGGTTCGACCTCCGGGCGTTCCACGACCAGGTCATCGGCCACGGCTCGCTGCCGCTGGCGACGCTCGCGGCGGCGCTGCCGGACTGGGTGCGGCCCGGGGTCGGCTGACCGGGGGCCGGCCGGACGCGGCGCGCGCCCCGTGCGACGCCCCGCGGTGCGGCCCTACGAGTCGAACCCGATCCCCAGCGCGTCCATCGTGCGGAGGAACAGCCCCCGATCGCCGCCGCTGGCGTCGGCGCCGACCACGGCGTCGCGCATCCGGTTGACCAGCGGGGTGCGGAGGGGCTCGGGCGGGATCGGCAGCGGCGCGGACCGGACGAAGCGCAGCCGCAGCAGCTCGGACTGCGGCCGCAGCACGGCGTCGCGCAGGATCCCGGCCGCCCAGCGCGACGCCCCCACCCCCAGGCCCGTGTACCCCAGGGCGTAGTGGACGCGCCCGCCCATGACGTCCCCGAACGTGGCGCAGAAGCGGGTCGTGGTGTCGATCGCCCCGCCCCAGCGGTGCGTGAAGCGGACGCCGTCGAGCTGGGGGAACGTGGCCGCGAAGTTGCGCTCCAGGACGGCGAACGTCTCCGGCCGCAGGTCGTGCGCCGGCGCCACGCGGTTGCCGGAGTGGTAGATCGCGTCGTAGCCGCCCCACAGGATCCGGTCGTCGGCCGACAGCCGGAAGTAGTGGAACTGGTTGCCGCCGTCCGACATCCCGTAGCGTCCCGCCCAGCCGATCGACGCCCGCTGCTCCGGCGTCAGGGGCTCGGTCATGAGGACGTAGTCGTAGACGGGCACGAAGACGGTCGTCAGGCGCCGGAGCCAGGCCGAGTACGCGGACGTGGCCACCAGCACGTGCCCGGCCTCCACGAGGCCGCCGCCGTCCACCGCGACCGACACGCCGCCCGCCCGCCGGCGCAGCCCGGAGACGCGGCTGCGCTCGAACACGAGGGCGCCCCGGCGCTCGGCCGCTGCCGCCAGCCCCCAGGCCAGCTTGGCCGGGTTCACCATCACGCACTGGTCCCCGCCGGCCATCGCCCCGCCGAGCCACCGGGGCGACGGCTGGAGCGCCTGGACCGCGCCCCGGTCCAGGAACTGCACGCTGCCACCGTGCGCGGCGCTCAGGTCCGCGTAGGCGCGCAGCTCCTCCGCCTCGTGCGGCCGGGACGCCACGAGCAGCTGCCCGGTGGTCTCGAGCTCCGCGTCGATCGCCTCGTCCGCCACGAACGCGACCAGCTCCGCCAGATTGCGGCGGCCCTCGTCCTCCAGGAGGTCGATCTCGTCGGGGTAGTGGAGGGCCCCGTTCGCCAGGCCGTGGGTGAGGGACGCCTCGCAGAAGCCGCCGTTGCGGCCGCTCGCGCCCCAGCCGACGCGGTCCGCCTCGAGCACGGCCACCCGCAGGGAGGGATCCGTGTCGAGGAGCCGGATCGCAGCCCAGAGCCCGGTGAAGCCGCCGCCGACGACAGCCACGTCCACGTCGTGCCGGCCGCGGGCGGGCGGTCGCACGGGCCCCGCGTCTCCGCTCGTCCACCAGTACGAGCCGCCGGCCGGGGAACCGGGCAGAAGCGTCTCAGTGCGCATGACGCTGGGAACCATACCATCGGATCGCGGACTGTTTGCTCGGATGACGTGCGATATCCGTGCGTGATCCGCCATTCTCAAACGATATTCGTGTTGACGGGCACCAATGCCCTGTGGCAGCATGGGTCGCATCCGTTGCATATCCCGCAACGCGCGCCCGGCCTGGCCGGGTGCCGTGCGGGGCCCCGAGCGCCGTGTTGCTCCCCACCGGCGCGGGCCGCCAGGCCCCCGGGGTTGCCACCATGGAGGCATCATGACTGCCGAGCCCACCACCCGTCCCTCGCCCGCGCTTGCCCGTGCCAAGCAGATCGAGATGTACCACCGCGCACTCAAGACCCTGCCCGGTGGTACCGACTCGAACTTCCGCGCATGGGGCGAAGACACCATCTACGTCGATCGCGGCCGGGGTGGCCGGGTCTGGGACCTCGACGGCAACGAGTACATCGACCTCCGCATGGGCTACGGCCCGGTGATCCTGGGCCATGCCGATCCGAGGGTTGACGACTTCGTCACCGAGCGCATGCGCATGGGCGTCTCCTTCTCGCTGACCAGCGAGGACGAGGTCGTCGCCATGGAGACCGTCAAGCAGCTGGTCCCGTGGGTGGGCAAGGTGCGCATGACGGTGTCGGGCACCGAGGCCACCATGCACGCGATGCGGGTGGCGCGCGCCTACACGGGCAAGACCAAGATCGTGAAGTTCGAGGGCCAGTACCACGGCGTCCACGACTACGCCCTGGTGAGCGTGGCGCCGAACAAGATGTCCGACCTCGGTTCGGAGGACAACCCGGTCGGCCTGGTGTGGGGCCGCGGCATCCCCGAGGTCATCACCAAGACGATCGTCCCCGCCCGCTTCAACAACATCGAGTTCCTGCGCAACCTGTTCGAGCGCGAGGGCGGCGACATCGCCGCGGTGATCGTGGAGCCCGTCCTGGGCAACGCCGCCGGCATCCTGCCCCAGCCCGGCTTCCACAAGGCCCTGCGCGCCCTGACCGAGGAGTTCGGCATCCTGCTGATCTTCGACGAGGTCAAGACCGGCTTCCGCTTCGCTCGCGGCGGCGCCGCCGAGTACTTCGGGATCACGCCTGACCTGGCCACCTACGCCAAGGCGATGGGCAACGGCTACCCGGCCGCGGCCTTCGGCGGGCGCGAGGAGGTCATGAGCGTGCTGCCCGACAAGGTCAGCCATGGCGGCACCTACGCCGGCAACCGCGTCGCCGCCGCCGCCGCCCGCAAGACCCTGGAGATCATCCGCGACACGAATGCGCTCGAGACCATCCGCGACACCGGCCTCCGCGTCCAGGCGGGCCTCAAGGAGGTCCTCGACGCGAGGGGCGTGCCGTTCCACTTCACCGGCCACCCGGCGATGTTCAGCCCGATGTTCACCGAGAAGGTCGTGACCGAGTACCGCGAGTGGGCGGCCACCGACCACGAGCTGTACGACGCCGTGGCCGTGGGCATGCACGCCCGCGGGGCGATGCCCGAGCCGGACAGCCGCGAGCCGTGGTTCATGTGCGAGGCCCACGCGCAGGGCGACACCGTGGACCGGATCGTCTCGATCTTCGCCGAGTCCCTCGGCGTCGCGCTCGACCAGCGCGCCCGGCACCAGTCGCTCGCGCACGACGCTGCGGCGGCCTACAGCGCCTAACCCCGCGAAATCGCCGCCCTGAACCCGAGCCCCTTTGAGAGGAGACGCTTGCATGACGCTCGACGGGAACGCCGTTCGGTCGGTGGACCGCGCGGCGGCCCTGTTGCTGGCCCTTGGGGAGAGCACCGGCGAGGCCGGCGTGACCGAGCTGGCGCGCCGGCTCGGCCTCCACAAGTCCACGGCGTCCCGCCTGCTCGCCACGCTGCAGAAGCGCGGCCTGGTGGAGCAGGACGAGGAGTCGGGCAAGTACCGACTGGGCCTGGTCGTGATCCGGCTCGCCGAGCGGGCCGAGTCCACGCTGGACCTGCGGGCCATCGCCATGCCCGAGCTGGACCGCCTGGCTCGGACGACGCGCGAGACGACGGGCATCGGCGTGCTGAGCGACGACGCCTTCATGACCGTCGCCCAGGCCGACGGGCCCAACCTCGTCGCCGTGGGCGACTGGACGGGTCGCGGCGCCCCGCTGCACTCGGTCGCGGCCGGCAAGGTGATCCTGTCGGCCATGCCGGAGCGGGACGTCCTCCGGCTCGTCAAGCGCGGGCTGGGCCGGTACACGGATCGCACGATCACGCAGCTCGAGCCGCTGCTCGAGGAGCTGGCCCGCGTGCGACGGCGAGGCTTCGCGACCGCATTCGGCGAGTACGACGCGTCGCTCAACGCCGTCGCCGCGCCCGTCCACGACGCGCGCGGCGGGGTCATCGCGGCCGTGGACGTCTGGGGACCCGCGTATCGCGTGACCCCCGGGCGCGTCCCCGAGCTCGCGCAGGCGGCCCGGGAGACGGCGGCGGCCGTGTCCGTCCGGCTGGGGGCCACCCCGGCCTGAGGTCGCGGCCCTCGAGGGACCGCCCGAAACCCGATCAGACCCGGCCGGACGCCAGCGCGTCCGGCCGTCGTCGTCGCAGGACGGTCGCCGTCGCGCGACGCCCCGGGCGCGGTACGCTGCATCCATGACCATCCCTCGCGACCTCGGCACCTGGATTGTCTCCAACGTCGGCCCGTGGCTGTACGGGTTCGGGCGCGACGTCGTCGTGCCGGTGCTCCTGATCGCCGTCATCGCGCTCGTCCTGATCGCGCTGGCCAGCCGTGTCATCCGGGGCGTCGTCCGCGCCGCCCTGGACCGCGAGACGACCGAGGGGACGGCCCAGGAGCTGTCCGCGGTCGAGGTCAAGAAGCGGATGGACACGCTGGACACGCTCCTGACGGCGATTGTCAGGGCGTTCATCGTGATCGTCGCGCTGGTCATGGGCCTGTCCCAGCTGGGCCTCAACATCGGCCCCGCGGTCGCCGGCCTCGGCATCGTCGGGATCGCGGTGGGCTTCGGCGCCCAGAGCCTCGTCAAGGACTACTTCAACGGCGCCCTGATCCTGCTCGAGAACCAGTACAGCAAGGGCGACGTGGTCACCATCGCGGGGGTCTCCGGCTCGGTCGAGGATTTCAGCCTCCGCCGGACCACCCTGCGGGACCTCGACGGCGTGGTCCACACGGTCCCCAACGGCCAGATCACCGTGGCGTCCAACCTCACCCGGACCTGGGCGCGGATCAACCAGGACGTGACCGTGGCCTACGGCACGGACATGGAGAAGGCGACCGAGGTCATCAACGGCGTCGGTCGGGGCATGGCCGCCGACCCGGCCTGGCGCCGCCGGGTCCTGGAGGCCCCGCACGTCGAGCGGATCTCCGCGCTCGGGGACTACGGCGTGACCATCAAGATCCTGGGCCTGGTCCGGGCGTCCGAGCAGTGGGCCGCCGGCGGCGAGCTGCGCAAGCGGCTGCTGGCCGCCTTCGCCGCCGACGGGATCGAGATCCCGCGCCCCCAGCGGGTGGTCCTCGCGCCCGCCGACGCCCCCGTGGCGGACCGCGGCGGCCCGACTGACGAGGACCTGGCCGCCGACAGCGACTGACCCGCCGGGCGGGCCAGGCGGACCGGCCGGCCGAGGCGCGCGCCGCCCCCCCCGGCCGCTGTGCCGAGTGTTTGCCGACGGCCCCCGTCGCGCCCGCGCGTAGAATGTCGGGCACCCAGTTTGGCAGCGGGAGGTTCCGGGTGAGCGACGCGTCCCAGGCCCAGAGCGGACCGGAGATCGAGAACCTCTTCGTCGAGCGTCGGCTGTTTCCGCCTGACCCGGCGTTCACGTCCCGCGCCAACGCCACCGCCGCCCTGTACGAGGAGGCGGCCGCCGACCCGGTGGGCTTCTGGCGGCAGCAGGCCCTTGACCGCATCTCCTGGTTCACGCCGTTCGGCGAGACGCTCGAGTGGGAGCTCCCGTTCGCGAAGTGGTTCGTGGGCGGCGAGCTCAACATCGCCTACAACTGCGTGGACCGCCACGTCGAGCGCGGCCTCGGCGACAAGGTCGCCTACCACTGGATCGGCGAGCCGGGCGACACCCGCACGCTCACCTACGCGGACCTGATGCGCGAGACCAGCAAGGCGGCCAACGCGCTGGTGGAGCTGGGCGTCCGGAAGGGGGACCGCGTCGCCATCTACCTGCCGATGATCCCCGAGCTGCCCATCGCGATGCTGGCCTGCGCCCGGATCGGCGCGCCGCACACCGTGGTGTTCGGCGGGTTCTCCGCGGAGGCGCTCGCGGACCGGATCAACGACTGCGGCGCCAAGGTCCTGATCACCGCGGACGGCGGCTGGCGGCGCGGCAAGAAGGTCGGCCTCAAGCACCATGCCGACGAGGCCGCGGCCAACGCGCCGTCCATCGAGCACGTCATCGTGGTGGACCGCTTCGGGGACGGCGCCCACATGGTCCCCCGCCGCGACGTGTGGTGGCACGACATCGTGGATCGCCAGCCCGAGGCCTGCGCCCCCGTCCCGGTGGACAGCGAGCACATGCTCTACCTGTTGTACACGTCCGGGACCACCGCCAAGCCCAAGGGCATCCTGCACACCTCGGCCGGCTACCTCCTGGGCGCGATGTTCACCCACTGGGCCGTGTTCGACATCAAGCCCGACGACGTCTACTGGTGCGCAGCCGACATCGGCTGGGTGACCGGCCACAGCTACATCGTCTACGGCCCGCTCGCCAACGCCACCACCGGGATCCTGTACGAGGGCGCCCCCGACGAGCCCAGCTGGGACCGCTGGTGGGAGATCGTCGAGCAGTACAAGGTCAGCGTCCTCTACTGCGCCCCCACGGCGATCCGCGCGTTCATGAAGCAGGGCGAGGAGATCCCCGCGCGCCACGACCTCACGTCGCTGCGCGTGCTGGGCTCGGTGGGCGAGCCGATCAACCCGGAGGCGTGGCGCTGGTACAGCGAGGTCATCGGCGGCGGCAAGGCGCCCGTGGTGGACACCTGGTGGCAGACGGAGACGGGGCAGATCATGATCTCCCCGCTGCCCGGCGTGACCACCACCAAACCCGGCTCGGCGACGTTCCCGCTGCCGGGCATCGAGGCGGACGTGGTGGACGCCGAGGGCAAGTCCGTGCCGCCCGGCGGTGGCGGGTACCTCGTGCTCACCCGCCCGTGGCCGGGCATGCTGCGCGGCATCTACGGCGACCCGGAGCGCTATCGCCAGACGTACTGGAGCCGCTTCCCCGGGATGTACTTCGCGGGCGACGGCGCCAAGCGCGACGAGCAGGGCTACCTGTGGCTGCTCGGCCGCGTGGACGACGTCATGAACGTGGCCGGCCACAGGATCTCCACCACCGAGGTCGAGTCCGCGCTGGTGGACCACGGCTCGGTCGCGGAGGCGGCCGTGGTGGGCAAGAGCGACGCCATCAGCGGCCAGGCCATCTTCGCGTTCGTCATCCTCAAGGCGGGCCGGGAGCCTTCCGACGCGCTCGCGGTCCAGCTCCGGGAGCACGTTGCCTACGTCATCGGCCCCATCGCGCGGCCCAGGTTCCTGATGTTCGTGCCCGACCTGCCCAAGACCCGCTCGGGCAAGATCATGCGGCGCCTGCTGCGCGACATCGCCGAGGGCCGGATCCTGGGCGACACGACCACGCTGGCCGACGCGACCGTCGTGGACACCATCCGGTCCAACTCGGGCAAGGCAGAGGACTGACGACGTGCCGTTCGGGTTCCTGAGGCGCAAGCCCCCCGCCGCCCCGCCGCCCGCGGAGGATGCGGCGGCCCTGCACCGCGGCGCCCCGCGCGGAGTCGCGTTCACGGCCATCACCGAGGACTGGCGCCTGCGAGGGCGCATGGAGATCTCGGGCCGGCTGTCGGACGCGCTCAACCGGCGCGACGCCATCGCGATCTCGGGCGTCGAGTGGGGGCCGCCGGAGGCGGGGGCCAGCCTGGACCCCGCACCGGGCCTCAAGAGCGTCGATCCCTACGACCTGATCCTGGTCACGGCCGGCGAGGACAGCCTGCCGCCGCTTTCGGAGACGGAGCGGGCTGCCCTGCGGGTGCACAAGGTGCCGTACCTCGTGGCGCTCGAGCTTCCCCCGTTCCGCGTGGTCGGGACGGTCTTCATGCACCCGGGCTCCGAGCCGGATCGCCTGCTGGACCGGTCCACGGAGATGTTCGTGCCGGTGATCGACGCCGTGGCGCGGCTGGGCGACGCGCTGATCGGCGAGGACGAGCAGGAGGTCATCCTGGTGAACCGCTTCTACCTGCGCGGTGTCGGGCAGGTGGACTCGGGCAGCGGCGAGTCGATGGTGCCGCCGGGGTCGATTCGCCCGGCTGGCGAGTAGCCGGCAGGGCCACGGGCAGGGCCTGCCCGGCACGCGAGCGCGGCCGCCGCGGCGC
>JAJXTS010000089.1 GCA_021783595.1 Chloroflexota bacterium | reverse complement strand
CCGACCCGCCGATGACGCGAAGGCGAGGCCGGCCGGCGCGAGGGCGAAGCCCGCCCCTGCCGGCGCGCGGCCCGGCGACGCGGACCTGGCCGTGGCCGCGGTTCCGAAGGCCGCGCCGCGGCCCGCGCGACCGAAGCTGTCCAAGGATGCGTACCGCCGGCGCAGCGAGGCCCTCAACGCCGAGCTCGCCCGCCTCGGGCTCCGCAGGTCGCAGCTCGAGCTCCAGGTGGCCCAGCCCTCGGTCGCCGCCAACTTCGTCGAGATGCGCCGCGTGACCAGCGAGCTGGCGGACGTGAGCCGGGCGCTCGCCGAGGCCGAGGACGCTTGGCTGGAGCTCGAGGACCAGGCGCCGTGACGGACGAGCGGCCGGTCGGTGGCGGCGGGACCCGTGACGCCGGGCGCCGCCGGCGCTCGGTGCGGATCGGCATCACCGGGCCCATCGGGTGCGGCAAGTCGCAGGTGTCGCGCTGGCTCGCGGAGCTCGGGGCCGTGGTCGTGGACGCCGACCGGGTGGCGCGTGACGTGACCGCCCCGGGGCAGCCCGCCCACGACGCGGTGCTACGCCACTTCGGCCCCGCCGTGGCAGGCTCCGATGGCACCCTCGACCGGCGGGCCCTCGCAGCGATCGTGTTCGCCGACGCGGCGCAGCTGCGCGAGCTCGAGTCGCTCGTCCACCCGGCGGTGCGACCGCAGATCCTCGCCGCGATCGACCAGGCGGAGCGCGACGGGGCCCCCGCCATCGCGATCGAGGCGATCAAGCTGGTGGAGGGCGGGCTCGCCGCCCTGTGCGACGAGGTCTGGCTTGTCACCTGCAACCCGGTTGCCCAGCGCGAGCGGCTGGCCGGCCGCGGGACGCCGCCGGCCGACGCGGAGCGGAGGGTCGCCGCGCAGGCGGGTCTCGTGGAGCGGCTTCGACCCGCGGCGACCCGAGTGCTCGACACGAGCGGCTCGCCCGACGAGACCCGCTCGATCGTGCGGGCCGCCCTCGAGGCGGCGCTCGCGGCCCTCTCGTAGCTCCCCTGGCGCGCGTCGCGCCGCCCGGCCGGGCCGTGCCGACCGGGCGGCTCGAGGGTGGAGCGCCGGGTCAGCGGCGCGGGCGCGAGGCGGGTGCGCGGGCGATCAGCCCCCGGCGGAGGCCGCAGGGCTCGGGACCGCGCTGCCAGCGGGGCTGGGCGACGGCGGCGGCGTGATCGCCGGGATGGGCGGGTTGCTCGGGAACCCGCCGGCCACCGGGTAGGCCTGCGGGATCAGCAGCCCGTACCGCTGGAGGATCCGGCTCGTCGTGGCGCCCAGCTTCGACACGTCGAGGATCCGCGCGTCCTTGTCGGGCCGCAGCAGGAGCGTGAACATCGCGCCGTCGAGCGACGCCTGGGTGATCTCCTCGGCGACGGGCAGGGTGGCCTTGAGGATGTAGTAGGTCCCCTGGCGGGCGAGGATCGTCATCTTCTGGTAGGTCACCTTGGTGCTCAGGCCCGCGACGTAGGCGACGCCGCTCGCGGCCGGCGCCGGTGTCGCGCCCGGGCTGGGGGCGGCGGACGGGATCGGGGGGATGGCCAGGCTCATCAGGACGTCCACGGTCATGCCGGCCGCCAGCATGCCTCCCACGGCGCGATCGTCCGCGACGGTGATGGACACGGCGCGCCACGCGTCCGAGTTGGGCGCCACGGTCTCGTTGGGGCCGAGCAGGGAGAACTGTCCGCCGACGCTCGTTGAGGTGAGGAGGTTGAGGGTCACCAGCTGGCCCTGCGCCACGTCCACCCCGAGGATCCGCCCCACGAGCTGGTCCGTGCTCGTGGCGACCACGCCCGGGATGCTGGTGGTGGCGTCCAGCGGGATGTCCGAGCGGACGACGAGGTCGCTCGCCGCCAGCGTCGTCTTGGCCGGCAGCGGACGGGCCGCAACGACCGCGGTGGTGACCTGGAGCGTCCCGTGGCCGGCCTGCTGCTGGGCCGTGCTGATCAGGTAGAAGGAGCCGGCCGCGGCCCCGACCGCCAGGACCAGGCCCAGCAGGATGACCCAGCGGCCCCGCCGCGACGGGTTCTTGTACTCCATCTCCACCGCAAGAAGCCTCCGTCGCGCGGCCGCCCTGCCGCTCGGCCTGCCGTGCCCTCCCGGCGAGACGAATCTGGGCACCCGCCTCGCCTTCTGACCAAGGTCGCGGCCGGGGATCGTGCGCAGTGTCTGGGATCCGGACGCAGCGGCCTATGGCCCGTTTGTCCCATGCCCGTGCCCGGCGAAGGTGAACGGATGTGCGAAAGCACGCCGCTCGTGTAGGATTCCAGCGTGCCGGACTTCCGCCTCGTCGCCCCGTTCGAGCCCACCGGCGACCAGCCCGCCGCCATCGACCGCCTGGTGGACGGGCTCGGCCGCGGCCTGCGCCACCAGACGCTGCTGGGCGCCACCGGCACCGGCAAGACGTTCGTGATGGCGCAGACCATCGTTCGGCACGGCAGGCCCACCCTGGTGCTGGCGCACAACAAGACGCTGGCCGCCCAGCTGTACGCGGAGTTCCGCGAGTTCTTCCCGGACAACGCGGTCGAGTACTTCGTCAGCTACTTCGACTACTACCAGCCGGAGGCGTACCTCCCGCGCTCGGACACGTACATCGAGAAGGACTCGAGCCGCAACGAGGAGATCGACCGGCTGCGCCACGCCGCCACCCACGCGCTGTTCGAGCGCCGGGACGTCATCATCGTGGCCTCCGTGTCGTGCATCTACGGCCTCGGCGCGCCGGTGGACTACGGCGCAACGGTGCTGCGGCTGCGCGTCGGGGGGCAGTACCGGCGGGACGCCGTGCTCCGGCACCTCGTGGACCTCCAGTACCAGCGCAACGACGCGGCGCTCACCCGTGCCCGGTTCCGCGTCCGCGGGGACACGCTCGAGATCGGCCCGGCCAGCTCCGAGGAGATCGTCCGCGTCGAGTTCTTCGGCGACGAGGTGGAGCGCATCACCGAGATCGACCCGCTCACCGGCGAGCTGCTCGCCGAGCGCAAGGAGCTCAACGTCTTCCCGGCCAGCCACTTCGTGACGCCGCGGGACAAGCTCGTCGCGGCCGTCGCCACCATCGAGTCCGAGATGGAGCAGCGGGTCGGCCAGATGGAGGCGGAGGGCCGCGCCCTCGAGGCCGCGCGCCTGCGCCAGCGGACCACGTTCGACCTGGAGATGATCCGCGAGATCGGGTTCTGCTCCGGGATCGAGAACTACAGCCGGCACCTCTCGGGGCGCGAGCCGGGGAGCCGGCCGTGGACGCTGCTGGACTACTTCCCGCCGGACTGGCTGCTGATCGTGGACGAGAGCCACATGACCATCCCCCAGGTCGTGGGTATGTACAAGAACGACCGGACCCGCAAGGAGATCCTGGTGGACTTCGGCTTCCGGCTGCCGTCCGCCCTGGACAACCGGCCGCTGACGTTCGAGGAGTTCGAGGCGCACGTCAACCAGGCGGTGTACGTGTCCGCAACCCCCGGCCCCTACGAGCTGGAGCGGTCCGAGCGCATCGTGGAGCAGCTGATCCGGCCCACGGGCATCGTGGACCCCGCGATCGAGGTCCGCCCCACCGAGGGCCAGATCGACGACCTGCTGGACGAGATCCGCCAGCGCGTGGAGCGCGGCGAGCGGGCGCTGGTCACCACGCTCACCAAGAAGATGGCCGAGGACCTGGCCGACTACCTCAAGGAGCTGGGCGTCAAGGTCCAGTACCTCCACTCCGAGGTGGACACGCTCGAGCGGGTGGCGATCCTGCGGGACCTGCGCCTGGGCGTGTACGACGTGCTGGTGGGCATCAACCTCCTGCGCGAGGGCCTGGACCTGCCCGAGGTGACGCTGGTCGCCATCCTCGACGCGGACAAGGAGGGGTTCCTGCGGAGCGCGTGGTCGCTGATCCAGATGATCGGCCGGGCGGCGCGCAACACCGGGGGCCGCGTCGTGATGTACGCGGACCGCGTCACGGACTCGATGCGGGTCGCCCTCGACGAGACCGACCGGCGGCGCGCCATCCAGGAGCGCTACAACGTCGAGCACGGGATCGAGCCCCAGACCATCATCAAGGGCATCCACGACATCAACGATCGGCTGCGCGCCGTGGCCGAGAGCACGATCGTGTACTCGTCCGAGCGCCGGGCGGCGGACCTGGCGGCGGCGGACAGGGCCGAGGTGGAGAAGCTGGTCGCGCGCATGGAGGCCGAGATGAAGGCCGCCGCCAAGGAGCTCGAGTTCGAGCGCGCGGCGGCCTTGCGCGACGAGATCCAGCAGATCCGCCTGCGCGTGCTGGACGAGGACGCGTCGGTGGTGGTGGCGCGCGCGGCGGAGCGGGCCGCGAAGGACGCGCTGCTGCCGGCGAGGGAGCGGGCGGCGGCACACCGGCCGGGCGCCGGCCATGCGCACGGGGGGAAGGGGACGGCGATCGAGGTCACCGAGGTCACGGTGCTGCCCGCTGGCGAGGAGCCCGCGACCGGCGACTGGGGCGACTCCGGCGATGCCTCGGGCGGGGCGATCGCCACCGACCTGTTCCCCGGCATCCGCGACGAGCACGATGACGAGAGCCAGGGCTGGCAGGCGCACTGGCTTGACCGCCCGACGTGGGACCATTCGGTCACCCCGAACATCCGCAAGCGCACCGGTCAGCGGCCGGCTCGCCGAGGGCGCCCGCGGGGCTACTGAACCGGGCCTGACGCGTCGGGGCGCCGCCGCACGGCCCCCGCCCCTGCCCCCGCCGCCGCACGGCCCCCGCCCCCGCCGCGCCCTCTGTTCCATGAGGCTACGAGCGCGACGTGTCCGGCCCTCCGGGCTCGCCCCGGCACGGCCGAATGGGGCCCGCCGCGCCGGGTTCTTGCTCCACCGGCCAGGACGCCGCACGGACGGGGCCGCCCGGACGCCGCCATGCGCCCTTGGGCGGCGCGTCGTGTCGAGTTCGTAGCCGGAGGGAACAGCCGCGGGGGCCCTGGCTGCTGGGGGCACGCGACGTAAGCCCGAGGCAAGTGGCTGGCCGGACACTGCGGTCATGCCAGCGACGGAACGGGCCTTCGACCGGGGCACGAGGACGGGCGATCGCGCCCTCCGCACCGTCGCCGACGAGCTGCGGGAGGCGAGGCTCGGGCTCGGCGTGAGCCAGGAGCACGTGGCCGCGGCGGCGCGCGTGTCGCGTCCGCGCTACTCGAAGATCGAGCGCGCGAAGGCGCCCACCCTCACCATCGCCGAGGCCGGGCGTCTTGCGAGCGTGCTGGGCCTGGATCTCTGGCTTCGCCTCTATCCCGGCCCGGAGCCGCTCCGCGACGAGGCCAGTTCCCGCCTGCTGCGGAGCCTGCTGGCGCACGCCCGGGCGCCGCTCGGCCAGCGGAAGCGCACCGCGATCGAGCTCGAGATGCGCCTCCGGGACGGCCAGGCCGTTGAGCCCCGGATCGCCCTGAAGCGCCGCGACGACCCGACCGAAGCGTTCCTGCTCGCCATCGCCGGCACCCGCGCCAATCGCCGACTCCTGCGCGCCAACCCGGGCCTCTTCGCCGACCTCCCCCGCCTCCGCGCGAGCGACGTGCTCGCGGCCTTGGAGGCCGGTCGCCACCCGCCGACGGGCCTCGTGCTGGTCTGATCGCGCGAGGCGGCCTGCGCGCGAGGCCGTGGCATCACGCGCGGCCGCGGTGGCCCCGCACCCGCGGCAGCCGCGCGGCCGCCCTGCCCGCCCGCGACAGGAACAGAACGCGTGTGCGAAATGCCGGCACTCGCTAGACTGCGAACGTGCCCCAGGACCGGATCGTCGTGCGCGGAGCGCGCGAGCACAACCTCAAGAACGTCAGCGTGACGTTCCCGCGCGACCGCCTCGTCGTGATCACGGGGCTGTCCGGCAGCGGCAAGTCCAGCCTCGCCTTCGACACCATCTACGCTGAGGGCCAGCGCCGCTACGTCGAGAGCCTGAGCGCCTATGCCCGGCAGTTCCTGGGCCAGATGGACAAGCCCGACGTGGACCAGATCGACGGGCTCAGCCCCGCCATCTCCATCGACCAGAAGGGTGCCAGCAAGAACCCCCGGTCCACCGTCGGCACCGTCACCGAGATCTACGACTACCTGCGCCTCCTCTACGCGCGCGCCGGCCACCCGCACTGCCCGGTCTGCGGTCGTGAGATCGAGCGCCAGACGGTGCAGCAGATCGTGGACCAGATCCTCGCCCTGCCGGAGGGCACCCGCCTCCTGGTGCTCGGCCCGCTCGTCAAGGACCGCAAGACCGAGGGCGACCGCGTGTTCGAGGGCGCCCGCAAGCAGGGCTTCGTCCGCGTTCGCGTGGATGGCGTCCAGTACGACCTGGCCGAGGCGCCGACGCTCGACAAGTACAAGCGCCACACGATCGAGGTCGTGGTGGACCGGTACATCGTCCGCCGCGCGGAGAACCCGGGCGGCTGGGCCACGGACGACCTGGGCCGCCCGGTTGACCCGTCCACCGGCGCGGCCCTCCCGGACCCGGACGCCACCCGCCTCGCGGACTCGGTGGAGACCGCGCTCCGCCTCGGCGAGGGCGTGACGGTGGTGGCCCCCGTCGCGCGCGAGGGCGAGCCGCCGGCGTTCGAGGAGCACCGCTACAGCGAGCGCTACTCGTGCCCGTACGACGGCACCACGATCGACGAGCTGGAGCCCCGGAGCTTCTCCTTCAACTCGCCGCACGGCGCCTGTCCCACCTGCACCGGCCTCGGCTCGCAGCTGGTCATGGACCCGGACCTGATCATCCCGGACAGGCGCAAGAGCATCCGGGCCGGCGCCCTGGCCCCGTGGAACAAGATGCCCACCGAGATCAGCTGGCGCATGAAGATCACGGACGCCGTGTTCAACGGCCGCGGCTGGTCGATCGATGCCCCGGTGGACCAGCTCCCGCCCGAGGCGCTGCAGTACCTGCTGTACGCGCCCAAGGACGAGAAGGTGGTCGTCCGCTACCGGCACGAGCGCGGCGAGAACTCCTACGTGGCCACCTTCGAGGGCGTGGTCACCAACCTCGAGCGGCGGTTCAAGGAGACGGAGTCGGAGTACATCCGCGCCGAGCTCGAGAAGTTCATGGTCCAGAAGCCCTGTCCCACCTGCGGTGGCCGGCGCCTGCGCCCCGAGACGCTGGGGGTCACCGTGGACGGCCGCAACATCGCGGAGACGTCACGACTGTCGGTGACGGAGGCGCTGGACTGGGCCGCCTCGCTGCCGGACCGGATCACCGAGCGCGAGCAGGCGATCGCCCGCCAGATCCTCAAGGAGATCGTCGCGCGGCTCGGGTTCCTCGTGGACGTGGGCCTGGACTACCTCACGCTGGACCGGGCGAGCATCAGCCTCTCGGGCGGCGAGGCGCAGCGGATCCGGCTGGCCACGCAGATCGGCACCACGCTCATGGGCGTGCTGTACATCCTCGACGAGCCGTCCATCGGCCTGCACCAGCGGGACAACGCCAAGCTGATCGCCACCCTCACCCGCCTGCGGGACCTGGGCAACACCGTCCTCGTGGTCGAGCACGACGAGGAGACGATCCGGACCGCGGACTGGGTGATCGACATCGGCCCGGGCGCCGGCGAGCACGGCGGGGAGATCATCGCCAACGGCCCGCTGGAGGCGACCCTGGCCGAGCCGCGCTCGATCACCGGCGCCTTCCTCCGCGGCGATCGCTCCGTCGCCGTCCCGGACCGGCGACGGCGTGGCAACGGCAAGCACCTGGTCGTGCGCGGCGCCCGGCAGCACAACCTCCGCGACATCGACGTGACGTTCCCGCTCGGCACGTTCATCGCGGTCACGGGCGTCAGCGGCTCCGGCAAGTCGACGCTCGTGGACGAGGTGCTGTACCGGGCCCTGGCCCGGGACCTCACCGGCTCCCGCGAGCCCGTCGGCGCCCACGACGCGGTCGAGGGTGTCGAGCACATCGACAAGATCATCGAGATCGACCAGAGCCCCATCGGGCGCACGCCGCGCTCGAACCCGGCCACCTACGTCGGCCTGTTCGGCCCCATCCGAGAGCTGTACGCCGGCACGCCCGAGGCGAGGGTCCGCGGCTACCAGCCCGGGCGGTTCAGCTTCAACGTCAAGGGCGGCCGCTGCGAGGCCTGCAAGGGCGACGGGATCATCAAGATCGAGATGCAGTTCCTGCCGGACGTCTACGTCCCGTGCGAGGTGTGCGCGGGCAAGCGCTACAACCGGGAGGCGCTGGAGATCCACTACAAGGGCCGCTCGATCGCGGACGTGCTGGAGATGACGGTCGAGGAGGCGCTGCACTTCTTCGACGCCGTGCCCACCGTGCGGGGCAAGCTGCAGACGCTGTTCGACGTGGGCCTCGGCTATGTCCACCTGGGCCAGCCCGCCACCACGCTGTCGGGCGGCGAGGCGCAGCGCGTCAAGCTGGCCACCGAGCTGTCGCGCCGGGCGACCGGCAAGACCCTGTACCTGCTTGACGAGCCCACGACCGGCCTGCACTTCGCCGACGTGGACAAGCTCCTCAGCGTGCTCCACCGGCTCGTGGACAGCGGCAACACCGTCCTGGTCATCGAGCACAACCTCGACGTCATCAAGACCGCGGACTGGGTGGTGGACCTCGGCCCGGAGGGCGGGCTGCGCGGCGGGCGCGTCATCGCGGAGGGCACCCCCGAGCAGGTCGCCCGCACCCTGGGCTCGGCGACCGGCGAGTACCTGGCGCGCGTCCTGCGCGGTGAGCCCCTCGTGCCCCTCTCGGACGTCACGTTCTCCGACGAGGCCGGCCGTCCCGGGATCAGCGCCGGGCCCGCCCTGCCGCTCCCCGAGATGGCCCCGGCGCGCAAGCGCGTGGCGGCCCTGCCGTCGGCGGGGGACCGCTGACCCGCCGCGCGGCCCGGTTCCGGCCATCGGCTCGCGCCGGACCAGCCGCGCGGATACCATCGGGCCATGCCCGACATCGAGTACGCCTTCCTGGCCGACGCGGCCGAGACCAACCCAGGCCACAAGTTCCACGTCCTCGGCGGGGGCATCACGCGCATCGGCGGGCCCTCGTTCCCGCTGGTCCACGCGCACCTGGCGCTGGTCGTGGGCCTGCTCGTCACGGCGCCGGAGACAGGGCGCGGGCACGAGCTGGGGATCGTGCTCCTGGACCCGGACGGCGGCGAGGTCACCTCCGCCGCGGGGTCGCTGATGGCGCACGGCCAGGACGACGGACGCGACAACATCGTCACCTTCAGCGTGGATCTCTACGGAATCCGGTTCCCGGCCCCCGGCGACTACTCGTTCCGCATCCTCGTCAACGGCTCGGAGCGCAAGCGGCTCGGGCTGGTCCTCGTCCGGGCGAGCGGGGAGCCGGGCCCCGGCATCGCGCCGGCGGGTTCGTGACGAGGGGCGCGTCCCGGCGCCCAGCCGGACCCGCGCGCCACGAGCGGCCAGTGATCGACGAGGCGGCCCTGGCGGCCGCTCGCGCAGGCGACGCGCTGCTGGCGGCGGCCCGCGCTGCTGGCGCGTCACGCTGGGCGTCCTACCTGGAGCCCATCCCGGACCAGCTGCGCGACGGGGAGCTGGGCGATCTGAGGAAGGTTGCCCTGCGCGCCCGCTCCGCCTACGGGCCCAAGGACTCGGTGCGGGACGCGCTGCCGCCGGCCGTGACGGCGCCGTTCAGGGATGCCGTGGACCGGTTGCTCAAGGAGCTGGCGAGGCGCGAGGCGGTGGAGTAGGAGCGTGGCCCGGCGACCCGGGCGGGAGCGCCCGCGAGCCGAGGCACCGCGGGTGCTACGCGGCTCGCGGCCCCGGCGGCCCCGCGGCACCCGCGGCCCCGCGGCTCGTGGCCGCGGCGGATCGGGAGCGGTGGATCAGTAGACGAACGGGATCATGCGGCGCGTGGTCGCGCGGTAGGCCGCATAGCCCGC
>JAJXTS010000088.1 GCA_021783595.1 Chloroflexota bacterium | reverse complement strand
CGAACCGGCGCGGCCCGGCGGCGGCGCGTCCCGCGGCAGGCTGCATGCAAGGTCGTTCGAAACTCGCGGAACTACCCGAGCGCGCCGGACGGTTGCCTCGCGCCTCGCGCCGAGGCTCGGAGCCCAGACCCACGCACGACCCAGGACCGGCGTCGGGCCGGCAGGCGAGCTGGGGGCACCCGGTCCGGGACCCACGACGAGGCGTCGGCGGCGGGCCGTGCGGGAGCTCTCGCGCCGCGCCATGCCCGACTTGTCAGGTACTCAGGCGCGGTAGTTTCGCGAGACTCGAACCACCTCGTCAGCCACCTCTGGCGGGCACCAGCGCGCCGGGCGCGGCGCGGGGCCGGGCACCAGGCGGCGGGGCGCGGGGCCGGCTAGATCCAGTCGATCCGATGCAGGACCCAGGCCAGGACGAGCGCCAGGCCGAACACCCCGCCCGTGACGAGCCAGAACCCGACGGCCTCGGTTCCCGCGAACGCGGAGCCGGCCTCGCTCATGCCGAAGATCCCGGCAAAGGCGCCGATCCCGGCCAGGACCGCGGTCACGCCGGTCAGGCGCTTCATGGTCACCGACAGGTTGTTGTTGACCGTGGACAGGTAGACGTCCAGCGTGCCGGCCACCAGGTCGCGGTCGTTGTCGAGCTCGTCGGTCACCCGGATGAGGTGGTCGTACACGTCGCGGAAGTAGACGACGTGGCCGGCCGAGACCAGCGCGAGGTCGCGGTTCGTGAGCTGGTTGAAGATCTCCCGGGCGGGCGAGGTGGCGCGGCGCAGGCTGATGAGCTGGCGCTTGAGGGCGAACAGCCGCTCCAGGGTGGTGGGCGTCGCCTTGCGGATGACCTCGTCCTGGAGATCGTCGATCTGGTCCTCGATGGCGTCCATCACCGGGAAGAGCGCGTCCACGAGCCCGTCGGTGATCGAGTACAGCAGGTAGTCGGTCCCCCGCCCCAGCACGCCAGCCGGGTCGCTCCGCAGCTGGTCGAGCGCGAACGGGTCGAATCCCGCGTCGTGCACCGTCAGCAACGAGCGCCCGCCGAGGACCAGGTCCACCTCCACGGTGTCCACGGTACCGGCCTCGTACCGCACCGCGAACATCACGATGTGGATCGATCCGTCCATCTCCTCGAACTTCGCGCGCTGGTTGCGCTCGGCGATGTCCTCGGCGACGAGCGGATGCAGGTCGAGCAGGGCGGCGATGTCCGTCACGGGAACGCCCTCGGGGGCCGTGACGTCGACCCAGACCGTCGTCGCCGGGTCGCGCAGCAGCTCGGCGAGGTCCTCGCGGCCGCCGATGACGACGCTCCGCCCGCCGACCCGCGCGATGCCGCGCACGACGGTCGCCGGCGTGTCCGCGTCGGCGCTGCTCGGCGTGGGGGACGGCATGGGCGTCTCCGCTCCTAGGGCCCCGGAGCGGGCGCCCCCTCTGACGCGAGGATACGCCGCCGGCCGCCCAGCAGGAGCGCGGGCACGATGGCGGCTGCCGTCACGACCGCCGCCAGCAGGAACACGCCCACCATGACCTGCGCCGCCTCGCGGGCCGCCCACGCCTCCAGCGCCGCCACCACCTGGCCGTCCTTGAGCGGCCGGTCGCGAAGTGCCGCGGGGACGAACTGCTTGTAGGCGTCTGCGGTGGCGTAGACCTGGTCGTACAGGTGGTCGATGGTCGTGGAGCCGTAGGCCGTCAGGATCGCCAGGCCGACCGCCATCCCCGCCATGCGGGCCACGGTCACCACCGAGGCCGCGGCGCCGTACGCCGAGGGGTCCACGGCCGCCGCCGCGGCGGCCGTGCGCGGGGTGACAGTCAGCCCGAAGCCGGCCCCAAAGAGCGCGAGGGCGGCCGCGGCGGCGGGAATCCCGGTGTCGGGCGTCCAGCCCGCCATGGCCACGAGCGCCACGACGGACGCCGCCAGACCCGCCACCGAGACCAGCCGGAGCCCGAGGGCTCGGAGCGCCCAGCCGGACACCAGCGCGCCGATCGCCGTGGCCGCCGCGAGCGCCCCCAAGGCCACCCGCTGCTGGTCGGGCCCGCCGTACAGGACGCGGTCCACGAACACCGCCGCGCCCACGATCGCGGTCGCCAGCCCGTAGCCCGTGAGCAGCGACACCAGCGCCGCCGACGCGAACGACGGCCTGAGGAACAGGCGGGGGTCGAGGAACGGGTCGCGGGCCCGGAAGCCGTGCCAGACGGCCAGCGGCAGGGAGACGACCGCGAGCGCCGCCAGCGCCAGGACCGCGACGACCGGGTCCAGCCCGCCGGCCCCGGAACCCGAGCCGCTGCCCAACAGCGTGAGCGCGCCGAGCGTGCCAACCAGCGCGGCGGCCACGAGCCCAGCCCCCGCCAGGTCCAGGCGGCCGGGCCGGCGGGGCGTGTCCCAGTCGGCGGCCGCGGCCCAGGTCAGCGCAAGGGCGACGAGACCGACCGGCACGTTGACGTAGAAGATCCAGCGCCACGAGGGCGCGAGCAGGGCGGCGGCGGTGCCGTCGGACGGGAGGCCCAGCCGGGCGATGGCGGCGTCGGGATGGGCCGCGTCGAGGATCGCCGCACCCAGGAACGGCCCGGCGGCCATGCCCAGGAACGTCAGGGCGCCAACGACCCCGAGCGCCCGCGGCCGGGCGTGCCCCTCGTACAGGTGGGCGGCCGCCGACGTGGCGAGCGGGATCAGCGCCCCGCCGCCGATCGCCTGCACCAGCCGGGCCGCGATCAGCCACTCGAGCGACTGCGACGCGCCCGCGAGCAGCGAGCCGAGGGTGAACACCCCGATCGCCGCCAGGAACGGCCGCCGGTTGCCCCACAGGTCGCCAAGCCGGCCGGCCAGGGGCATCACGACCACGTAGACCAGCAGGTAGCCGTTGATGATCCACGAGGCCTCGCGGAGGCGCTGCCAGCCCGCGAGATCGCTGACGATCGCCGGCAGCGCGACCGCGGTGATCATCAGCTCGAGCCCGGCGAGGAACGCCCCGGCCCCCATCACGGCCAGGAGGACCAGGGCCGCACCGGACGAGCGTCGCTCCACGCGGGGAGTGTACGGGGCCAGCGGCACGGCGGCGGATCCTGTCGGGGAGCACGCGGGAACGCGCCCGCCCGTGCCGACCCCCTGGGCGCCCATGGCCCGCACCGGGTCGCGGACCTCGCGGGCCGACGCGCCCTGCCCCTGGTCCCCCTCGATGGCGGCGACCGGCGGCGCTGCGCCCGGTGCCGCGAACCGGGGTGCCGCGAACCGGGGTTGACACCCGGTGTTCGCCCACTTAGGATCAACGCCTGTTGATATCAACCGCGATTGATGGAACTGCGGTTGCGATCGACCATCGAGGTTCGCGCTAGCCCGTGTCACCCTCCCCGGCTCGGATCCGGAGCACCATCGCCAACGTCGTCGACCAGCCCGACGACCTGCGCGAGCTGCGCCGCATCTACAAGATCCTGGCGGACGTGAACCGCTTGCGCCTGCTGCGGCTGCTGGCCGACGGGCCGGCCACCGTGACGGAACTGGTCGACCGGGTCGGCCTCTCCCAGCCGCTCGTCTCGTGGCACCTGGCCAAGCTTCGCGAGGCCGGCCTCGTGCGGGCGCGACGCCAGGGTCGCGTGACCCTGCATACCATCGTGCCGGAGGCGTTCGAGGCCCTCCGCGTCCGCGAGGCGCGGGCGCTGGGCCTCGCCACCGCCGAGCCAACAGGGAGGCAGGAACCGTGAGCGGCTCGATCGTCTCGCCCGAGCTCCGGGCGCGGATCCGGGGGCTGATGACCCCCATCGCGATCGGCCTGGGCCGGCTGGGCCTGTCCCCGAACGCGCTGACCGTCATCGGGTTCCTCATCGCCGTCGTCGCGGCTGTTGCGGCGGGGGCGCAGCTCTGGCTGCCGGCCGGGATCCTCGTGATCTTCGGCGGCGTGTTCGACCTGTTCGACGGGGCGCTCGCGCGTGCGACCAACCGGGTGAGCAAGGTCGGCGCCTTCATGGACTCCACCTTCGACCGCTGGGGCGAGGGCGTCGTGTACGTCGGCATCTCGGCCGGCGGCCTGGCGGCGGGCCTCAATCCGGTGGCGATCCTCTCGTCGGCGGCCATGGCCTCCGCGTTCATGGTCAGCTACACCCGCGCCAAGGCCGAGAGCCTGGGCTTCGCCCCCGGCACCGGCATGGCGAACGTGGGCCTCGCCCCGCGCGAGGTCCGCCTCGTGATCCTCACCGTCGGCCTCGTGTGGGCCGGCATCGCCGGCGTGGGCCCGTCGGGATCCGGCGACCTCGTCATCGATACGGCCCTCGGCCTGATCGCGCTCCTCGCCACCATCACGACCATCCAGCGCATCGCCGCCACGCTCCGCCAGGCAGCCGCCTCGGAGGGATAGCGGGCGGGGGCGCGCCGAGCACCCCGAAAACGGAGGTCGAACGTGACCCTTAGCGAGAGCATGCCCGACGCACCCCGGAAGAAGATCCGGCTCGCCGTCGTCGGCGTCGGCAACTGCGCAAGCTCCCTCATCCAGGGCCGCTACTACTACGAGCACGCCAAGGCCGAGGACTTCGTCCCGGGCCTGATGCACGTCCAGCTGGGCGACTACCACGTCAGCGACATCGAGTTCGTCGCCGCGTTCGACGTGGACGTGACCAAGGTCGGCAAGGACCTCTCCGAAGCCATCTACGCCGGCCAGAACAACACGTACCGGTTCATGGACGTCCCGCGCGTCGGCGTCACCGTCGAGCGGGGCATGACACACGACGGCCTCGGCAAGTACCTGTCCCAGGTCATCGAGAAGGCGCCCGGCCCCACGGCCGACGTGGTGGGCATCCTCAAGGACCGACAGGTGGACGTGCTGGTCTCGTACCTCCCGGTGGGGAGCGAGGAGGCCACCAAGTGGTACGCCGAGCAGGCGCTCCAGGCGGGCGTCGCGTTCGTCAACGCCATCCCGGTGTTCATCGGCCGCGAGCCGTACTGGCAGCGCCGGTTCGCCGCGGCAGGCCTGCCGGTCATCGGCGACGACATCAAGAGCCAGGTGGGCGCGACGATCACGCACCGCGTGATGACCCGCCTGTTCATGGACCGCGGCGTCCGCCTCGACCGCACGTACCAGCTCAACTTCGGCGGCAACACGGACTTCCTCAACATGCTCGAGCGCGAGCGCCTGGAGTCCAAGAAGATCAGCAAGACCAACGCGGTCACCTCGATGCTCGACTACGACATCGACCCCGAGAACATCCACGTGGGCCCGAGCGACTACGTGCCGTGGCTCAAGGACCGCAAGTACTGCCACATCGTCATGGAGGGCACGACGTTCGGCGACGTGCCGCTCAAGGCGGAGCTCAAGCTCGAGGTCTGGGACAGCCCCAACTCGGCCGGCGTCATCATCGACGCGGTCCGGTGCGCCAAGATCGGCCTCGATCGCGGCCTGCAGGGTACCCTTGTCGCGCCGTCGAGCTACTTCATGAAGAGCCCGCCGATCCAGATCCATGACGACGTCGCCCGCGAGCGCGTCGAGGCCTTCATCCGCGGTGACGACAACGAGACGCTCGTCGGCACCGAGGAGCCGAGAGGGCCCTCGGCCACGCGGGCGACGGCCAAGAGGGCGAAGGCAGCCGCGAGCGAGTGACCGACACGAAGGACAAGAAGCTCGAGGCGCCGCACCGGCGCCTCGAGTCCACCCCTCCGCGCATCGTGGAGAAGGCCGCGGTCATCGCCTACCGGTCGATGGCGGCGGCCCTCGTCCACCTGCCGACACGGCTGACGGTGCCCGTGATCGGCAGCTTCAACCAGATCTCGTATCTGGCCTGGCCCAAGAAGCGCCACTTCGTGGACGCGAACTTCGGCCGCGTCATGGGGCTGCCGCCGGACAACCCGCGGGTGCGGCGGATGGCGCTGCGCGCGTACCGCGAGTACGCGCACTACATGGTGGAGATCATGCGGCTGCCCGCGCAGCCGGTGGAGGCGGTGTCGAGCCTCACCACCGGCACGGGCGTGGACCGGATCATCGAGGCGTGGCAGGCCCACGGCAAGTCGATGATCGTGTGCGCCGGGCACGTGGGCAACAACGAGGCGGTCGCCGCGGGCGTCGCCTGGCGGGGGCTGCCGGCCAACGTGGTCGCGGACGACTCGGCGTTCCCGGAGATCTTCGAGATCCTGCGCCGGAATCGCGAGGACTGGGGCGTCCACGTCGTGCCCTGGCGGAACCTGCGCGAGCTGTTCTCCATCCTGCGCAAGAACCAGCTCCTGGCGCTGCTCGTGGACTGGGGGTATCGCGAGGACGGCATCCCCGTGAGGCTGTTCGGCGCGTGGACGACGCTCCCGGCCGGCCCAGCGGTGCTGGCCGCGAAGACGGGCTCCGCCATCGTGTTCATGGAGGTCCGGCGCACCCCGGACGGGCTGTTCGAGGTCAACGCGGACGACGCGTTCACCGTGCCCAGCTCGAACCCGGCCGACCTGCAGCGAGCCACGCAGCACATCGCCGACGCACTGGAGCGAACCATCGCCCGGGCGCCCGCGCAGTGGTACAGCTTCAAGCCCATCTGGCCGTCCACGGACGAGGAGGCGGCCGCGCTCGAGTGGCGGGCGAACGAGATGCTGGCGGGCAGGCCGGGCGTGGCGGCGCCCCCTGCGAGACCGGCCGAGTCGCCCGCGGGGCCCGGCGAGCCCTCTGCGTGAGCGCTGACGCGAGCCGTCCGGCGCCGGACGGCGCCGACCCGGGCGCATCTCGCGGCTGGAGCTGGCGCGGCTCCGCCATCGTCGCGGGGACCAGGCTGCTGGGCCGCTTGCCGGAGGCGCCGCTGGTCGCCGCGGCGGAGGCCATCGGCGAGCTGTGGTACCGAGCGGCCCCGGCGAAGGCCGCCCAGGCGCGCGCGAACCTGGGGCGCGTGTGCGAGGGGCTCGCGGCTCAGGGCCGGGGCTCGGCCCTGGTGCGGCGCGCCGCCACCGATCCCGACGCGCTCGAGAGGATCGTCCGGCGCGCGTTCCGGCACGCCGCACGCTACTACCTCGAGATGGCCCGGGCGGGCTCCCAGACCGCGGCGCAGACCCTCGCCCGGATGGACATCGAGACGCCCGGCGAGGCGACCGAGGCCCTGCGGTCCGGCAGGCCCGTGATCCTGACGGGCATGCACTACGGATCGATCGAGGTCCCCGTGGTCGTGGTCAGCGACATGGTGGGCCACCCCGTCACCGCGCCCATGGAGATCGTCGGCGACCCCGTGATCGCACGCTGGTTCGAGACGTCGCGGCGGCGCGTGGGGGTGAACGTGGTGGACATGCGGGACGCCCGGCACGCGCTGCTGGCGGCCATCCGGCGCGGCGAGTCGGTGGGCATGGTCTCGGACCGCGACCTGCTCCACAACGGCATCCCGGTGCCGTTCTTCGGCCACCCGGCGCCGCTTGCCGCCGGCCCGGCGCTGCTCGCGGTGGAGACGGGGCTGCCCATCTACGTGTGCTCGGCGCGGCGGGCGGCGCACCTGCGGTACCGGGGTCGGCTGATCCGCCTGGAGGTGCCCGCCGAGGGGCGCCTCCGAGAGCGGGTCACCCGGGTCACGACCAGCATGGCCGCCGCCTTCGAGACGCTGCTCGCGGACGGGCCGGAGCAGTGGTTCGGGGCGTTCCACCCCATCTGGCCCGACCTGGCCGTGGGCGCGGCGGGGGGCGAGGACACCCAGGGTGCCACAGGGGCGCCGGCAAAGGACGGTGGCGCATGACGGCCGAACCGATGGACCGGCTCGGCCGGGCCGACCTCCACGTCCACACCTGGGCGTCGGACGGGACGGACTCGGTGGTGGACGTGCTCGAGCACGTCGAGGCGGAGGGGTTCCTGGACCTCGTGGCCATCACCGACCACGAGCGGATCGACGCGGCGCTGGCGGGCCGGGCCTACGCCGGCGACCACGGCCTGCGGGTGGCGGTCGTCGTGGGCGAGGAGATCACCACGCGCGGCGGCCACCTGCTCGGGCTGTTCCTGGAGCAGCGGGTGCCCGCGTGGAAGAGCCTCGAGTGGTCCATCGAGGCGGTCCACGACCAGGGCGGGATCGCGATCCCAACCCATCCCTTCGTCCCGACCCACCTGTGCGCGCAGGGCTGGGTGCTGCGCAGGCTGCTCCTGGCGGACAACCCGGCCGTCCGCCCGGACACCATCGAGACGTTCAACCCCACCGCCCTTGGGAAGTGGGGCCATGCCCGTGCCCAGCGGTTCGCGCGCGAGCACGACCTCGCGTTCGTGGGCAACAGCGACGCGCACATCAAGTCAGCCGTCGGGTCGGCCTGGACCACCTTCCCGGGTCGGACCGCCGGTGACTACCGCGCCGCCATCGCCGCCCGGAGCACCCAGCACCACGGCACGTTCCACGGCAGCGTCGGCCAGGTCGGCGTGTACGGCCGCCAGCTGCGCAAGTACGCCCGGGACTTCAGCCAGGAGGCGGCCGGGCGAATCCGGCGCGACGGCACGGGTCGCGATCTCGGCTACCCCGGGGGGAAAGAGCGCCCGCCGCTGTACCGGGGCGAGTAGGCTTCGCGGGGTGAAGATCGGGCTGGTCTCCCCGTACGTCTACCCGCTGCCAGGGGGCGTCACCCAGCACGTGCGCTTCCTCTACGAGAACCTGCGACTTCGCGGCCACGACGTCCGGATCATCACCTCGTCGCACGGGCTGCAGCGCTCGTCCGAGGGTGACGTGATCCGGCTGGGCAAGGGCTTCTCCATGCCGTCCAACGGCTCGATGGGCACGGTCACGATCTCTCCCCGGTACATCAGCCAGGTGCGCGCGGTGCTGGAGCGCGAGCGGTTCGACCTGCTGCACTTCCACGAGCCGTTCGTGCCATTCCTGTCGCTGGTCGTGCTGCGCGAGTCCACGTCGGTCAACATCGGCACGTTCCACGCCTACGGCGGCTGGTCGCCGGCGTACGAGTTCGGGAGCCGGGCCCTGCGCGGCTACGCCGAGCGGCTTCACGGGCGGATCGCGGTGTCGGCGGCCGCGCGCCACTTCATCGATCGGTACTTCCCGGGCGACTACAAGGTGATCCCCAACGGGGTGGACGCCGAGCGCTACGGGCGCGCGGTGCCGCTGGCGCGCTGGCAGGACGGGACGCCCAACATCCTGTTCGTGGGACGGTTCGAGCCCCGAAAGGGCGTGCTGGACCTGCTCAAGGCCTACCGCCAGATCCGCAGGGACGGTGTCGGCGCCCGTCTGCTGCTCGTGGGCGGCGGACCGCAGGAGCGCGAGGCGCGGCGGTACGTGGCGACCCGGCGGCTGCGCGGGGTGGAGTTCCTGGGCCGCGTCTCCGACGACGAGAAGCTCCAGCTCTTCCGGACGGCGGACGTGTACTGCTCGCCGGCCACCGGGCGCGAGTCGTTCGGGATCGTGCTGCTGGAAGCGATGGCCGCGGGCGCCCCCATCGTGGCGTCGGACATCCACGGCTACAAGGGCGTGGTGCGGCGCGGTCGCGAGGCGCTGCTGGTGCCGCCGCGCGAGCCCAAGGAGCTGGCCGCGGCGATCGAGCGACTCATCTCGGACCAGACGCTGGCCGCCACGTTCCGCGCCGGCGGGCCGGTCCGCGCCGCCGAGTTCTCCTGGCCGCGCGTCACGGCCAAGGTGGACGACTACTACAGCTTCGTCGTCCGGCGGCTGGCGGCGGCCGGGCAGCTGCCGCCCGGGTTCCGGGCCGAGGTGCCGCCGTCGCCGCGGGGGCCGGGTCAGGGCTGACCGGGGCCGACCAACTGCGCCCGCCGCAGGCTGTCCGGCCCGGCACCCGGCGGCCGGGTGCTACGCGGCGCTCGCGCTGCCCGGATCGGGCCCGCTGCCCGGCCCCGCGTCGGCGCCGTCGCCCGCCGGGGCGGCGTCATCGGCGAGCGCCTGCCGCCACGTCCACGCGAGGTGCGCCACCGCGATCGACG
>JAJXTS010000087.1 GCA_021783595.1 Chloroflexota bacterium | reverse complement strand
CGTGGCGCGGGCCGCGGGCCCCCGCTCGCCGGCTCGTCCGCTGCTCGTCGGCGGCGCCATCACGTCGGCCGCCCTGTCGCTCGTGGGGGTGGCCTGGGTTGCCTGGCGCGCCGCTCGGCCCGGCGGACCCGGGCTGCCGCGGGTGCACGAGGGCAGCGCCCGGCGACTGGCCGCCCTCGCGGACCTGGGCGCCGGCGTCCACGGGGGGCCCGCCTGATGCCCGTCAAGTTCCCGGACTTCCGGCCCCGCCGCGACACGTTCCCGGAGAAGCTCTGGACGCGCTGTCCGTCCTGCTCGGAGCAGCTGTTCAACAAGGCGCTCGAGAAGTCGCTCCGGGTGTGCCCGTCGTGCGGCCACCACTTCCGGGTCTCGTCGGCCGAGCGGCTGGCGCATCTGCTGGACCCGGGCACCTTCGAGGAGCGCGACCCGGGCCTCTCGTCCCAGGACCCGCTCGGGTTCGTGGACCAGAAGCCGTACCCGGATCGGCTCGCGGCCGCCCGTCTCGCCACCGGCCTCACGGACGCCGCCGTCTGGGGGTTCGGCCTGATCGAGGATCACCGCGTCGCGATCCTGGTCATGGACTTCGGGTTCATGGGCGGATCGATGGGCGCGGTGGTGGGCGAGAAGGTCGCCCGCGCCGCCGAGGGCGCGCTGGCCGCCCGCGTGCCGCTGGTCATCGTGTCGGCGTCCGGCGGGGCGAGGATGCAGGAGGGCACGCTGGCGCTGATGCAGCTGGCCAAGACGATGGCCGCCCTCGAGCGGCTCCGCGCCGCGGGCGTGCCGTACGTCTCGGTGATGAGCGATCCCACGACGGGCGGCGTGTTCGCCAGCTACGCGGCGATGGGCGACGTGAACCTGGCCGAGCCCAACGCGCTGATCGGCTTCGCGGGCGCTCGCGTCGGCGCCGGGACCATCGGCCAGGAGCTGCCGCCGGGGTTCCAGCGCGCGGAGTTCCTGTTCCGCCACGGGTTCGTGGACCGGGTGGTGGCGCGCGCGGACCTGCGTCGCGAGCTGGCCGCGCTGCTGCGCTACCTCGCCCCCGGCGCGGCCGAGGCCGGCCGTGGTTGACCGCATCCTGGGCAGGGGTCCCAAGGCGGCCGGGCCCGCCCCCGAAGCGGCCCCCGCGCCCACGGCGGCCGACCAGAAGGCCGAGGTCTGGGCCCGGGTCCAGCTGGCACGCAACCTCCGACGCCC
The DNA here is from genome assembly GCA_021783595.1 of Chloroflexota bacterium. Lineage (GTDB taxonomy): Bacteria > Chloroflexota > Limnocylindria > Limnocylindrales > CSP1-4 > CAIXZV01. The sequence continues at coordinate 8,721 of JAJXTS010000087.1, read as the reverse complement.
GCGCACCCTCGAACTGCTGGCCGCGATGGCCGACGAGGTCATCGAGCTCCACGGCGACCGGCTGTTCGGCGACGACGAGGCGATCGTCGCCGGCTTCGCTCGGATCGGCTCCCACCGGGTGGCGGTCGTCGGCCAGCAGAAGGGCGCCGACACCGAGGAGAACATCCGCCGCAGCTTCGGCATGCCCCATCCCGAGGGCTACCGCAAGGCGATGCGGGTCATGGAGCTGGCCGAGCGCTCCGGGCTGCCGGTCGTGACGTTCGTGGACGTCCCCGGCGCGCACCCGGGGCCCGAGTCCGAGGAGCGCGGGATCGCCGAGGCCATCGCCCGGTCGGTGGGGCTGATGACCCGTCTGCGCACGCCCATCGTGACGGTGATCACCGGCGAGGGCGGCTCGGGCGGGGCGCTCGCGATCGCGGTGGGCGACGTGGTCCTCGCGCTCGAGAACGCCGTGTACTCGGTCATCTCGCCCGAGGGCTGCGCGAGCATCCTGTGGCGCACCACCGACGAGGCCTCCACCGCCGCCGCCGCGATGCGGATGACGGCCGCCGAGCAGCAGGCGCTCGGCGTCGTTGACCACGTGATCCCCGAGCCCGACGGCGGCGCGCACACCGATCACGAGGAGACGGGCCGGCGGCTCAAGGCCGCCATCGTGCGCGAGCTGGACCGCCTGGCGGCCATCCCGATCGACCTGCTGGTGGACCAGCGCTATCGCCGGTACCGTTCCCTCGGCGCCTACACCGAGGTCGTGACCGAGGGCCCGGCGCCCGTCGCCCCGCCGAGGGGCGGCCTCGCCGACCGCCTGCGCGGCCTCATCGAGGCCGGCTCCCGAGCCATTCCCGCGCCGCTCCAGGTGGGCCGGCGCGACGAGCCCCCCGCCCGCGAGGACGTCTAGCCGATGCCCGACCTGCACCGCCCCGGCGATCGCACCGCGGCCCAGCGCGCCGCCGACCACGCCGGCATCGCCGGCCTTGCCGACGCGCTCGTCCCGGCGCTGGTGGCGAGGCTGTCCACGGCCAACCTGGGCGAGGTTGAGATCCGCGAGGGCGACTGGCACGTCCGCGTCCGGCGCCCGGCAGGCGCCGGACCCCGGCGCGAGCGACCGCATCGGGCCGCGCTGCCGATCGTCGCCCTGCCCGGTGCCGCCGCGCACGCGACGACGGCCCAGCCGCCGCGGCCTGCCGGGGACGCCGCCGGGGACCCGCCGGGCGCCCGCCAGGAGATGGCGGTCTCGCCCGCGGTGGGCATGTTCAGGCCCGGCGTCCCGGTCGGCACCAGGGTGCGCGCCGGGGACCGCATCGCGACGGTGGACCTGCTGGGCATCCCGATCGACGTGGTGTCCCCGATCGACGGCGTGGTCGCCGAGGTCTACCCGCAGCCGGGCGACGGCGTGGAGTACGGCGAGGAGGTGGCGGCGGTCGAGTCCGCCCCGCCGCCCGCCGCCGGGGCGGGGGAGGGCTGACCGGTGGTGAGCCGCATCCTCATCGCCAACCGCGGCGAGATCGCGCTGCGCATCCTCCGCGCCTGCCGCACGCTCGGGATCGAGGCCGTCCTCGCCTACTCGGAGGCGGACCGCAGCTCGCTGCCGGCGCTGCTCGCGGACGAGGCCATCTGCATCGGCCCGGCCGACGCCAAGCGCTCCTACCTGTCCGCTCCCGCGATCATCTCGGCGGCGCTCGTCACCGGCTGCGATGCCGTCCACCCGGGCTACGGGTTCCTGTCCGAGGACGACGCCTTCGCGGAGGCGGTCCGCGCCCACGGCCTCACGTTCATCGGCCCGTCGCCCGAGGTGCTCGAGCGGTTCGCCTCCAAGGAGGAGGTCCGCCGTCGGCTCGCCGCCCACGGGCTGCCCACGATCCCCGGCTCCGGCCTGCTGGGCGACGAGGCCCACGCCCTCGAGGAGGCCGCGCGCGTCGGCTACCCGGTGCTCGTCAAGCCGTCCGCGGGCGGCGGCGGCAAGGGCATGCGGCTGGCCCGCTCGGCTCGCGAGCTGGCGGCCTTCCTGCCCATCTGCCGGTCCGAGGCGCGCGCGGCGTTCGGCGACGACGCGCTGTACCTGGAGCGCTGGCTGGAGGACAACCGCCACGTGGAGGTCCAGGTGGCGGTGGACCGCTACGGCCACGGCGTGCACCTCTGGGAGCGCGACTGCTCGATCCAGCGTCGGCACCAGAAGATCCTCGAGGAATCGCCCTCGCCCGCGATGACCGCCGCCGGCCGCCGGGAGCTCGCCGAGCGGGCCGTCAAGGCCGTCGTGGCCGCCGGCTACGAGAACGTCGGCACGCTCGAGTTCCTGGTGGACGCGGACGGCAACGCGTACTTCATCGAGATCAACTGCCGGATCCAGGTGGAGCACCCGGTGACCGAGATGCTCACCGGGATCGACCTGGTGGCCACGCAGATCCGGATCGCGGCTGGCGAGCCGCTCGGCTTCACCCAGGCCGACGTCGTCCCGAACGGGCACGCGATCGAGTTCCGCATCAACGCCGAGGACCCGGCCCACGAGTTCCGCCCCGGCGCCGGCACCATCGAGCGCCTGAACGCGCCGGGCGGTCCGGGCGTGCGCTTCGACAGCCACGCCTACACCGGCTACGACGTCCCGCCCTACTACGACTCGCTGCTCGGCAAGCTGGTCGTCTGGGGGCCCGACCGCGAGACCGCGATCGCCCGCGGCAAGGCGGCGCTGTCCGAGCTCGTCATCGAGGGGGTCATCACGAACATCGCGATCCACCGGGCCCTGCTCGAGTCCGAGCCGTTCCTGGAGGGCCGGTTCACCACGAACCTGCTGGACCGCGTGGGCGCGGCCGCCTTCCTCACGGCTGCCGAGCGAGCCTGATGTCCCGTTCCCCGCGCATGCCCCGGACCAACCGCGCGTGCAGCCCTGCACCGATCGCGCCGCGCTCGCGACGCGCCGCGGCCTACGCTGCCGACGACCCCGCCAGGAGCCGCCCGTGACCGACCAACCCGTTCCGCCCGCCAAGCCCGACGCCCCCGCGACGCCCGGGACCGTCCACACCACCAGCGAGATCCAGGCGCTCATCCCGCACCGCTGGCCGTTCCTGCTCGTGGACCGGATCGTGGAATACGACCCGGCCGGCAAGCGGATCGTGGGCCTCAAGTCCGTGACTGCCACCGAGTGGTTCTTCGGCGGCCACTTCCCGGGGCTGCCCGTGATGCCGGGCGTGCTCCAGGTTGAGGCGCTGGCCCAGACGATGGCCGTCTACGTCGCCAAGCAGCCGGGCTTCGGCGATCGGATCGGCCTGTTCGCCGGCATCGACGAGGTCCGGTTCAAGCGCGTCGTGGTGCCGGGCGACACGCTGCGGCTGGAGGTGACGATGGAGAAGCTGGGCAGCCGCTTCGGCCGGGGCCGAGCGGTGGCGACCGTGGACGGCGAGGTCGCCTGCGAGGGCCGCCTGTCGTTCATCATCCCGCCCGCGGGAGTGCTCAAGTGACGCGCATCGCCGTCCTGTCGGACGTCCACGGCAACCTGGTCGCGCTCGAGGCCGTCGTGGCCGAGATCCGCCGCGAGAAGCCCGATGCCGTGCTCGTCGCCGGCGACCTGGTCTTCAACGGGCCCGATCCGAACGGCTGCGTGGACGCGCTCCGCCACCTCGAGGCCGAGGGCGCCCTGATCGTGTCGGGCAACACGGACATCGCCGTGGGCGACTTCGACTACGGGGCCGCGTTCCCGCAGTACCAGAACGGCGTGCCGGAGTCGATCACCGCGGCCGCCGAGTGGGCCCACGACGAGCTGGGCGACGACCAGCTCGGCTGGCTGCGCCGCCTGCCGGCCGAGCGCCGCATCCGCGCCGACGGCGACACGCTGGTGCTCGTGGTGCACGCCTCCCCCGGCTCGCAGACCCGCGGCTTCGACCCGACGCTCGACAACGACGTCGTGTTCGAGCGCGCGGCCGGCACGGACGCCCGGCTCCTCTGCGTGGGGCACACGCACCTGCCCGAGGTCCGCGACCTGGGCTGGAAGGTGATCGTCAACGACGGCTCCGCGGGCTACGCGTTCGACGGCGACCCGACCGCCTCCTGGGCGATGGTCACCGTCGCCGAGGGGCAGGTGGACGCGGTGATCCGCCGGACGGCATTCGACGCGCTGTCCGTCGCCAGCGCGATCTCCGCCCGCGGGCTGCCCGGCGACGTGTACCGCGCCGCCACCGTGCGCACCGGGAAGCTCGTCCGATGAGCTGGGGCTGGCCGGAGCGGCCGCGGCGCGTCGTCGTGACGGGCATGGGCCTCGTCACCGCGCTCGGCAACGACGTGTCCGCCACGTGGGACGGGCTCGTCGCCGGCCGGTCCGGCGTGGACCTCGTCCAGTCGTTCGACACCTCGCGGCTGGCCGTGCGCATCGCGGCCGAGGCGCGGACCTTCGACCCGTCGTCCATCCTCGACCGCAAGGACGTGCGCCGCACGGACCGCTACATCCAGTTCGCCCTGTGGTGCGCCCACCAGGCGCGCGTCCAGGCCGGGCTGCCGGAGCGCCTCGCCGGCGAGCTGGCCGAGCGAACCGGCGTGATCATCGGCTCGGGGCTGGGCGGCGTGCACACCCTGTTCGACAACGTGCTGACCATGGGCGAGCGCGGACCGGACCGGATCTCGCCGTTCTTCGTGCCGATGGGCATCTCCAACGTGGGCGCCGGCCAGGTCGCCATCGCCACCGGGGCGCTCGGGCCCAACTTCGCCACCGTGTCCGCGTGCGCCACCGGCGGCCACGCGATCGGCGAGGCGTGGGAGGCGATCCGCCGCGGCGACGCCGACCTGATGTTCGCCGGCGGCGTCGAGGCGGCGATCCACGAGGCCACCATCGGCGGCTTCGCCTCGATGAAGGCGCTGTCCGGACGCAACGCGGACCCCGCGGCCGCCTCCCGCCCGTTCGACCGCGGCCGTGACGGCTTCGTCCTGGGCGAGGGGGGCGGCGTGCTGGTGCTCGAGGCGCTCGGGCACGCACAGGACCGCGGCGCCACCCCGCTGGCCGAGCTGGTGGGCTATGGCGCCACCGCCGACGCCTCCCACATCACGCTGCCCGCTCCGGGCGGCGCGGGCGCCGTCCGGGCGGCCCGCCGGGCCCTCGACAAGGCCGGCCTCACGCCGGCCGAGGTTGACCACGTCAATGCCCACGCCACCTCCACCTACGAGGGGGACCGAGCGGAACTGGCGGCCATCCGCACGATCTTCGGCGCCCACGCTCCCGCCGTGGCGGTGACGGCCAACAAGTCCATGCTCGGCCACACGCTGGGCGCCGCAGGCGCGGTGGAGGCCATCGTCACCATCCAGTCGCTGCGCCACGGGGTGGTGCCGCCGACGATCAACCTGAGCGACCCCGACGACGACGCCGCCGGCCTGGACCTCACGCCGGCCCGGGCCGCCTCCCGCGCGCTCCGCGTCGCCGTCTCCAACTCCTTCGGGTTCGGCGGCCAGAACACCGCCCTCGTGTTCCGGCGGTGGGACGCGTGAGCGCGGACCCGATCGCGCCCGACAACGCCGTGCCGCCGGTGCCCGGCATCCCGTCCACCTCCGGCGGCCGGTCGCGGCCCCGTGACGGCGACCTGATGTCCACGCCCGGCGAGGCGCCCGGGGCGCCCGCCCCCACGGACCCCGGCGACGCCACGCTGCTCGGCCTGGTTGACCGCCTGGCGGCGATCCTCGAGCGCGGCGAGCTCGCGGAGCTCGAGGTGCGCGCCGGCGACACCACGATCGTCGTCCGATCGCCGGCCGCGGTGGAGCGGGTCGCGCCCGCCCCCTTCGGGCCCGCCTCGGACGCCGGGGCGGGACCCGCCGCGCCGACGCCGCTCCCGGCAGCCGCGCCGGGCCCGGCCCCGGCGCCCGCCCGGCCGTCGGTGAAGGCGCCGCTCACCGGCATCTTCTACGGCGCCCCGTCGCCCGGCGCCACGCCCTACGTGTCGGTGGGCGATCACGTGGCGGTGGGCCAGGTCATCGGCCTCATCGAGGCGATGAAGCTGTTCAACGAGATCAAGAGCGATCTGGCCGGGCGCGTGGCGAAGGTGTGCTCCGAGAACGGCCAGCTCGTGAAGGCCAAGTCCCCCCTGATCGAGGTCGAATCCGCATGACCGCCGTCGTGTCCCCGCGCTCCGTCCGCCTCACCGGCTGGGGTCGCTACGCGCCGGCGCAGGTGCTGACCAACGCCGACCTCGAGCGCATCGTGGACACGTCCGACGAGTGGATCGTCTCGCGCACCGGCATCCGCGAGCGCCGCGTCGCGGCCGCCCACGAGACCAGCGCCTCGATGGGCGCGATCGCGGGCCTGCGCGCGATCCGGACCGCGGGCCTCGAGCCGGACGAGATCGACCTGATCCTCGTCGCGACGCTGACGCCCGACTACTGGATGCCGTCCACGGCCGCGCTGGTCAAGGAGGCGATCGGCAACACGCGGGCGGCGGCCTTCGACGTCGCCGCGGCGTGCTCCGGCTTCGTCTACGGCTACGCCACCGCCTCGGCGTACATCGGCTCGGGACTCGCCCGCAACGTGCTGGTCGTGGGCACCGAGCTGCTCACCCGGTTCCTCGACTACGGCGACCGCAGCACCTCCATCCTGTTCGGCGACGGGGCGGGCGCGGTCGTGCTGTCGGCCTCGGACGAGGCGTCAAGCCCCACCGGGATCGAGCTCACCACCGACCCGCAGGGGGCCTACATGATCTGGCTGCCGGCGGGCGGCTCGAGGTCTCCGGCGTCCGCGGACACCGTGGCCCGCAATCAGCACAAGATCCGGATGGAGGGGCGCGAGACCTACCGGTTCGCCACCCGGACCCTCGCCTCCACCGGCCTGGCGGCCGTCGAGAAGGCCGGCTGGGCCCAGGCCGACGTGGACCTGATCATCCCGCACCAGGCCAACATCCGGATCATCGAGGCCGTCGCCAAGGGCCTCGACCTGCCGCTGGACCGCTTCTTCATCAACGTGGACCGCTACGGCAACACGTCGGCGGCCTCGGTGCCGATCGCCCTGGCGGAAGCCGTGAACGAGGGCCGCGTCAAGCCGGGCGACAAGCTCGTGTTCATCGCGTTCGGCGCGGGGTTCACCTCCGGCGCCGTGGCGCTCGAGTGGACAGCGGACCCGAGTCGCGGCCCGATCGGCGAGGCGGCCGTCCGCCCCGAGGACGTGGCCATCCGCCAGCCGGTGGACTGGGACTCCGCGGACCCCATCCCGCCCGCCCTGGCCGAGGTCCTGGCCCGCCCGGCCCCCGGCCGCATGGACGTCTCGGACGTGGCGCCCGGCGATCCCCCGCACGCGCCCCGCCAGGTCGGCTGAGCGCCTACCCACCGCCAGACCCGACCGCCGGCCTGCCCGCCCGAGACAGGCGCCAAGTCCCCAGGAGGCTCCCGCATGCTCGACCTCTCCGGCAAGATCGCGCTCGTGACCGGAGGCTCGCGCGGCATCGGCCGGGCGATCGTGCTGCGTCTCGCCGAGCAGGGCGCCGACGTGGCGCTCAGCTACAAGGGCAATGCGTCGGCCGCGGCCGAGGTGGTGGCGGCGGTGGAGGCGATGGGCCGGCGGGCGCTCTCGGCGCAGGCCGACGCCCGCAGCCAGCAGGGCGCCGAGGGGCTGGTCAAGGCCGTCCTCGAGGCGTTCGGCAGGATCGACATCCTGGTCAACAACGCCGGCATCACGCGCGACAACCTCATCATGCGGATGGGCCCCGAGGAGTGGTCCGAGGTCCTGGAGACCAACCTGTTCGGCGCCTTCTACACGCTCAAGGCCGTGACCCGGCCGATGCTCAAGGCTCGCGGCGGCAGGATCATCAACATCTCCAGCGTGTCCGGCCAGGCCGGCCAGACCGGGCAGGCGAACTACAGCGCGGCCAAGGCCGGCCTCATCGGCCTCACCAAGGCGGCCGCGCGCGAGCTCGCCTCGCGCGGCATCACCGTCAACGCCGTGGCGCCGGGCTTCGTGCTGACCGAGCTGACCCAGGACCTGTCCGACGACCTCAAGGGACAGCTGGTGGACCGGACGCCGCTGGGCCGGTTCGGCACCCCGGAGGAGATCGCCAGCGCGGTCGCGTTCCTCGCGTCGGACGAGGCCGCCTACATCACCGGCCAGGTGCTCGCCGTGGACGGCGGGCTGGTGATGATGTAGCCGTGCCGTTCACCGTCGAGCCCACCGCCATCCCGGAGGTCCTGATCGCGCGGCCGCGGCGGTTCCCGGACGACCGGGGGTGGTTCGCCGAGATCGTCCAGGTGGACTCGTTCGCCCCCCTCGGCCTGCCGACGCGGTTCGTCCAGGTGAACCAGTCACGCTCGTCGCTGGGCGTCGTCCGCGGCCTCCACTTCCAGTGGGAGCCGCCGCAGGGGAAGCTGATGCGCGTCGTGACGGGGCGCGCGTTCATGGTGGCGGTGGACATCCGGCCGGGCTCGCCGACGCTCGGCCGGCACGTGGCGGTTGAGGCATCGGCCGACGAGCCGCTCCTGTTCTGGGCGCCGGCATCCTTCGCCCGGGGCTTCTGCGCCCTGTCCGACGTCACCGAGGTGGAGTACTTCTGCACGGGTACCTACAACGCCGCCGCCGAATCGGGCATCCGGTTCGACGACCCGGACGTGGGGATCCGGTGGCCAGTTGCGGAGCCGCTGCTCTCGCCCAAGGACGCCGCCGCGGGCTCGCTGGCCGGCTGGCTGGCGCGCCCGGAGTCGGCGCGCTTCGCCTGGCGCGCCCCGGCCTGACACGGCGTCCCCGGCCCCGGGCGGCGTCCCCGGCCGCGCCCCGTC
>JAJXTS010000086.1 GCA_021783595.1 Chloroflexota bacterium | reverse complement strand
GCCGCGGCCCCGGCCGCCGCCGCCGCGGCCCGTCACGGCTGCGGCCAGGCCGCCTCCACCGCGGCGGCCACGCGGTCCAGTTCGGCCTCGAGGTGGGCGCGCCAGTCACGCGCGACGCCCCGCCAGCCGAGCCCCTCGAGGAACGCCTGCCGGTAGGCCGTGTTCTCGAACAGGCCGTGGACGTACACGCCCCGTACCGAGCCCTGCTCCCAGCCCAGGCCGTCGGGGAGGTGCTCCCGGGCCGCCGGGCCCGCCACCGTTCGCCCATGGTGGATCTCATACCCGCGGAGGCGCTCGCCGCGCCACGTCACCTCCGCCTGGCGCGTGGTCTTGGCTTGATCGAGCGTCGTCTCGACGTCCAGCAGCCCCAGGCCGTCCATGTCGCCGCCCTCGAGCCCAGCCGGGTCGAGAACGCGGCGCCCCAGAACCTGCAGCCCGCCGCAGACGCCGAGGATCGGCACGCCCCCCGCCGCGGCACGATCGAGGTGCGCGTCGAGGCCGGTCGCGCGGAGGTACCGCAGGCTTTCCGCCGTGTTCTTCGACCCGGGCAGCAGGACGGCTGCGAACCCGTCGAGCGGACCGGGCTCGCGGATCGGAACCACGGTCACCCCCGGCTCGTGGAGCAGCGGGTCGAACTCGTCGAGGTTGCTGGCGTACGGGTAGAGGACCAGCGCGATGTTCGCGTCGCCGGGCACGGGCGCCGCTGCGTGGTGGAACGCGTCCTCCTCGGGCAGGTGGTGGCGGAGCATCGGCACGATCCCCACCGTGGGCACGCCGGTCTGTGCCTGAAGCCAGTCCATCGCGTTGCCCAGGAGCGCGGGGTCGCCCCGGAACTTGTTGAGCACGAAGCCGCGGACGAGCGCCCGCTCCTCGGGCGCGAGGCACATCCACGTGCCCAGGAGGTGGGCGAACGCGCCGCCCCGGTCGATGTCGGCCACGAGGTAGACGTCGGCGCCGCACTCCAGCGCGACGCGCATGTTGACGATGTCCGAGGCGCGCAGGTTGACCTCGGCCGGTGAGCCGGCACCCTCGATGATCACGAGGTCGTGCTCGGCGAGGAGCCCGTGCAGCGCCTCGCGGACTGCCGGCCACATGAGCTCCGAGCGGCCGGCCCACGGCAGGGCGGTGAGCGCGGCGTCGTAGCGGCCCATCAGGACCACCTGGCTGAACGTGTCGGCGGACGGCTTGAGCAGGATCGGGTTGTGGCGCGCCTCGGGCGGGACGCGGGCGGCCAGGGCCTGGAGGTACTGCGCCCGGCCGATTTCCAGCCCGTCTGGCGTGACGGCGGCGTTGTTGCTCATGTTCTGGGCCTTGAACGGCGCCACGCGCAGGCCGCGGCTGGCGTGGATCCGGCACAGGGCCGCGACGAGGAAGCTCTTGCCGGCATCGCTGGTGCAGCCCTGGACCATGATGGGCCGGCGCCGATCGGGGGCGCCGTCGGCCCGTTCGGCCACGCGGGTCGGGTCCGTCACGCCACTGCGCCTCCGGCGGGACCGGCGGCCCGCGGCCACGCCCGCAGGCCGATGACGGCGCCCAGCGGCGCCGCAACCGCCGCCGCAGCCAGCACCGCCGCCACCGATCCGGTAGCGGCCACGAGCGGGAGCCCCGCCAGCGCCACGAGCAGCGACCCCCCGGCCTGGGTCGCGAAATGGAGCGCCGCCGACGCCGCGTGCTCGTCGGGCGAGGCCGCCGCGGAGATCGCCGCCAGCGACGGCAGCACCACCCACGCATAGCCAAAGCCGAACAGCAGCCGTGCGCCGATCAGCAGCTCGGGGGTGGGCGCGAGCGCCGAGGTGAGACCCGCCACGCCAAGCAGCACCCCGCCGGCCAGGAACACCCTCTGCCCGCCGAACAGGCGGAGCAGGGCGGGCAGCATCAGGAACGCTGGCAGCTCGGCGAGCGTCCCGGCGGCGATCGCGAGGCCGATCTGCCAGCCGTCGCCGCCGATCTCGGCCACTCGCGGCCCGGTGAAGATCGTCGGGGCGTTGGAGCCGCAGAAGACGACGGCGAGCCCGGCCAGGAACCAGCGGTTGCGCCGGACCCCGGCCAGGATGCCCCTGACGATGCCGGTGCCGCCGCGGACCGCGATGCCCGTCCCGGTGAGGAGCTCGCCCCGCAGCCGGGCCACCACGAGCACCGCGGTGAGGCCGCTGCAGATCGCGCCGACGATGCCGGGCGCCGCCCAACCGAGCGCGGTGGAGGAGACCAGGGCGCCGATCGCGACCACGGCGACCATGTAGGCGGCCGAGGCGCCGACCCGGATGCGGGAGAACCGCGCCCGGTCGCCCCGCAGCCGGGCGAGGATCAGCGAGTCCGCGAGCGGGATGAACGCGGACGAGATGGCGGCCCACAGGAGGTACGCCACCGCGACGGCCGGGCCGATGCCGGTCGCGTGCAGGGCGGCCACGGGGATCGCCGCCAGGTACGTCATCGCGAGCATGCGCCGCCGGCCGTGGCGATCGCCGAGGCGTCCCCAGGTGGGCGCGGCGAGCAGCGTGACGATGGCCCCGAGGGCGGCCAGCGGCCCGAGCAGCTCGGGGGTGACGCCGGCCTCCAGCAGCAGCACGGTGCCGTAGGGCGCCACCGTCCCGTTGACCAGCCCGCGCATGAGCATGAGGGCGAGGGCGCGGGACGTGACCAGGTCGAGGGCGGAGGTGGGATCGCGCTGCATCGCCACCACAATGCCGGATGCCGCGCCCCGGCGCTGCGGGTGCGCCGGCGCCGGGGGCAAGGGCGTGCCGGGGTGAGCCGCCCGCCGGACGGCTGCCGGGCGACAATGGCATCGCGCCGCCCTCCTCGCCGGGAGCCGGGCGCCCGACCCCGCCAGGAGACCGCTGCGGCGTGCGCCGCCTGATCTGGACTGCCTACCTCGTGATGGCCGCCGAGGGCTTCCTCGTGTACGCGGTCGGGTTCATCACGCCGTACGTCCAGGCCTCGCTCCACGTGGCGCCGTGGCTCGCCCAGATGCCGAACTCGCTGATGGCCGTGGGGATGCTGCTGGGCGGAACGCTGGCGCGGGGCATCAACGCGCGGTACGGCGCCGACCGGACGATCCGCTACTGGGTCCTCGGCTTCGCGCTCTCGGGAGTGCTCCTCGCGGCCCCGGTCCACGTCCTGGTGACCATCGCGGGCGGGTTCGTGTTCGGCGCTTCGCTCGGCGGCTGGCTCGTCCACGTCAACAGCGCGCTCGGCCGGGGCGCGTCCGGCGCGCTGCTCCTCATGCGCGCCAACCTGTGGTCCGTCGTCGGGGGGCTGGTCGGGCCGCTGGTGCTCTCCGCCGCGGCCTCGAGCGTCGGCTGGTGGTACGGCGTGCTGACGCCGGTGCCGTTCCTGCTGGTGCTCGCCTTCGGGACCCCGGGCTCGCCCGCCCGGGACGCCGCCGCCGAGACGGGCCAGGCCGAGCCCTCGCTCTCGCGCGCCTACTGGCTCGCGTGGCTGTTCCTCGCCCTGTGCATCAGCGCCGAGTTCTCCTACGTGGTCTGGGGGGCCCAGGTGGTCGCCAGCCGGACCGGCATCCCCACCGAGGCGGCGACGGGACTGGCGTCGCTGTTCGTGCTGGGCATGGTCGTCGGGCGGCTCCTCGCCTCGATCGCGCGCGCGGGCGCGGCCCGGCAGCTCCTGGTGCTGCGGGCCGGAGCGGCGGTCACGGCGGTCGGCGCGGTCCTGACGTGGGCAGCGCCCCAGCCGTGGCTCGCGGGGCTCGGCCTGTTCCTGGGCGGCCTCGGCATGTCGCCCATCTACCCGATCGGCGTCAGCCTCGCCCTGGCCCATGCGCCGCACGCGCCGATCCACGCCAGCGCCCGCCTGACGCTCGCCTCCGGCGCCGCGATCCTGTCGGCGCCGCTCGTGCTCGGCCTGGTGGCCGGGGTGGCCGGGATCGTGGCCGCCTGGCTCATCGTGGTGGCGATCCTGGTCGGCGCGTGCGCGCTGGCGCTGGGCCTGCGCCAGCCGGAGTCCGCCCCGAACGTCGCCGAGGTGCTGGCGGCCTGACTTGCGGTCGGCCGCGCCATAGCGTCCTCCCCGGACACGACAGGGCCCGGGCCGCGCTCGCCGGGGCCCTGCCGAGAGGGCTCGGCTCCGGGTCAGACGGTCCCGACCTCGTCGAGGATCTCGCCGTCGGGTCCCTCCAGCTGGAGCACGACGGCGGCCTGGCCGAGGACGTGGGTGGAGCACGAGAGGCACGGGTCGTAGGCGCGCACCAGGGCGGACACGCGGTTGAGCGCGCCCTCCTCGATCTTCGAGCCGTTGACGAACCGCTTGGCGACCTGCTCGACGCCCCGCCCGATGGCGAGGTTGTTGTGGCCGGTCGCGACGATCAGGTTGGCCCAGGTCATCGCGCCGTTGTCGTCCACCTTGTAGTGGTGGATCAGCGTCCCGCGCGGCGCCTCGATGACCCCGATGCCCTCGTTGTTGTTCACGCCGGCGTGGGCGCGGACCTTGGTGCCCAGGATCTCCGGGTCGTCGAGCAGCTCGCCGATCCGCTCGAGGCCGTGGAGCGCCTCGATCAGGCGGGCGTAGTGGTAGTGGAACCCGCTCTGGACGATGCGCCCGTAGCGCTGGCGGTACTCGGCGAGCTCCGCGTCGGCGAGGGGCGTGCCGGTCCGGTCGGCAACGTTCAGCCGCGCCAGCGGTCCGACGCGGTAGATGCCGCCGGGGAAGCCGACGGGCCGGAAGTACGGCGCCTTCAGGTACGAGTTGGGGAGCGTCGCCTCGGCGATGTACGTCGCGTAGTCTGCTGCCGCCACCTGGTCGGCGACGATCGCGCCGTCCGGCCCGACGAACCGCAGGTTGCCGTCGTACAGGCGCAGCGAGCCGTCGGGGCCCACGTTGCCGCAGTACATCGTGGGGAAGTTGGAGAAGGACTCGATCTCGGCCGGGTAGCCGTCCACGGCCTTCTTCCACATGGCCAGGGTCCGCCCGACGATGGCCATCGCGCCGGGAAGCTCGGCGAGCGTCTTGTCGCGCACCGACGGGTCGATCGGGTTGTTCACGCCGCCCGGCACGGTCCACGACGGGTGGATGCGCTCCTTGCCCAGCCGCTCGATGAGCGTCTGGCCGAACTTGCGCAGGGCGATGCCGTCCCGCAGGGCGTCGGGGTGCTCTTCGAGCAGGCCGGCGACGTTGCGCTTGGCGGGGTCGTAGTCCATGCCCAGCAGCAGGTCGGGCGCGGACAGGTGGAAGAAGGAGAGCGCGTGGCTCTGGACGAACTGCGCCATGTGGAGCAGCTCGCGGGCCTTGGCGGCAGCGGGGGGGATCCGCACTGCCATGATCGAGTCGCAGGCCTTGGAGCTGGCCAGCAGGTGGCTGACCGGGCAGATGCCGCAGATCCGCGCGGTGATGGACGGCATCTCGTAGTAGGGCCGGCCCTCGACGAACTTCTCGAAGCCGCGGACCTGGGTGACGTGGAACTGGGTGTCGGCGACCTGGCCCTGCTCGTCGAGCCGGATCGTGATCTTGGCGTGCCCCTCGATCCGGGACACGGGGTGGATGTGGAGGGTGCGGCCGGCCGGCGCGTCCGCGGTCGCCTTGGGGGTCGTCTTGGTCGTCATCGTCTGCCTACCCGAACCGGAGCTTGGAGCCGAGGTCCGGCTCGCGGCCCTCGAGGAGCTCGGAGAGGACCATCAGGATGGCGTTGGGCCGCGGAGGGCAGCCCGGGACGTGGAGGTCCACCTTGACCGTCTGGCGGAGCGGCTCCGCCTGTCGGAGGAGGGGAGGCACGCCGTCGGTCGGGATGCCGGCGGACTCGTCGGCACCCTCCACGTAGATGCGCTCGAGGAGCTTGCGCACCGGGATGCCGTTGCGCATCGAGGGGACGTTGCCGGTCACGGCGCAGTCGCCCAGGGCGATGAGGTACTTGCTTCGGGCGCGTGCGGTCTGCACCAGCTCGCGGTCGTCCTGGCTGCTGACCGCGCCCTCGACGATCGCGACGTCCGTGCCCTCGGGCCACTCCTGGGCGTCCACGAGCGGCCCGAACACGATGTCGGCCTTGCGCAGGATCGCGACGATCGACTCGTCCACGTCCAGCAGCGACATGTGGCACCCGGAGCAGCCGTCGAGCCAGCAGGTGCCGATCTTGACCTTGTCCATCACGATCCCTCGCGCATCGAGGTCAGACGGCTGACCACGGTCTTGTGCTTGGTCATCTCCTCCACGGCCCAGCCCTTCTCGGCCATGGCGCCGGTGGGGCAGGCCTGGACGCACTTGCCGCAGCTGGTGCAGGTGGTGGCCTCGCCCCAGGGACGCTGGAGCTCGGACACGAGACGGGACCCGATCCCCCGACCGGCGACCTCCCACACGTGGGCGCCCTCGATCTCGGCGCAGGTGCGCACGCAGCGGCCGCACAGGATGCAGCGGTTGTGGTCCAGGACGTACCGCGGGTGGGTCGTGTCCACCGGCAGGCGCGGGCAGCTGTACGGGTAGCGGACGTGCGTGACGCCGTGCTCCTGGGCCAGGGCCTGGAGCTCGCAGTGACCGGACGACACGCACACGGCGCAGACGTGGTTGCGCTCGGCGAACAGCAGCTCGAGCGCGATCTTGCGATACGACTCGATCTGCGGCGTGGAGGTCACCACCGACTGCCCCTCCGCGACGGGCGTGGTGCAGGCGGGGACCAGCTTGGCCACGCCCGACACCTCGACCACGCACAGCCGGCACGCGCCGGTGGCGCTGAGGCCCTCCATGTGGCACAGCGCGGGGATGTACTTGCTGTTGGCGCGCGCGACCTCGAGGATGGTCTGGCCTGCCGTGGCCGCGATCACCTCGCCGTCGATGCGGACCTTCACCTTCTCGACCAAGGCGATCTCCTACCTCTCGGTGCTGCGGATGTCGCAGCGAAGGCAGCGGGACGTCTCCGCGTGGGCGGCGGCCGGCGTGAGGCCGAGCGACACCTCCGCGCAGGACATGACGCGCTCGCCCGCGGGCGCCTCGGGCGGGACGTGGCGCCCGATCTCGGCCGGGCTCTCCGGCGGCTCCATCGCGTAGCTGAACGCGGGCAGCAGCTGCGGGAAACGCCTCTGGCCCATCAGCCGCTGGTCCATCTCCCGGGCGGCCTTCTTGCCCAGGCCCATCGCGTTGGACACGTTGGAGGCGCCCGTGACCAGGTCGCCGCCCGCGTAGAACCGCTCGCGGCTCGTCTCGAGCGTGTAGCGGTCCGCCATGATGGTCCCGTCCTCGTTGAGCGTGAGGCCGGAGGCGCGGCAGAAGTCGGGATCGACGCCCTCGCCCACGGCGAGGACCACGGTGTCGCACTCGAGGCGGATGACCTCATCGGTGGGCACCGGCCGGCGGCGACCCGACGTGTCGAACTCGCCCGGCCTGGTGACCACCGCCTCGAGGGCGCGGACCTGGCCGTTCCGGTCGCCCACGATCCGGTGAGGCGACAGCAGGTACGCCACCCTGACGCCCTCCGCCTCGGCCGCCTCGACCTCCTCGGGGATGGCCGGCATGTCCTTGCGCTCGCGGCGGTACACGACGGTGACCTCCGCGCCGAGGCGCCGGGCCGTGCGGGCCGAGTCGATGGCCGCGTTGCCGCCGCCGATGACCACGACCTTCCTGCCGACGGGCACCTCGTCCTTGCGCGAGGCGGCCTCGAGGAACGGCAGCGCCGGGAGCACGCCCGTCAGCTCGGTGCCCGGCAGGTAGACCCACGTCTCCTTCCAGGTGCCGATCGCCATGAACACGGCGTCGTACTGGCGCGCGAGGTCGTTGAGCGAGATGTCCGCGCCGACGCTGGTGTTGAACATGAAGCGGACGCCCATCCGCTCGATCAGCTCGACCTCCCGGTCGAGCACGTGCTTGGGCAGGCGGTACTCCGGCAGCGCGTAGCGGAGCATCCCGCCGGCCGCGGGTCGCGAGTCGTAGACCACCACGCTGTGCCCGAACAGCGCCAGGTAGTAGGCGCAGGCGAGGCCGGTCGGGCCGGCGCCCACGACCGCGATCTCGCGCCCGGTTGGCTCGAGCCGCTGCTCGCGGACCCTGGCCACCATCGGCTCGAACTTGTCGCCCAGCAGGATCTCGTCGGCGATCAGCCGGTGCACGTCGCGCATGTTGACCGGCTCGTCGATGCCCGCCCGGCGGCAGCGGTCGTCGCAGGGGTGCTGGCACACGCGCCCGGTCGAGGCCGGCAGCGGGTTGTCCATGACAACCGAGAGGAAGGCGTCCTCGAGCCGGCCCTCGTTGTACAGCTGCAGGAAGCGCGGGATGTTCATGTGCAGCGGGCAGGAGTTCTCGCACGGCGAGAGCGCCAGCTCCTGGCACACGCCGGCCCGGCAGCGCTTGGCGACGATGTGGTCCTCGAACTCGTGCCGGAAGTGGCGCAGGCTCGTGAGGACGGGGTTGGGGGCGCTGCCGCCGAGGGCGCACAGGGACGTGTCCCGCACCATCCGGCACAGCTCGTCGAGCAGGCCGAGGTCGTCGAGGCTGGCGGTGCCCTCCGTGAACCGGTTGAGCATCCGGAGCGCCTTGTCGAGACCCACCCGGCAGGGGACGCACTTGCCGCAGCTCTCCGAGTGCGTGAACTCGATGAAGTAGCGCGCGACGTCAACCATGCAGTTGTCGGCGTCCATGACCACCATGCCGCCCGAGCCCATGATCGAGCCCAGCTGGGCGAGGGTCTCGTAGTCCACCGGCGTGTCGAACATGTCGGCCGGGATGCAGCCGCCCGACGGACCGCCGGTCTGGACCGCCTTGATGTCGCGGCCGTTGGTGCCGCCCTCGCCGATGTCGTAGATGAACGTGGCCAGCGGCGTGCCCAGCGGCATCTCCACGAGACCCGTGTTGCGCACCTTCCCCACCAGGCTGAACACCTTGGTGCCCGAGCTCTTGGGCGAGCCGGTCTCCGTGAACCACGCGGGGCCCTTGGCGACGATCGGCGCGACGTTGTACCAGGTCTCGACGTTGTTGATGTTGGTGGGCTTGCCGTTGAGGCCCTTCTGGGCGGGGAACGGCGGGCGGGTGCGCGGCCGGCCGGCCTTGCCCTCGAGCGAGGCGATCAGGGCGGTCTCCTCGCCGCAGACGAAGGCGCCGGCGCCCTCGACCATGTCCAGGTCGAACGCCAAGCCGCGGCCCAGGACGTTGTCGCCCAGGATCCCGTAGGCGCGTGCCTGCTCGATCGCCTGCTCGAGGCGGAGCACGGCGAGCGGGTACTCGGCGCGAACGTAGACGATGCCGCGCGGGGCGCCGGTGACGTAGCCGGCGATCACCATGCCCTCGATCAGGGAGTGGGGGTCCGACTCGATCTCGTTGCGGTTCATGTAGGCGCCCGGGTCGCCCTCGTCCGCGTTGCAGATGAGGAATTTCTTGGGCCCGGCCGCCTTGGCCAGAAACTCCCACTTGTTGCCGGTCAGGAAGCCCGCTCCGCCGCGGCCGCGGAGCTTGGAGGCCTTCATCTGCTCGAGGACGGCGGCCGGGTTCTGGTCGATCAGGACCTTGTACAGGGCCTGGTACCCGCCGACGCCGATGTACTCCTCGATGTCGTCGGGGTTGATCAGCCCGCAGTTGCGCAGGACGATCTTGACCTGGCCGTGGAAGAAGGGGACCTGGCCCCAGGACGGCACGTCGGGGTAGCCGGCGCCGTACTTGAGGTGCCCGGTGAGGTGGTCCCACTCCTCGATCTTGCACAGGATCGTCTCGGCCGGCGGCAGGCTGCCGTGGGCGACGGCGTCGAGGATGGCGCCGACGTGGTTGGGCTGCACGCGCCGGAGGACCAGCAGCGGGCGGCCCGGCAGCCACACGTTGACCAGCGGCTCCTCGGCGCAGAACCCGAAGCAGCCCACCGGCGCCAGCGAGATGTCGAGCCCGTTGGTGTCGATCTCGTCCCGGAACGCGTGGTAGACGGCCTCCGCGCCGTTGCCGGCCCCGCAGGTGCCCATGCCGACGGCGATGCGCGGCCGGGACGGCAGCAGCTTGGCCAGGCCGGCCTCGCGGGCGGCGGCGAAGGCGGCGAGGTCCTGGATCTTCATCGGGCGGCGTCCTTCCGCAGCAGGTCAACCTCGCGGATCAGCGCCTGTTCCTTCACGTGGCCGCGGATCGCGTGGTCGATCTCGGCCACGGGGGCCAGCGCGCACTGGCCGAAGCAGGCCACGGTGCGGACGGTGAACTTGCGGTCCGGGGTGGTGAGCGTCAGC
>JAJXTS010000085.1 GCA_021783595.1 Chloroflexota bacterium | reverse complement strand
GCCTTCGAGTACGTCGTCGCGTGGGGCCGCCAGCTCCCCTTCGACGTCTTCGTCGCCGTCTGGCGGGCGCTGGCGCTGGCGGCGCTCGTGTACCTGGCCGGGCCGTTCACGATCCTGGTGCTGTTCCTGGGCCCGGTGGCGTCCGAGGTCAACGCCGGCAACATCCAGATCCTGCTGGCGCTCGCCGTGGTGCTGGGCTTCCGCAGGCCGGCGGCCTGGGCGTTCGTGCTGCTGACCAAGGTGTCGCCGGGGGTGGGGCTGCTGTGGTTCGCGCTCCGGCGCCAGTGGCGGGCGCTGGCGGTCGCGCTGGGCGTCACGGCCGCGATCGCGCTGGTCTCGCTCGCCCAAGATCCCGCCGCGTGGCGGGGCTGGATCGCGCTCATCACCGACGGCCAGATGCCGTCGGTCGCGCCGTTCTACCTGCCGCTCACGGTGCGGCTGCCCGTCGCCCTGGCGTTCGTCGTCGCGGGCGGCGTCACCGGCAGGCGCTGGCCGGTGGTGGTGGGGGCGACCCTGGCGCTGCCGGTCGTCTACTACCTGAGCGCCTCGATGCTGGTCGGCGTGCTGCCGTTCGCGCGGGAGGCGCTGGGGCGACAGCTCGCCGCCCACGGCTGGACGCTGGAGCGCGGGCGGAGCGCGAGGCTGGCGGCCACGGCCTGACCGGTGCGGGGCGCTGACGCGGCAGTCTTGCGGCTGTGCATGCCTTGCATGAAGACGCAGCTGCTCACCATGCAGGCTCGGGGCACGTTCGTGCTGCCGGCCGACCAGGCCCGGTTCTGGGCCGAGCGCTGGCAGGCGATGGAGCGGGAGACGGACGCCGACGTCGCGGTCGGCCGGACCGCGCCCCTCGTGTCGTCGCGCGGCGGCCCGCAGCAGGCGGAACCCGAGGCACTCGGCGACGGGGGTCTCGATGAGAACAGGCAAATACTCTTGACAAGACCGCAACTTGTTGTCAATAGTAGTTGCCATGGGACGATCTGCCCGAAGTCTCTTTCCAGCCACTCAGCGGCGAGCCGAGGCGCTCGGCGAGCGGCTGCGCGCGGCTCGGCTGCGGCGCCGCATGAGCGAGGCGGAGATGGCGGAGCGCGCCTTTGTCTCCCGGCCCACAGTGCGCAAGTTGGAGGCCGGCGATCTCACCGTGAGCGCGGCTGTGCTCGCGCGCGTCCTCGAGGTGCTCGCGCTCGAGGGTGACCTCGACCGCATCGCCGCCGACGACGAAGTGGGCCACCGCCTCGCGGACGCGCGCACGCCCAGGCCCCATCACGCGGCGTCGAAGTCGTGACGGCCGGCCAGGCCGAGCGCCTGTGGGTGGTGCTGGACGCGCCCGAGCTTGGGCCTAGCCGGCCCGTCGGCACGCTGACCCGTTGGCCGGGCGGGGGCACCCGACGGGCGGTGTTGTTCGCCTACGACGCGAGTTGGCTCAAGGATCAGGGCGCCTTCCCGCTCGACCCGCGCACGCTTCTGTTCGCGGGAGACCAGCAGCTCGGCGCCGACACGCTCCCGCCGTCGCTGCTGGACACGACGCCCGACGCCTGGGGGCAGATGCTCCTGACCCGCGAGCAGGGGCGGCTGCTGGGAGCGTGGGACCTGCTCACCGAGGTCTCCGACGAGACGCGGATGGGAGCGCTGCGGCTGGCCGTCGAGCCCGGCGGCCCATTCATCCGCAGTGGCGATCCAGTGGTGCCGCCGATGACCTCGCTGGGCGAGCTTCAGGACCTCGCGCGCCGGATCGAGGCGGATCCCCAGGCGGAGATCGCAATCCCGCGGCTGCGTGATCTCGTCGCACCTGGCTCGTCGCTCGGCGGCGCCCGCCCGAAGGCGAATGTCCGCGACCGGGACGGCTCGCTATGGATCGCCAAGTTCCCGTCCCGCGAGGATCGCCGTCTCGACATCGGCGCGTGGGAGCTCGTGTTCGCGAACCTCGCCGAGCGGGCGGGGATCGATGTCGCCGAGCGGCGACTTCTCGCGGTGAACGGGCCCGGGCGGGGCCGCACCTACCTCGTGCGCCGCTTCGACCGCGCCGACGATGGGAGGCGCCGCCTCTACGCATCGGCCATGACCCTCGCCGACCGCCGGGACGGCGAGGATGCCGCCTACCCGGACATCGCCCAGGCGATCAGCCGATACGGCGCGAAGGGCTCGGTCAAGGCGGACCTCGCGCAGTTGTTCCGACGCCTCCTGTTCAATGTTGTCGCCGGCAACCGTGACGACCACCTGCGCAATCACGGCTTCCTGCGGCACGCCGGCGGCTGGCGCCTGTCGCCCGCCTTCGACATGAACCCGGCGCGGGCCGCGCACGCTCACAGCCTCTCGCTCGACGGACGGACCGAGGCGCAGGGCGTGTTGACGGCGCTCGCCACCCACCGCCTCTACTCGCTCTCCGAGGGCGAGGCGCATCGGGTCCTCGCCGAGGTCGTTGACGTGGTGGCGGGCTGGGAGGGGGAGGCCGCGGGCGTGGGCATCGCCCAGGCGGAGCGCCGGCTCGTCTCTGCTTCGTTCTCCGCGCTTGACGAGGGCAGGGCTCTGGCCCGCTCGTAGGACAGCCGGCCCCTGGGCCGCGCGCGCCCCGGCCGCAAGGGCGCTGCGGTCGGTACCATTGGCCGGCTTCCCCCGGGCCCGGCGCCCGGCCCACGCGCAGGCAGGTGGTTGGTGCAGCACAGGGCGCAGCGGACGGCCTTCACGGTCACGGCGGGCATCGTGCTCGTCGTCGTCTCGTTCCTCGTCTTCTGGCTGTCCAACAGGAACTTCTCGGCGGGCCGGGCGGACTTCATGTACCTGGCGGACGCGTTCCTGCACCTGCGCGCCTGGATCCCGCTGGGCCTGGCGCCCAACGCGCCGCAGGCGAACGAGAACGACGTCATCGCCGTCGGCGCGCACCTGTTCGTCCCCTTCGCGCCCTTCCCGGCCATCGCGCTGATGCCGCTGGTGGCGCTGATCGGCCCGGTCAACGCCGACCACTGGGAGACGGGGATCAACGCGGCGCTGGCGGCGGCCGTGGTGGGCCTCGCCTACTGGGTGCCGGGGCGGATCGGCGTCCGGCGGGTCTCGGGCCGGCTGTTCCTGGCGATCCTGCTGGGCTTCTCCACGCAGATCTGGTGGGTGGCCACGCGGGGCGGCGTGTGGCACACCGGGCACCTGGTGGCCACGATCCTGGTGCTCCTGCTGATCGCCGAGATGTTCGGCCGGAGCCGGCCGATCCTGCTGGGGTTCCTGGTGGGGCTCGCGTTCCTGACCCGCGCCCCGATCGCGTTCGCCGGGCCGGGCATGGCGCTGTGGGCGCTCCACCGCTCGGGCGCGCTCGACCGGGGGCTGGCGCTCGCCGACCGCCTGGGGCGGCTGCCGTGGCGCGACTGGGTGCTGCTGGCGGTCGGCTTCCTGCCCAGCCTGGCGTTCTTCCTGCTCTACAACTGGGCGCGGTTCGGCTCGGTGCTCGAGTCCGGCTACGCGCTGGCCACGCTCCCGGCCTGGCTCGAGGCGCTCCGCCAGCAGGGGCTGTTCTCCACGGCCCACATCGAGATGAACCTGGACTACCTGTTCTGGAAGCTGCCCAGGTTCACCGCGGAGTTCCCGTGGTTCAAGCCCGACGGCCTGGGGATGTCGGTGCTGTTCACCAGCCCGGCGCTGCTGGTGGGCCTGCTGGCGTCGTGGCGCGACCGCCGGACGTGGGTCCTGCTCGCGACCGCGGTGCTGGTGCTGGTCCCCACGCTGCTCTACTACGGCGGCGGCTGGCTCCAGTACGGCTACCGCTACTTCCTGGACTCCATCCCGTTTGTGTGGGCGATGGCGGCGCTGTACGGCGCCGGGCGCCGGGGCGGCTACCCGTGGTGGGCGTGGGTGCTGCTGGGCTGGGGCGTCCTGATCGGGGCGGCCGGTGTGTACTGGGCGTACCGCCTCTAGTGGGAGACCGCGAGTGACTCCGAGCCTGCCGCGCCGCGACGACCGGGCCGCCGTGCCCATCTGGCCGCTGCTGCTGCTGTTCGTCCTGTCCGGGGCCGCCGGGCTCGTGTACGAGGTCGTGTGGGCCCGCCAGCTGGTGCTGGTGTTCGGCAACACCAGCCAGGCGACGGCGACGATCCTGACCGGGTTCTTCGGCGGCATGGCCCTGGGCGGCGCGGTGGGCGGGCGGCTGGCGGACCGCGTGGCCCGGCCGCTGCGCCTGTACGGCGCCCTTGAGCTGGCCGTGGTGGCCGTGGTGCTCATCACGCCGCTGAGCTTCCGGCTGGTGGGCGAGGGCTACCGCGGCGCGTACGAGGGGCTGGCCGCCAACCCGGTGGCGCTGGCGCTGGTCCGGTTCGCGTTCTCCATCCTGGCGCTGGCCCCCGCCACGCTGCTGATGGGCGCCACGCTGCCGACCCTCACCCGGTACCTCTCGCGCGGGCCGCGGGGCCTGGCGGGCGCGTTCCAGCGGCTGTACGCGGCCAACACGATCGGCGGGATCGCGGGCACGGTGGTGGCGGGCTTCGCGCTGATCGAGCTGCTGGGGCTGGCCGGCGCGCTGCTGGCCGGCGCCGCGTGCTCCGCGACGGCGGGCGTGGTGGCGCTGCTGCTCGACTGGCGGCGGGGCGCGCGCGACGCGACGCCGACCGCGCGGGCGCGGCCGTCCGGGACCGCGGCGGCGCCCGCCCGGCGACGGCTCGCCCTTGGCCTCGCGTTCGTGTCCGGCCTGACCTCGCTCGGGTACCAGGTGGTCTGGAACCGGATGCTGGGCGCCGGGACCGGCAGCTCCACCTACGTGTTCACGATCATCCTGGCGCTGTTCCTGGTGGGCATCGCCACCGGGGCCGTGATCCTGGGCGCCCTCCGGCCGCGACGGGCCTCGGCGCCGGCACTGATCGGCGCGGCCCAGCTCGTGACCGCGCTGCTCGTGGTGGCCGGGGCGACGGTCCTGGCCTCGCCCGCCAAGCCGTTCAACGGCGCGGCGCCGGACTTCCTCGACGCGCTCCGCTCGTTCGCCTGGGCGGCCGCGGTGGTGGTGCTGCCGCCCACGGTGGCGATGGGCGTCACGTTCCCCGCCACGGCATCCCTGCTGGCCGACGAGGCGGGCGGCGAGGGCTCGGCCAGCGGGGTGCTGCTGGCGGTGAACACGGCCGGCTCCATCACCGCCACGTTCGTCCTGCCGTTCGTCGTGATCCCGCTCGTGGGCTCGCCGGCGACGCTGGCCGGCCTCGCCCTCGTCAACGCGGTGGTGGGCGGGCTGCTGCTGGCGCGCTGGGCCGCGGCACGGGCGGCCGTCCGCTGGGCCGGCGGCGCCGCGGGCGCGGCCGTGGCCGTGCTGGTGGCGCTGGCGCTGGTCTCGGGCTCGGCGTTCCGCAACCCCACCACCACGCTGCTCGCCCAGGAGCACGGCACGGTGTTCGCGTCCACGGAGGACGAGATCGCCTCGGTGGTGGCCGGCGAGCGCGACGGCTTCAAGCAGCTGTGGGTCAACGGCACCTCGATGACGCTGATCACGGTGGACACCAAGTTCATGCCCCTGTTGCCGCTGATGCTGCGGCCCGGCGCCACGCGGGGGCTGGCCGTGGCGTTCGGCATGGGCACCGCGTTCCGGACCTCGCTCCGCGCGGGCGTCGCCACCGACGTCGTGGAGCTGGTGCCCTCGGTGCCCCAGATGTTCCGCTGGTACTACCCGGACGCCGCGCAGGTGCTGGCCAACCCCGCCGGGCACGTGGTGATCTCGGACGGCCGCAACTACGTGGAGCTGACCTCGCAGCGCTACGACTTCGTGATCGTGGACCCGCCCCCGCCCATCGAGAGCTCGGGCGTGTCGGTGATCTCGTCGCTCGAGTTCTACCAGGCCGCCAAGGCGCGGCTCAACCCGGGCGGCGTCATGGTCCAGTGGGTGCCGTACGGCCAGACGCTCGACGACTTCCTGGCCCACGTCCGGACCTTCCTGGCGGTGTTCGCCAACGTGCGCGTGATCGCCGGGGCGGGCGGGTACGGCTTCTACATGGTGGGCTCGGACGGCCCCGTGGACCTCACGCCGGCCGGCATCACCGCCGCCCTGGACCGGCCGGGCGTGCTGGCCGACGTGGACGACGCGCCGGACGCCCGGGGCCGGACCGCGCAGCAGTGGGCCGACACGCTGATGGGCCTCACCTGGGCGGCCGGCGACCAGCTGCGCGCCGCGGTGGGGAGCGGCCCGCTGGTGACCGACGACCGGCCGCTGCCGGAGTACTTCCTGATCCGCCGCCTGACGCACCCGGACGCGCCGATGCTCTCGCTGGGCGCGCTGCGGGCGCTGCTGCACTAGGGAGGCCGGCGTGGGGGCGTGGCACCGCGCCGCGCCGCTTGGGTCACGCGCTCGTGCTGGCGGCTCCCTGCCGCGCTGCCACCACGGCGATGACGGGGATGAGGAGCAGCGGCACGTCCCGGATGGAGTAGAGGAGGCCCCCGCCCCGCGAGTTGAGCACGACGACCGGGTACTCGAGCGTGAGTCGCAGCAGCGGCACTGACGCCAGGGCCATGCCCCCCAGCACGACCCACCACTTCCGGTCCCGTACGCCGATGAACGCGAACGGGAACAGCGACGGCTTGAGGAGCACGAGGGTGGTCGGGCCGCCCCAGGCGATCGCGACGGCCTCGGCAGCGAGCACCCAGATGACGGGATTGCCCTTGATGACCTCCTCCATGGCGAGCGGCCAGGCCAGGCACAGCAGCATGAACGGCAGGGCGACCGCTGGCGGGCGGATGTGCCGCAGCGATGCGAGCGTGGCGCCGGCGGGGAGGAGCCACCAGAGGACTGTCGGCAGCAGCTGGAATGGCAGGAGCAGATAGAGGAGGAGGGGCGGATACAGGACGTCGCCATACACGATGTCGTACGGCCCCGCGAGCTGACGCGGGTGGTACCACTGCCCCGACTGGAGCCAGGACTGGGCGGCAGACGCGTAGATGTCCCGGTCGATCCCGATCAGCCACCGGACGTAGGCGGGGTTCGCGATTACGGCCGCTGCCCAGGGCAGAACAACGAGGAGGAGCGCCCCGGCGGTTGCCGCCGCGATGGCGGGGGGTCGGCGCAGGGCAGCGAGGAACGCCGTCCCAAGCGGCACCGGGTACCGGCTCTGGCTGGCCATCCCGGCGAGTCTAGGCCAGGAGGGTCCGCGGCCGCGGACCCTCCCCGGTCAAGTCCCAGCACGTGGTGTAACTGCAGGCGCAATGTGGTCACCTCGCTCCCGCTCCGTCGGCTCGCCATCAGCATCGGCGCCTCCTCGATGTCGGGCTCGGCGTCGATCAGGGCGAGGGTCTCGGGCCGGAAGTGGCGCCGGCCGTCCTGCCACTCGTCGTCCTGCTCGGCGAGGACCATCCCCACGAGGCGGACGACCGAGGCGCGGGTCGGGAAGATCCCGACCACGCCGGTCCGGCGCCTGAGGCTCTCATGTCAAGTCCGCGGCCCGTCGGGCGTCCCGGAGCACGGTGCGGCAGATCGCGTCGGAGGGGTGGCGCTTGAGGACGCGCATGGCCTCGCGGCGGGTGTGGCCGTTGGCGCGCGCCTGGTCGTGGATCTTGCGGGCCTGGGGCTCGTGGCGGGGCCGGATCATCGCGATGCGGCAGATGGCGGCGTCGAGGCGCCGGTCGCCGCCGCGGGAGAGGCGGTGTCTGACGGGCGCGCCCCCGCCCTCGCCCGAGCTCGCCGGGATCGGCGCCGTGCCGTCGAACCGGGCGAGGCCGGCCGAGGTGAGGCGCCGGACGTCGCCGGCCTCGACCAGGATCTCCGCTGCGGCGCGTGGGGCGATGCCGACGAGGCCGGCGAGCGTCGAATTCGCCCCGCCGCAGCGGCGCCGCGGGATCGGCGACACCGGGGAGATCGGGCCGGCTGGCCGAGTTCACGCGGGCGCTGATCGCCTCGGCCGGCCGCAGCCGGCCGCGCGGCTCCTCCGGGAGGTCCTGCACGAGCGCGTCGGGCCCGCCGAGGCGCTGGGCGCGGACCTCGGTGGGGGACTCGCGTGCGTCGCTCCAGAGCGCCATCCGCTCGCGGAGCGAGTCCGGGCCCGCCGACACACCGTGCCTGAACGCTCGGGCCAGCCGCGGGCTTGCCTGTGTCTCGGCGGCGACCCGGTGGGAGTCGAGGCGGTCGGACCTGCCCTCGTGGCGGCCACGCCCGCGGGCTGAGGTCTTGCGCGGCGGGACGTTGCGCACGCCGCGGCCGACCCCGACCAGGAACTCGGCGAGGCGCCTGCCGATCCCGCTGGCCCCCCCGACGCCCCAGCGGCCGGCCGGCCCGAGCCCGTCCGCCCAGGCGGGCACCGATCCGTGGCCCTCGTGGGTGTTCGGGAAGTGGGCGCGGCACCGCTGCCAGCCCGAGCCCTCGCCGCGCCCGCGCGACAGCTCGAGCCCGAGGACCCGGCGCTCGCCGGTCGTCGCGACCCCGACCGCGACGAGCGCCGCCATGGACACGACCTGGCCCTGCTCGCGGGCCTCGAGGCACGTGGCGTCGAGCCAGAGGTACGGGAACGCGGCGTCCGCGAGCGGCCGGCCGCGGAACCGCTCGACCTCCGCGTCGAGGGCCGCGCACGCCCGGCTGACCTCGCTCCTGCTGATGCCCTCGATCCCCAGCGCCCGGACCAGGTCGTCGACCCGGCGGGTGCTGACGCCCGACACGCACGCCTCCCGGGCGACCGCGAGCAGGGCCCGCTCGGTGCGGCGGCGCGGATCGAGCAGGGACGGGAGGCGCGAGCCGTCGCGCACGCGCGGCACCGCCAGGTCGATCGTCCCCACCCGCGTGTCCCGGCGCCGCTCGCGGTACCCGTTGCGGTGGTCCCGCCTCGCCTCGGGGTCGCGGACGCCCCTCGGCACGGCCGTCAGCCCGGTGGCCTCGGCCTCCATCAAGGCCCGGGCGAGCGCCCGGACGCCCTCGCGGAGGAAGTCGGCGTCGCCCTCGGCGATCGCCTACGGACCGTAACGAGCACGGCCATCCTGTCGTCGGCCATCGTGGGGGCGCCTCCGTGGGTTTCTCAGGTCCAACGACGCGACGATGACGCGGGGGCCGCTTTCCCTTCACGGCGTGCCCGCTGTTACACCTACTCTAGGGACGTGACCGCGTGCGGTTCGCGCCCTGATGGATGCCAGGGTCGGCGGACTTGGTCTCGGTTACACGCTCGGGGAGTGGCCAACGGCGCTGGCACTGGCTACCGCCTGCTGGCCCGCAACCGAGCGGGCAACGACGCGATCTTGCTCGGCCAGAGGCCCGGCCTCGTCCCGCTGAAGGCGGCCACCGCGGGGACCAGCAGGATCGGCAGCTGGGAGATTGGCAACTCCGAGGCGGGGTCCTGGATGTCCCGAACGGCATGAACCCAGTCAACCCAGAGCGGGCCGAAGGCGACACTCGCCACGATCAGCAGGCCGACGGCAACCCACCACGAACGCCGCCAGACGCCGAGGACCGCAAGCGGCGCGAACGTCGGCTTGAGGAGCACCAACGCGCCCGTCCAGCCGGAGACCGGCCCCAGCAGGGCCAGCGCCGAGATCCACAGCGACGGGTTGCCCGCGATGATGACCGCCGGGACGTTGGTGAGCGAGACGAGCCCCGCGAGGATCGGCCACGACCAACGGGCGGGTCGGATGGTGACCAGGCCGAGCACGAAGAGCGCCCCGCACCCAGCCCACCAAACCGGCGCCGGGAGGTGGGCGAACAGCAGAAAGGCCGGGAGCGCCACAGGCGGATAGAGGAATTCCCCCGTGTCCGACGAGTTCCAACCCAGGTGCGGATATGGGCCTTGCAGCTGCCGACCGAGGAACGGCTGTCCGGTCGTGACCCAGCGGCGCGCGGCGTCGGTCACCGCCTGAAAGTCGATCCCGATCGCCCCCGGCGTGGCGGCCGCCTGCTGGCTGAGGATCCAGAGGCGGGCCAAGCCCACCAGCAGGATCGCGACCGTCAGCGTCGGGGCTAGGCGCAGGTACGCGTCTACGAGGGGCGTCCGGGCACCCCCGGTCCCCGACCCGGGCTGCCACCCCGCACCCACCCGCACCCGCACCCCTCCTCCTCAGGCCTGCGAAGCCCACGATAGCCGGGTGGGCTCGCCGCTGGGCGGCGTCGCCGCCGCGACGCTCGTTGCGCCGTCAACCGTCTCCGGCGCCCCCGGCCGCACCCGGTGCTATCCTCCGGCGCGTGCTCCCCACCCCCACCGCCGACGACGCCGCCCGAGCCTCGGCCCCTGCCC
>JAJXTS010000084.1 GCA_021783595.1 Chloroflexota bacterium | reverse complement strand
CCCGCGCCGCCCCGCCGGCCCGCGCCGCCCGCATGCCGGGCGCCCGGGGGGGCCCGTGGCACGTCCGGCCGGGTTGGCCGATGATGGCGCCATGCACCTGGCGCCCCCTTCGACCGCGGCCGGCCCGGGCACGCCCGAGCAGCCGGACCCGCCGCTCTCCGCCGGGCGCGCCCAGGCCGGCTCGAGGCCCGGCTCGGTGGGGCCAAGGCGCCTGCCGGGCTGGCGTCGACTGCTGTTCGCCCTCCTCTCGGTCGGCCTGCTGGCCTTCATCGTGAGCCAGTTCACCAGCGTGGGCGCGCTCGGGGCGAGCGTCTCGGGGGCCGACTGGCGCTGGCTCGCCGTGGCCGCGGTCCTGCAGGCGGCGTTCTTCGTCCTCTACGGCGGCCTGTACCGCTACGGCCTCGCCGCGGTCGAGGTCCGCAGCAGCGCCCTGAGGCTGGTGCCCGTCCTGCTCGCGTCGATCTTCGCCAAGACCGTCCTGCCCCTGACGGCCGCCCCGGCGGCGGCGGTGTTCATCGACGACGCCACCGCGAGGGGCGAGTCGGGCCCGCGGACGGCCGTGGCGATGATCGTCGTTCTCGTCGTGGACCTCCTCACCGCGCTCCCGTTCGTGGTTGCCGGTGCCGCGGCCCTCGTCGCGCGGGCCACGCTGGTGGGGTTCGCGCTGGTGGGGGTCGCGCTGTTCGTCGCGTTCATCGCCGCGCTGCTCGCGGGCATGGGTCTCGCTGCGCGATGGCCGGCCCGCCTCGCGGCGCTGCTCGGCCTGCTCGGCGCGACGGTCAACCGGGTGCTCGCCCGGATCGGCCGGCCCGAGGCGATCCCCGCCGACTGGGGCGCCCGAACAACCGACCAGCTGGTGGCAGGGGTCGCGTCCGCGCCGCGCCATCCCCGCGAGCTCGCGGCCGCGACGGCCTTCGGCATCGCCATCCACGCGGTCAACCTCGCCGGCCTCGCCGCGCTGTTCCTCGCCTTCGGGCAGCCCCTCGACCCGGGCGCCGTCGCTGCCGGGTTCGGGATGAGCATCGTGTTCTTCATCGTCTCGATCGTCCCGGACGGGATCGGCGCCGTCGAGGGCGCGATGGCGCTCGTGTTCATCGGCCTCGGCATGGCGCCCGCGGCGGCCGTCGCGGTGACCATCGCGTACCGGGTCCTCAACGTCTGGATCCCGGTCGGGCTGGGCTTCGGGTGCGCGCGCTCCCTGCGCCTGTTCGGCGGCGTCGATGCCGCCCGGTCCCTCGATGAGGTGCCCGGGGCCGGCGGCCCCATGTCCGAGCCCGAGGGCCCCGAGCCGCCGACGCGGACGACCGCGACCGCGAGCGCCTCGACCTGGCCCTCGTCCTGAGCCGCGACCGGCCCACCTAGCGCGAGCGCCGCGACGCGTCATGGCGCGTCGCCGGAGGCGGGCGCCGCGGGTCCGTCCCGGCCCTGTCGCGACCCGAGCAGGCGCCTCGCGGCCTCCGCGGCACCTTGCCTGCGACGTCGCTCCGGGGCGACGACTCCGCCGCACGCCTCCTGGTCTTGCGGCCGCCCCGCGCCTCGTCAGCGCTCGGGCGGCGTCGCGTGCTCGGCGAAGAGCGCCAGGGCGTTGGCCAGCTGCATCTGGCGCGGGGTCCGGGCGCGGACGCGGAGCAGGTCCGGGCTCGCGGCCACCAACGCCACGCAGCGGGCGCGTGAGGTGGCCACGTTGAGGCGGTTGAGCGAGTACAGGAACTCCATGCCGCGCGGGGCGTCGGCGGGGGAGCTGGTGGCCATCGAGTAGAGGGACACGGGCGCCTGCTGCCCCTGGAACTTGTCCACCGTGCCGACGCGGGCCCCCGCGGGCAGCGCAGCCTCCAGCAGGCCGACCTGCGCGTTGTACGGCGTGATGACGAGCACGTCCGCCAGGCCGATCGGCCGCGTGACGGCCGCCTCGCTGACCCACGACCAGCGCCGGGTCAGGAGTTCGTCTACGACCCGCGCCACGGCCGCCGCCTCCTCGGGCGAGGCGTTCGCGTTCCCCTCGTGGGGGACCAGGAGCAGGCCCACGCCGGCGCCGGCGAGATCGCTGCCGCCCGGCCCGCGCAGGGCCTGGCGCTCCAGGCCCGCGACGGGCGAGAGGCGCCCCTCGTAGAACGCCTCCGAGGTGAACGAGCAGATGGCCGGGTGGAGCCGGCGCGTGTGCTCGATGAAGATGCCGCGCTCGGGCGGCATCGTGGCCTCGCCGTCGAGCAGGTGGGCCAGGGCGGAGCGCTCGGCGCCGGGCGGGTGCGAGCCCTGCACGGGCTGGTCCAGCTGCTGCGGGTCGCCGAGCAGGACCAGCGACGCCGCCGCCGGCGCCACGGCGATCGCGTTGGCCAGCGACAGCTGGCCCGCCTCGTCGACGACCAGGACGTCGAGGGCGCCCGCGAACTCGGGTCGCGCCCAGGTCCAGGGCGTGCCGCCGACGACATCGAGCTCGCCCGCCTCGAGGGCCCGCGCCGCGTCGCCGTTCCGGCTGAGCGGTCGCGCCCCGGCGAACGTGATGCGTCCGTCCCGGTCCGCGCGCTGGCCGATGCGGGGCACCGGCCGCCCCTCGCGCTCGGCAACCGCCGCGATCTCC
This sequence comes from Chloroflexota bacterium, assembly GCA_021783595.1. Lineage (GTDB taxonomy): Bacteria > Chloroflexota > Limnocylindria > Limnocylindrales > CSP1-4 > CAIXZV01. The sequence continues at coordinate 7,610 of JAJXTS010000084.1, read as the reverse complement.
TCGAGCAGGTGGCCGATCACCTTGTGGCTGTTGGCGGTGACCCCCACGCGCAGGCCCCGCTCAGCGAGGGCGATCGCGATCCGGGCGCCGATGTACGTCTTGCCCGAGCCGGGCGGGCCCTGAATCGCGAGGTAGCTCTGGTCCAGCGCGAGCGCCGCGGCGACGGCCGCCTCCACCGCGTCGTCGCCATCGGCCCGGACGGGCGCGCCCGGCGCCTGCCCGGCCCGCGGCGGCTCGCGCAGCAGGAGGCCCCGCCCGGCGCGGCATGGCCCCGGGCGGTCGAGGGCGTGGTCCGCCACCCACGCCGCCGTGCGCTCGAGGCTGCGCTGCAGCTCGGCCGGCGAGACGCGCTCGAACGGCAGCAGCGCCCGGATCGCCCCGGGGTCCTCAACCGGGCCGTGCTTGAGGTCGATTGTGCGGGCGGCCTCGTCGAGCGCGACGACCTCGCCCGGGTCCGTGTCGTTCTGCGCCCGCACCCCGCCGCCGACCCTGACCCCGTGCTCCTGCTCCGGGAATCGGTAGCGGTACACAACGGAGCGCTTGACGGCGCGCACCTCGCCCGCGTACTCGAGGCCGCCGAGCGCCTCCCGGTCCTCGACGCGGTCCTCGTCCGACAGGTCGTTGAGGAAGCGGAACCAGCGCTGCCAGAGCGACTTCTCCTCGCGCCGGTGGAACCACAGCAGGTTCGCGAGCAGCCAGCGGCCGTGCGCCTCCGCGCCGTCCCCGTCGACGCCGCCCGGGGCGAGGCGCTCGGCGAGTTCGGCGACACGCGCGAGGGCCTCGGCCAGCGGCTCCGGCGCCTCCGGCGCCCGTGGCTCCGGGCGCGGCAGCTCCCCGCCGAGGCGCTCGGCCAGGGCCGGCCGGACGATGCCCTCGAGCCAGTCCCGCAGCAGGAGCGTCGACACCACGTCGTCGCGGTTGTACGAGGCGATCCGCGCCAGCGCCTCCTCGCCGTGCTCGCCCTCGGCGCCCTGCAGCCACGCCTCGAACGCCGCGATCGAGCTGCCCGCGTCGCGCAGGTCTGTCTCGCGGTCGAATGCGTAGAGCCGCTCCAGCTTCTTGATGGAGTAGCTCTCCACCGACGCGCGGACGCCCTGGCGGACGACGTGGAACAGATCCACGAGGGTGCCCGCGCGCAGCAGCGAGTCCACCTGGTCCTCGCGCGTGCCGTAGCGGCCCATCAGTCGCCGGAGCGCGGTGGGCTCGTACGGGGCGTAGTGGTAGACGTGGATGGACGGGTCCCGCGCGAGCCGGTCCGCGAACAGGTCCATCAGCCGCTCGAACGCGGCCCGCTCGGCGGCCTCGGTGACGTCGCCGCGCTCGTCGCGCGACCAGATGGCGTGGAACACGGGCTGCGGCCGCCCGCCGGGGCCCGGCTCCGTCTCCCCCGGCTCGAGCACGCCGAACAGGTAGTCGAGCCCGTCCTCGCCCGCGTACGGGTCGCCCTCGATGTCGAAGAACAGGTCCCCCGGGCGCGGCTCCGGCAGCGCCAGCAGCCCGCGGCCGGGCTCGAGCCCGCCGTCCCGGCCGAGCGGGGGATCGACCAGCTCCCACAGCCGTCCCCCGCCGCGCGAGGGGTCCAGGACCTGGATGGCCGCCTGCTTCCGCACCCGCTCGAGGCCCTGCGCGCCGACGCCCGCGAGCGGCGGCCTCATCGGCAGCGCCAGCTCGGCCAGCCGCGCGCGCGTGTCCACCCCGCGTTCGGCCAGGGCCCGCCGCTGGCGTGACGAGATGCCGGCGACGAGCGAGAGGTGGTCGTCCGCGCGGCGGCGGGCCGAGCACACCTCGTCCCAGCGGCAGACGTCGCAGTGCTCGACCGGCTCCGGGTACGTGCCGGGGGGCGGGTTCGCGGGAACCGTGTCGTCCACGTGCGCCTCGAACAGGCGCTTGGCGAGCCGGAAGTAGGCCATGAAGTCGCCGACGCGGAACGTGGCCGTCTCGTGTGCGCGGCCGCCCAGCACCACGTGCAGGCGCTCGGGCTCCACGCCCTGGATGCGCTCGAGCCCCTCCACGTAGGAGCAGATCTGCAGGATGGCGCTGCCCTTGACGTGGCGGGCGAGCTTCGTGTCCGCCACCTCGTAGCTCCACGCGCCGAGCGCGCTCGGGCGCTCCACCCGCAGCAGGAAGTCCGCGTGGCCGCGCCAGCGCCCGTCGAAGAACGTGGCCTGGTAGACGACGTCGGCCCCGGCGCGCAGCGCGGCCTCCGTCTCGGCCGCGGCGGCGCGCAGCTGCTCGGCCCGATCCGCGACGGAGCCGTCCAGCTCGATCCGGGCCACCGTCCGGCCGCTCGCCTCGAGCTCCGCCAGATACCGAGCCTCGTGCTCGTAGCCGCGCTGCTGGATGACCCTGAGCTCCGGGTCGTCCCGCTCCGGGCGCGTCACCAGGCCCGCCAGATGGGCGACCTCCAGGTCGGTGAGGTGCTCGCAGGCAAGGAAGCCGACGAGGTCCGTCGCCGCGAAGACCCGGCTGCCGTCGAGGAGCTGCATGGAGGCCCATCGTAGGGCCTCCCGCGACAGCTCTGATGGCACGGCCGGCCCGGGGCCCCGTCCCTTCGTGACCCGCGGCCGCCATCGGGCGACCGATGCGCCTGTGCGTCGCCGCGGCGCGGGCGGACACTCGCGTCGGGTGCCGCGGCCCGCGCCCAGCGGCGGCACGCCAGCGCGTGAGGTGGCCACCATGGACCTGCTGCGAGTCCTGGACCTGCACCAGAACGAACTCTCGGACCCGGAGGAGCGCTGGGAGACGCCGGGCGTGGAGGCCGACCTGCGCACGTACGCCTCGCTGCGGCGGGCCGCGTACCCGCTGCTGCCCGCCAAGTTCGAGGGCAACCTCCCGGATCGCGCTGTCGCCGACCTCGAGGAGGCCGTGGGCACCCTCCGACCGGGCGACGTGGTGATGGTGCCCCGGACGCCACGGCCCATCCCGGGCGGCGACTGGGCGGTCACGCCCACGTCCGTCCTCGGCATCGGCGCCGATGCCGTGGCGCTGTGGGTGGACGAGCCGGCGACGTGCGTGGTGACCTCGATCCCGTTCCGCGATGTCGCGGCCGTGCTGGACCTGACGGTCCTGCTGTACGGCCGGCTCGAGATCGTCGGGCCCCAGCGCTCGATCGTCCTGCGCTACAACACCGTGGGCCGCGACGAGATGCGGGCGATGACCCTCGCGGTCCGCCGCGGGTTCGCGGCGATCGCGGGCACGCAGGTCGCGGGCGGGCCGGTCCCCGAGGACCTGCCCCACAAGTGGATGGCCGTGCTCAAGTCGCGCGAGGCCCAGCCGCGCGGCCGCGAGCCCCGGCTCGTCATCGCGGGCAACACGCAGGAGCGCGAGGAGACCGTGCGCAACGGCGTCGCCACGCTGACGACCAGCGAGTTGCTCATCGCCGTCGAGCCCGAGGTGCCCGGCGGCGTGGGCATGTATGGGGTTGACCTCGTCGCCGTGCCGCGCACGCGGCTGGCGAGCGTCGAGCCGGGCGACCGCGAGCTCATCGTGGACGTCGCGATGGCCGGGGGCACGGTCCGGCTCCGCGTGCCCGCGCCCCCGGCGCTTGACTCGCAACTCGCTGCGGCTGTCCGGGGTGCCGGTCGGTAGGCCCGCGGTCGGCCCCCGCGACCCCGCGACACACAGCTGTCACAGCCCGATGCGAGGATCTCGGTGTCGGCGCCTCGCTGGGGGGAAGGCGCCGACGCCCGTCCCGGCGGGCGGACGTAGGGCACGTCAGGCGCGGGCGGGCCAGCCCGCATCGGCGACCGCGGCCGCGATCGCCGCCGACACCGCGGCCGTCATGGCCTCGAGGCTCATCGCCGGCACGTCCGCCGCGACGGTGCCCTCGAGCGCCGGCACGTGGACGAAGCCGGCCCGGGTCCCGGAGCCGTCCAGCGCCGCGAGCACCGAGTAGAGCAGGTGGTTGCACACGAAGGCCCCGGCCGTCGTGGACACCGCGCCGTCCACCCCGGTCGCGGCGATGGCATCGGCCATGGCGCGGACGGGGACCGTGGCGAAGCGGGCTGCCGGTCCCGCCGGGCTGATCGGCTGCTCCGCGCGGCGCTGGCCGCGGTTGTCGGCGGCCGCCGAGTCGTCGAGGTTGATCCCGAGCCGCTCCACCGTGACCGCGCGCCGTCCCTCGGCCACCCCGAGCATCAGCACGAGGTCCGGCCGCAGCCGCTCGACCTCGGCCAGGGCGACCTCGACCGAGGCGTCATAGACCGTCGGCAGGACGATCCCCCGAACGCGCGCGCCCGCGACGGCCGCGCCGTCAAGGGCGACGGCGATCTCGCCTGACGGGTTGCGGCTCGCGCCCCCGAAGGGGTCGAAGCCGGTGAGCAGGACCATGGGGGCGTCGGGCACGGGCGGGCTCCGTCTCCGGCCAGCGGGGCAGGCGCGGTCGGCTGCCGGGGGCGACCACGTCGCCGCCCATTGTGCGGCGCGGCGGGGGCCCATGCCGCCGGCCCGGGGACCGGGCAGCCGCCTCAGCCGTGCCACACAGCTGTCAGCGGGGAACGGCACGCTGTGCGCGCGCTCGGGCCGGCACCGTCCTCGCGAGGTACGCTGGGTCGCCGCCACCGGGGCGCGGTCCGGCGCCGGCCGGCCGCAGCTCTCGCGTCACGAGGGGACCCGAGTTGTTCCGCTTCGTCCACACCGGAGACCTGCACCTCGACAGCCCGTTCTCGGGCATCGGAGGCCAGGTCCCTGCGTCCATCGCGGAGGTGCTCCGCACCTCCACCCTGCGCGCGTGGCAGGCGATCGTCGCCCTCGCGCTGGACGAGCGAGCGGACTTCTTCCTCGTGGCCGGCGACGCGTTCGAGAGCGCGTCCCGGACGCTTCCCGGCCAGGTGGCCTTCCGTGACGGGCTCCGGCGCCTGGCGGACGCGGGCATCCCGTCGTTCGTGGTCACCGGCAACCACGACCATGAGGGCGGGTACATCCCGTCGGTCGAGTGGCCGTCGCTCGCGCACCGGTTCGGCCCGGCGCGCGTTGAGGCGCGGCCCGTTATCCGTGACGGCCGGGAGATCGCCCGGGTCTACGGCCAGGGCTATCGGCAGCAGGCGGTCCGTGACAACCTGGCGGCCGGGTTCCGCAGGGAGGCGGACGCGACCTTCGCCATCGGCCTGCTCCACACGCAGGTCGGAACGAGCGCGGACGGCGTCTACGCACCCTGCACCATGGCGGATCTGCGCACCGCGGAGATGGACTACTGGGCGCTGGGCCACGTCCACAAGCACGGGGTCCTGTCAGACGCCAAGCCTGTCGTCGTGTACTGCGGGAACCCCCAGGGCCGAGACCCCGGCGAGGTGGAGCCGCGCGGGTGCTACCTGGTGACGGTCGGGGACGACGGGTCCGTCAGCCCGGAGTTCCGGGCCGTGGACGAGGTGCGCTGGCAACGCCTGGACGTCCCGGCCGGCGCGCTGGACAGCGAGGAGGTCATCGCCCGCGCCGTAGCGGCGGCGCTGGACGCGGCGCGCACGGCGGCCGGCCGTTCCATCGTGGCGCGGGTGCGCCTGACGGGGTCGGGGCCCGCCCACGCCATCCTCGCCCGGCCCAACGCGGTCGCGGGCGTGCGGGACGTGGTCCGGGACAGCCTGGGGGAGGGGAGCCCGTTCGCCTACCTCGAGTCGCTGGCGGACGCGACCCGGCCCGCGTTCGACCGGGCGGCCCTCGCCGCCGCGGACGACTTCCGCGGCAGCGTGCTGCGCTTCGCAGACGAGCTCCGCGCCAAGGTGGCGGCGGGCCCGGGGGAGGACGCCGCCACCGCGGATCGCGGCCTGGCCGACGTCATCGGGGGCCTGTGGGACAGCAGCCGGGGCCGGCCCTACCTGAAGCAGCGCCGGCTCTCGAGGCAGGACCTCCTCGAGCTGCTCGACCGCGCCGAGACGCTGGTCGCGGACAGCCTCTCGGCGGAGGGCTAGCCGCCATGCGCATCGAGCAGCTCCACGTGGACGGCTTCGGTAGGCTGGCGGACCGGGACCTCACCCCCAGTCCCGGGCTGACCCTCGTCCGAGGGCTCAACGAGGCGGGCAAGTCCACGCTCCTGGGCTTCGTGCGGGCCGTGCTGTTCGGGTTCGATGGCGGCTACCCGGCGGTGGCGGGCGGCCGGCGCGGCGGGCGGCTCAGGATCCGGATGGCGGATGGGGGCGGCCTCACCATCGAGCGCCACGGCGACAAGCGCGGGCGCGGGGATCTCATGGTCACCGATGAGAGCGGGGCGGATCGCACTTCCGACCTTGCCCGGCTCCTCCAGAACGTGGACGAGACGCTGTACGGCAACGTGTTCGCCTTCGGCCTGGCGGAGCTGGCGGACTTCGGCAAGCTCAAGGGCCCCGACATCGTCTCCCGCATCTCCGGCGCCGGGTTCGGGAGTGGCAAGGTCAATCCCGTGGACGTGGAGAAGCGCCTGGCGGCGACGGCAGCCGGCCTCTTCCTGCCGAGCGCCTCCAAGCCCGCCATCAACGCCCTGCTGGGGCAGCTCGAGATCGTGGACACGGAGCTCCGCAGGCACAACCTGCCCAAGGAGTTCGACGACCTGTCCCAGGGCCTCCGGGCGGCCGAGTCCAAGCGCGAGGCCCTCGTGGCCGAGGTCGGCCGGTTGGAGGCTGGCGTCGCCCGGGCGGGGCGCCACGCCGCGTCCTGGGAGTCCTGGCAGGACCTGCTCGACGCCGAGTCCCGACGCGACGTGCTGGGCACCGTCGAGCGGCTGCCGACCGAGGTGGCCGCGGACCTGGCCGCGGTCGCCGGCGGCCGCGAGAGCGCGGAGCGGCGCGTCGTCGAGCAGCAGCTGGCGCGCGACGCTGCCGCGGCGGCCCTCGACGGGATCGCCGTGGACGAGGAGGTCCTCGCCCGCCGCGCGGACCTCGAGGCCCTGGTCGCGGAAGGCATCAAGGACGAGGCGCGGTCGGAGCAGCTCGCCGCGCTCGCGGGCCAGGCGGCCGCAGACCGGGCGACGATGGACCACGCCCTGCGACGGCTCGGCGAGGGCTGGGACGAGGACCGCGTCGCGCGGTTCGACGACTCGGTTCCGGTGGCCGCCGAGCTCGGCGGGCGCCTGCGCGACCTGCTCGGCGGCGCCGGGCAGCGGCTTGACGGCGCCCGGGCCCAGCACGAGGCGGCCGAGCGGGCCGTTCGCGGTGTCGAAACGGAGCTCGCCCGGGTCGAGGAGCAACGAGCCGGCCTCGAGGAGCCCGAGGGGGCGCCCACGGTGGACTGGCTGGAGCGGCAGCTTCGCGCCCTCGACAGTGCGACCGCCACGCGCGACGCCGCGCTCGGCGAGGCGGCCAGGGCCCGCGATGCCGCGGAGTCGGCGCGCGCCACGCTCCCCGTCGCGCCGGGCGGTCGCCCCTGGGACGCGGTCGCAGCCGACGTCGCGGAGCTCGCGCAGGCGATCCGCGACGAGGCAAGCGCCAGGACCGCCGCCTCGCTGTTCGCGTCCGGTCTCGGGTCGGCGAGCTCCGGCGCGCGGCACGGTGCCGCGCTGCCGGCTGGTGCCGCGGTGCTGGCCGGCGTCCTGGCGGCCGCGGTGCTCGTGCTGGTCGGGCAGCCGGTGGCGGGCCTGCTCGCGGCCGCGGCGGGTGTCGCGCTCGGGCTGGTCGCCTGGCGCGTGGGCGCGGCCGGTGCCGCGG
>JAJXTS010000083.1 GCA_021783595.1 Chloroflexota bacterium | reverse complement strand
TGTACGGGCCGCTGACCATCGCCTCGCTGCTCTGGCTGATCGCCTCCGTCGCTGCCTACAACGTGCGGTCCCGGCAGCTGCACCGGCACGCGGTCTACGTGCAGATGTACGAGTGGCTGATGTGGACAGGCGCCATCACGGCCTCGCTGATGCTCGTGTACTGGGTCTTCCACTTCGACCTCATCATCGTGCTGGGCACGCTGTTCGGCGGCCTGGCCGTCACCGTGTGGGTCCGCTACCGGAAGTTCCCGCCCGAGTTCGCCGCCTACGAGCGCCAGCTGGCCAAGCAGCGCTACTTCACCCGTGACCGGTACTCGAAGCCGGAGACGACGATCCGCGCCAAGTCGTCGCGCCGGCGCCGCCGCGTTCGCCGCTAGGCCCGGTCGCCGGCCCAAGGCCGCGGCGTCCCCGCCATGCCGATCGAGGTCCGGCGGTTCGGGGCCGGGCACCGACGCCCGGAGGGGCCGCCCGGGTCCGCCGGGATCGAGGCCCGAGTCATCGAGTCGCGTGCGTCGGGGCTCGTGGCCGAGCTTGCCTTCGCCCGCGCCTCGCGGCTCGCCCCGCACGCGAGCCCGCGGACGACGCTGTTCGTCGTGATCGAGGGCGGCGGCTGGGTCGGCGTGGGCGACGAGCGCGCCCGGGTGGTGGCGGGCGAGGCCGCCATCTGGCCGCCCGACGTGCTGCACGCGGCCTGGACGGATGGGGCGCCGATGCGGGCGCTGGTCGTGGAGCTGGCCGAGGACCCGATGCTGATCGTCTCGGGCGGCGAGGGCGGGAGCCCGGTCGGCGCGCCGACACCGCGGGCCCCGGGCGTCACGCGGGGGGAGGGGCGACTCGCGGACCGCCCGGGCCGGCGACGGTCGGAGGCGGGCGGCGACGAGCCGGAGTAGGCCCGGGGCACGGGACTGGGGCGGGCCGCGGGCTCCTCAGCCGGGCGGGGCGCCCGGCGCCGCGGCCGCCGCGCTGCCGGGCCGAAAGGGCCCGGGCCCAGGCCTAGGGGTGACGCGACAGCCAGGCGCCGAGCCCGCCGAGGACCCGGGCGGTCATGCCCCACACCACCAGGCCGGCCGACGCCCCGGCCACGCCGTCCATCGGGAAGGCGTCGTAGGTGAGCCGCGAGCCGCGCACGGCGCGCTCCCGGTGGACGAGGGGGACTCCCGGCAGGAAGACCCGCAGCGGGACGTCGAGGATGGCGGCCACCTCCGACGGCTGGGCGCGCATTGCGGGGCACACCTCGGCCAGGGCCACGATCGGCACGACGGCGTAGCCGGACACGGGGATCCACTGGGTCGGCAGGCGGCCAACGATGCGCAGGCCGCACTCAGCCGGGTCGAGCCCCACCTCCTCGGCCGCCTCGCGCAGCGCGGTGGCCTCGAGGTCCGCGTCGTCGGGCTCGGCGCTCCCGCCGGGGAAGGACACCTCCCCCGAGTGGTGGCCGCCCCTGCGGGTGCGCTCGGTGAGGACGATGTGCGCCTCGCCGGTCGGTCCCGGGTGGAGCACCAGCAGCACCGCCGCCGGCCTCGCGCCGGGGTGCGGCGCGTCGCCGCCCGGGACGGGGCGCGGGCCGCCGGGCTCGTGCAGCACGGGCATGAGCGAGATCGGCTCGTCCGGCAGGCGCTCGGGCAGCGGCTCCAGCCGCGCCACCACTTCCTCGAACCGCACGCCGCGCCTAGTTGACGAGCCCGCCGTCGGGCTTGCGCTTCCGGTCGCGGTCGAGGATCGGCAGGTCGAACGTAGGGGCGTCGCCGGGCGCCGCCTCGGCCGTCACGCCCTGCGGCCCCGGCCCGCCTGCCGCCGCGTCACCCGCCGGTCCGCCCGCAGCGCGCGCGTCACGCCGCTCGCCGGGGTCCGCCACCACCGACCCGCCGCTCGTCGCCGAGAACACCAGCGTGCCGCTCCCCGGGTCGGCGTCCCCGACCACGGTGTCGCCCGGGTGGAACGTGCCCGCGAGCATCGCCCGCGCGAACGGGTTCTCAACCAGGCGCTGGATCGTCCGCTTCAGCGGCCGGGCCCCGAACGCAGGGTCCGTGCCCTCGCGCCGGATCACGGCCAGCGCGGCGGGCGTCAGCTCGAGCGTCAGGTCGTTGGCCGCGACCCGGCGCGCCAGGTCGCCCACCAGCAGCCCCACGATCGCCGCGAGGTCCGCGTCGGTCAGGCTGTGGAAGACGATGACCTCGTCCACGCGATTGAGGAACTCCGGCCGGAAGACGCCGCGCAGCTGGTCCGTCACCTGGCGCTTCATCGCCTCGTAGGCGCCGGTGTCCGTGCGCCCGCTGAACCCGGCGATCTGCTGGCTGCCGACGTTGGACGTCATGATCACGACGGTGTTCCGGAAATCCACGGTCCGGCCCTGGCCGTCCGTGAGCCGGCCGTCGTCCAGCACCTGGAGCAGCACGTTGAACACGTCGGGGTGCGCCTTCTCGACCTCGTCGAGCAGGACCACCTGGTACGGGCGTCGCCGGACCGCCTCGGTGAGCTGGCCGCCCTCCTCGTAGCCCACGTAGCCGGGAGGCGCCCCGGTCAGGCGCGAGACCGCGAACTTCTCCATGTACTCGCTCATGTCCACCCGGACCATCGCCGCCTCGTCGTCGAACAGGAACTCGGCGAGCGCGCGCGCCAGCTCGGTCTTGCCGACGCCGGTGGGCCCGAGGAACAGGAACGAGCCGATGGGCCGCCGCGGGTCCTTGAGCCCGGCCCGAGCCCGCCGGACCGCGTCCGACACGGCTTCGATGGCCTCGTCCTGCCCCACCACCCGCCGGTGGAGCCGATCCTCCATGTGGACCAGCTTCTCGAGCTCGCCCTCCAGGAGGCGCGTGACCGGAATGCCGGTCCAGGCGCCCACGATCTCCGCGATGTCGTCCGCGGTGACCTCCTCCTTGAGGAGCGCGCCCGGACCCTGGAGCGCCGCGATCGCCGCCTCCTGCTGGCGCTGCTGCTCGGCCAGCTCGCGGGCGCGGCCGTACTTGAGCTCGGCCGCGCGGCCGTAGTCCGCCTCGCGCTCGGCCTGCTCGATGCGGACCGCGAGCTGCTCGATCTCGGCCTTGGTGGCGTGGAGCGCGGCGATCGCCGACTTCTCGGAGGTCCACCGCTGCTTCATCGCATCGGCCCGCTCGCCGATCTCGGCGAGCTCGCGCTCGAGGGCCTCGAGTCGCGCCTTGGACGCGTCGTCCGTCTCCTTGCGCAGCGCCTCGCGCTCGATCTCGAGCTGGATCCGCCGGCGCTCCAGCTCGTCGAGCTCGATCGGCATGGAGTCGATCTCCATGCGCAGGCGGCTGGCGGCCTCGTCCACCAGGTCGATCGCCTTGTCGGGCAGGAAGCGCTCGGTGATGTAGCGGTTGGACAGCGTGGCCGCGGCGACCAGCGCGGAGTCCGTGATCCGGACGCCGTGGTGGACCTCGTAGCGCTCGCGCAGGCCGCGCAGGATCGAGATGGTCTCCTCGACCGTGGGCTGGTCCACGACCACCGGCTGGAAGCGCCGCTCGAGCGCCGCGTCCTTCTCGATGTGCTTGCGGTACTCGTCGAGCGTGGTGGCGCCGATCGTGTGCAGCTCGCCGCGCGCCAGCATCGGCTTGAGCAGGTTGGAGGCGTCCATCGCGCCCTCGGCCGCGCCCGCGCCGACCACGGTGTGGAGCTCGTCGATGAACAGCACGACGCGCCCGTCGCTGTCGGTGACGTCCTTGAGCACCGCCTTGAGGCGCTCCTCGAACTCGCCGCGGAACTTGGCGCCCGCGATCACGCCGCCGAGGTCGAGCGCGATGACCCGCTTGTCCTTGAGCCCCTCGGGCACATCGCCGCGGACGATCCGCTGGGCCAGACCCTCAACGATGGCGGTCTTGCCCACGCCGGGCTCGCCGATCAGCACCGGGTTGTTCTTGGTGCGCCGGGACAGGACCTGGATGGTCCGACGGATCTCGTCGTCGCGGCCGATGACCGGGTCCAGCCTGCCGGCCCGCGCCTCCGCGGTGAGGTCGCGGCCGTACTTCTCGAGCGCCTGGTAGGTGGCCTCCGGGTTGGGCGTGGTGACGCGCTGCCCGCCGCGGACGGACTGGACCGCCGCGAGGATGGCCTCGCGACCCGCGCCGTGCCGCTCGAGCAGGCTCTGCGCCTCGCCGCCGGCCTCCGCCACGCCCAGCAGCAGATGCTCGGTCGAGGTGTACTCGTCGCCCATGCGACGGGCCTCCTCGGCGGCACGCTCGACCACTCGCTTGGCGCGCGGGTCGAGGCCCATGCTGCCGCCCTGGATGCGCGCCCGGCGCGCGAGCACGCCTGCCAACTCGTCCCGGAACGCGGGCACGTCGGCGCCCAGCCGCCGGAGGGTCTCGGCGGGGACGCCCTCGTCGGGGCCGACGAGCGCGGCGAGCACGTGCTCGGCGTCGAGCACGGGGGACTGCATCCGCTCGGCGAGCTGCTGGGCGGCGACGATGGCCTCCTGGGCCTTCTCGGTGAAACGGTCGAGCTGCATGGTTCGGGATCTCGTGCGGGCGGGGAACGCGGCCGGGCTAGCCGGCGGTGCGGGGATCGGGCTGGGAGGCCAGGTCGAGGAAGCGGGCGGCGGCGGCCTGGGCCTCCGGGTCGAGCGAGGTGGGGAGGACCACCCGCAGCTTCACGTACAGGTCGCCCGCGCCATCGCCCTTGAGCCGCGGCATGCCCTGGCCGGTGAGGCGGAGCGTCTTGCCGCTCTGCGTGCCGCCGGGGATCGTGAGCAGGATGCGGCCCTTGAGCGTGGTGATGGGGACCTGGCCGCCGAGCAGGGCCTCGCGCAGGGTGATCGGCAGCTCGCGCTCCAGGTCGGCGCCCCGGCGCGTGTAGACGTCGTGGGGGCGGACGGTGACCGTCACGACGATGTCGCGGCCCTTGGGGCCCTTGCCGGACAGCCGGACCCGACCGCCGGTGTCGATGCCCCGCGGGATCGTCACCTCGTAGCGCTTGCCCTCGACGTCCACCACGCGGGCTGTGCCGTGAAACGCCTCCTCGAGGGTGAGCTCGGCCGGGGCCTCGACCTCGCTCCTTGGACGTGCGCGCGGGGCCTCCTGGGCCCGGTGCCCGCCCGCCTGCGGCCCGCCGGGGCCGGCTCCGGGCATCCCGCCCATCTGAGACAGGATGTCCCCGAAGTCCGCGCCGCCCGTGCCGCCCGGCCCGCTCGCGTTGGCGCGCCCGCCGGGCGAGCCGCCGGCGCCACCGAAGAACATGCGGAAGAAGTCCGAGAACCCGGCGCCGCCGTCGGCCGACCGGAACTCGTAGCGGACGTTGGGGCCGCCGCCGGCCCCGAAGTTGGCGCCCGCGAACGGGCCGCCGGGGCCGAACGGATCCCCGCCGGCCCGGCCGCCGCCGGCCCGCTGGTACTGCTCCCAGTTGGCGCCGAGCAGGTCGTACTGCTTGCGCTTCTCCGGGTCAGACAGGACCTCGTTGGCCTCGTTGGCGTCCTTGAACTTGCGCTCAGCGGCCTTGTCGCCCGGGTTTCGGTCCGGGTGGTACTCGCGCGCCAGCCTCCGGAACGCCTTCTTGATGTCGGCCTGACTGGCCGACCGAGGCACGCCCAGAGTCTGGTAGTAGTCGCGGTACTCCATCGGACCGTCCCCGGTCGCCCCGCCTACTGGCGCCGGCCGACGGCCATGGCGAGCCCGCCCGTGGGCACGGGGAGGCCGTCCACCACGACCGTCGGCTGGTCGCCCGGGAACGGGTTGCGCTGCGCCCTGCCCACCGAGCCCTTGGACCCGCGGCCGCCGGACTGGCTGCCGGCCACGGTGGTGGGCTTGAGCGGCTGCGGCTTGCGCCGGAGCGCCGCGTCGAGCACCTGCTCCATGGAGTCGGCGAGGACCAGCTTCACCTGCTTGCGGATCTCGTCGGGAATGTCGCGGAGGTCCTTCTCGTTCTTGCGGGGCAGGATCACCATGGCGGCGCCCGACAGGTGGGCGGCCAGGATCTTGCTCTTGAGGCCGCCGATCGGGAGGACGCGCCCCCGCAGGGTGATCTCGCCCGTCATCGCGACGTCCTTGCGGACCGGGATGCCGGTCAGCGCGGACACCATCGCGGTGGCCATGGTGACGCCAGCCGACGGCCCGTCCTTGGGGGTGGCGCCCGCCGGGACGTGGATGTGCAGCGTGTTGCGCTCGAACGTCTCGAGCGGGATGCCCAGCTCGGTGTTGTGCGAGCGGATCCAGGACAGGGCCGCCCGGGCGGACTCGCGCATGACGTCGCCGAGCTGGCCGGTGAGGATGAAGTCCTCCTTGCCCTCCATCTTGGTGACCTCGACGGCCACCACGTCGCCGCCCACCTCGGTCACGACGAGGCCGGTGGCGGCGCCGATCTGGTCCTCCGCCTCGAGCTCGCCGTACTCGTACCGCGGCGGGCCGAGGTACTCCTCGAGCTTCTTGAGGTCCACGATGGTCTTGCGCTTGCGGCCCTCGGCCACGGCACGGGCGACCTTGCGCATGATGTTGGCGAGCTCGCGCTCGAGGTTCCGGACGCCGGCCTCGTGGGTGTAGGCCTGGACGAGCTGCGTGAGCACCTCGTCGGTGATCTCCACGTGCTTGGCCTTGAGGCCGTGGTTCTCCATCTGCTTGTGGATGAGGAACCGCTTGGCGATCTCGACCTTCTCCTGCTGGGTGTAGCCCGGCAGCTGGATCATCTCCATCCGGTCACGGAGCGGTGCCGGGATGGGGTCGAGCAGGTTGGCCGTCGCGATGAACAGCACCTTGCGCAGGTCGAAGGGGACCTCGAGGTAGTTGTCCTGGAAGCTGAAGTTCTGCTCCGGGTCGAGCACCTCCAGCAGCGCGGACGACGGGTCGCCCCGGAAGTCCATGCCGATCTTGTCCACCTCGTCGAGCATGAACACCGGGTTGTTGGTGCCCGCGGTCTTGATGCTCTGGATGATCCGCCCCGGCAGGGCGCCGATGTAGGTGCGCCGGTGGCCGCGGATCTCCGCCTCGTCGTGGATGCCGCCCAGGCTCATGCGGACGAACTTGCGGCCCATCGCCCGGGCGATGCTCTTGCCCAGGCTGGTCTTGCCCACGCCCGGAGGGCCCACGAACAGCAGGATTGGGCTGCGGATGGTGTCCGCCAGGCTGCGCACCGCGAGGTACTCGAGGATGCGCTCCTTGATCTTCTCGAGCCCGTAGTGGTCCTCGTCGAGGATGCTGGCGGCCTCTTTGATGTCGAGCCGGTCGTTCGTGGCGGCGTTCCACGGCAGGCCGACGAGCCAGTCCACGTAGGTGCGGATCACGCCGACCTCGGGCGAGGCGGACGGGATCCGGCTCATCCGGTCGATCTCCTTGATCGCCCGGGCGCGGACCTCCTCGGGCATGCCCGAGCTCTCGACCTTCTCGCGCAGCTCGTTGATCTCGGCCTGCTGCGGGTCGTCCTCGCCCAGCTCGCGCTGGATGGCCTTGAGCTGCTCGCGGAGGATGTACTCCCGCTGGGTCTTGTCCATCTCGGACTTGACCTCGCTCTGGATCTTCCCCTTGAGCTCGAGGATCTCGGTCTGGCGGGCGAGGAACGCGGACACGAGCTTGAGGCGCTGCTCGACGTCGGTGGTCTCGAGCAGCTCCTGGCGCTGCTCGGTGGACATCTCGGGGCTGTAGGCCACCATGTCCGCGAGCAGGCCAGGCTCGGTGATGTTGCGGGCGGCCACGCCGGCCTCGGGCGGAACGGGCGCGCCGTTGGCGACGTACTGCTCGATCTGCGCCTGCACGCTGCGCATCAGCGCCTGGATCTCCACGCCCGTGGGGACCAGGTCGCGGAGGTCCTCGACGCTGGCGGAGAGGTACGGGGCGACCTGGGAGAAACTGTGCACGCGCACGCGGTTCTGGCCCTGGACGATGGCCCGGACGGTCCCGTCCTGGAGCTGGACGACCTGGGCGATCTTGGCGATCGTGCCCACCTCGTACAGCTCGGACGGGTCGGTGATGTCCTCCTGCTCGGCCGTGCGCTGGGTCACCAGCACGATCGGCCCGTCCGCCTCCACGGCCGCGTTGAGGGCGGCGACACTCTTCTCCCGGCCGACCTGGAGCGGGACGATCATCTCCGGGAAGATCACCGTCTCCCGGAGCGCGACGAGCGGGACGACCCGGACGCCGGTCGTCTCCGGCTTCGCCTCCTGCTCGGGCTTCGTCGCCTGCTTCGCCATGGGTTCTCCTTTGCGTGCCGGGCCGGCGGTCCGGCACGACGGTTGGGACGTCAGTATCTTGGGTGGTCAGCGGCCGGGAGATGCCGGGCCGTCCTCGGGCCCGGCCGGTTCGCGGGGTCCGTCGTCGCGACCCCGCGTGCCTTCGACGTATAGCACCTCCAGGATTCGCTTCCCGAGGCGCTCCTCAAGCTCGAACAGGACTCGGACTCCCGCGAGGTTGACCCCGCGATCCCTCGTGAGGTGGCGGATCCACAGGATCCGCCGGATGTCCTCCTCGGAGTAGAGCCTGATGTTGGTAGGGGTGCGCGCCGGCGAGACCAGGCCCTCGTCCTCGTAGATCCGGAGGGTCCGGGGGTGCGCCGAGACGAGCGTCGCGGCGACGCTGATGACGTAGACCGGCCGGGTGGCGTCCCGGTCCGGCCGGCGCGCTGCGGACATCGAGGTCAGGCCCTCGGCCCCTGCGTGGGCTCGCCCGTGCCGACCCGCCTCGCCTCGCCGGAGGTCACCGGCTGGATGCGGATCTGCTTGGGCTTGACCTGCTCGGCCTTCGGGATGCGGAGCTTGAGGAGGCCGTGCTCGAAGGTGGCCTCGGCCTTGTCGGCCTCGAGCCCCGTGGGGAGGGTCACCGTGCGCATCACGGCGCCACGGCTGATCTCGCGGACCAGCCAGCCGCCCTCCCCGCTGGAGGTCTCCGCCGATTCCTCGGCCTTGATCGTCAGGGTGCCGTTCTCGACCGTGATCTCGACGTCCTCAGGGTTGATGCCGGGAAGCGAAGCCTCGACAAGGAGTGCATCCGCCGTGGACCGCACATCGAGCGGCAGGCGGGCGTACTCCGTGCCAGCGACGCCGCTGAACGGGCGGAACATCGTGTCGTCAAACAGGCGATCCATCGCCTGGCGAAGCGTCATCAGCTCGCCGAAGGGCGACGGGCGACGGGTCAGCGTCATTGCGTCTACCTCCTGCACCTGCCCGGGTAGGATCGGTTTGGTCCGGGCGAGTCGCATGCTAGAACCCTGACAATGACGTTGTCAAGATAGGTAACCTTAATCAGGCCGAAGACCTACGCACCTCGAGGGGTTTTCGGATGGCCGCGCCCCCGGCCCGCCCCCGGCCGCGCCCCGCCCCCGGCCCGCCCCCGGCCCCGCCCCCGGCCGCATCGGGACTCAACGGTTGCGTCATGCGCCAGTTGGGCACGCCCGCGCCCAAGCTGTTCCGTCCCGGGGCCCCAGGTGGGACAGCGGGTGACGATTCCGGCCGATCCCGCGCGGCCATGCAACCGTTGAGTCCGGAAGTGGCCGAGCCCGACGCCGAGTAAGGCGACGTTGAGTCGCCGTCGCCAGGATTGCCGCATGGCCACCCGTCAACGTCCCGGCGATCGCGGTGCCGAGGATGCCCGCCGCCTCGTGGCCGCCGCGGGTCGCGAGTTGCGCCTCGCCCGACGATCCGCGGGCCTGAGCATCGCGGCCGCGGCCCGCCGGGCAGGCATCTCGCCGTCCAGACTCGGACGGATCGAGCGCGCGCAGGTGCGATCGCCGGGCCTCGAATCCCTGTGCCGCGCGGCACAGGCCGTTGGCCTCAAGCCGTCGTTCCGCCTCTTCCCGACGGGCGAGCCGGTCATCGACAGCCCGCAACTCGGGGTGCTGGGTCGGCTTGAGCGGGTGCTCGGGCGTCCCCTGGCAATGGCGCGCGAGGTGGGGCTGCCCATCCCGGGCGACCTGCGCGCGTGGGACGCCCGAATCTCGGACGGGCACGCGAGCGTGTCGATCGACGCCGAGGCGCGGCTGGACGACCTCCAGGCAGTGGCCCGGCGGATCGGGCTCAAGGCACGCGACGACCCGCAGGCGGGCCCGGTGGTCCTCGTCCTCAACCGGACGGCGCACAACCGCCGTGCCCTCGCCGAGCATCGCGAGGCGCTTCGCGCGCAGTTTCCGCTTGACGGCGCGGCCATCCTTCGCGAGCTGCGCGCGGGACGGATCCCGCCGGTTGGCGGCATCGTCCTGATCTGAGGGGAGCCGAGCGACGACAGGTTGCGCGGCTCGCGGCGCCCGCGCGGCGCGGCCCCCCGGCCCCGGCGCGGCTCGCGGC
>JAJXTS010000082.1 GCA_021783595.1 Chloroflexota bacterium | reverse complement strand
GGCGCGGGGTCCCCATGCGCGCCGACGAGCGCTCGCCGTTCCGGATCTACCGCGACGTGCGGTTCAGCCGCGACAAGGCCCCCTACAAGACGAACCTCGGGGCGAGCTTCCCGTGGACCGGGGAGGGCGGCGGCGTCGGCGGCTACCTCCACATCGCCCCCGGCGAGTCGTCGGTCGGCGGCGGCATGTACCACCCGTCGCCAGCGCGCCTGGCGGCCTGGCGGAACGCGGTCGTGCGGGACCGCGCGGGGGTCCATGCCGCCGTCGGCGACGCGGCGTTCAGGGCGGCCTTCGAGACCGTCCGCGCGGAGTCCAGCCTCAAGCGGGCACCCGCCGGCTTCGACCCCGCCGACCCGGACCTGGACCTCCTCCGCCTCAAGGACGTGATCTTCGGCCGGTCTCTGGCTGACGTCGAGGTGCTCGACCCGGGGCTGCCGGCGCGGATTGCCGAGGACCTCGCGGCGTCGCTGGCGGTGATGCGCTACCTGGCCGCGCTGCCGGGGCTCGAGGCCGGATCGCCGGGCTGGCTGCGCTGAGCGCGCCACGACGCCACGGGCCCGGCGGGCGCAATCGTCCTCGCGCCGCGGGGCGCCCATGCCCGACAATCCTGGCCGTGAGTTCCCCCCTCCTCGCCAGCCCCGCCTCGACCCGCCCCCGGTGAGCCGTCGCGCGCTCGCGCTGTTTGCGGCCATGGCAGTGATCTGGGGCATCCCGTACCTGCTGATCCGCATCGCGGTGAGCGAGGTGTCGCCGCCGGTGCTGGTGTTCGCACGGACGTCCATCGGGGCGGTCGTGCTGGTGCCGCTCGCCGTGGCGCGCGTGGACCTCCGCACGGCCTTCCGCCGCTTCCGCTGGGTCGCCGCATTCTCCGCGGCCGAGGTGGCCGGGCCATGGGTGCTCCTGGGCTGGGCCGAGCAGCACGTCACGAGCTCGCTGGCCGGGCTCCTCGTGGCGGGCGTGCCGCTGGCGGGCACGGTCATCGCGCTGCTCACGGGCCGTGACCACCACCTGAGCCGTCCCGGGCTGGCCGGGCTGCTGGTGGGCCTGGTCGGCGTTGCGGCCATCGCCGGCGGGGACCTCAACGGCGGGGACGCCGTCGCGATCGGCGCCATCGCGGTTGTGGTCGTGGGCTACGCGCTCGGCCCGTGGATCCTCGCCCACAAGCTCGCGGGCGTCCCGTCGCTGGGCGTCATGGCGCCGGCGCTCACGCTGTCGGCGCTGCTGTACCTGCCCATCGCGATCGCGCAGTGGCCCGTCACCCTGCCGAGCCCGGCGGCGCTCGCATCGATCGCCATCCTCGGCCTGGTCTGCACCGCGCTCGCCTTCGTCCTGTTCGCCGAGCTGATCGCCGAGGTCGGGCCGGTGCGCGGCACCGTCATCACCTACATCAACCCGGCGGTCGCCGCCACGCTCGGCGTGCTCATCCTGGGCGAGCCGTTCACGCCCGCGATGGCGGCCGGCTTCGCGCTCGTGATCGGGGGCTCGGTGCTGGCCACGCGACGCCCCGCGGCCGCCCGGGCCGGCAGGGTTGGGGCAGCCCCCGCCTGACTGCGGCGCCCCCGGTCGCCGCCTTCAGGCGGCGAACTCGCGCCCGGCCGCGCCTCAGCCGTGGCCGGAAGATGCCCTGACCTGGTCCACGAACCGCCGCAGGAAGGCGGCGACCGCCGCCCGCTCCCGGGGCGACATCCCCTCGAGCGCCGCCTCCACCGCGTCTCCGCGCCATCGGTAGGCCTGCTCCACCCGCTCGACGGCGGCCGGCACCAGGCGGACGCGAACCACGCGCCGGTCGCCCGGGTCGCGCTCGCGCGCCACGTAGCCCGCGCGCTCCATCTCGTCCACGAGGCGGCTGGCCCACCCCTGCGACACTCCCAGACCCGACGCGAGCTGGCCGATGGTCTGCGGCCCGTCGCCGTAGATGTGGATGGCGGCCCGGACGACGTGCGAGGCGATCGGGCCGGCGTGGGCCGGCATGACGGACGCTCCCGCCACGGGGCTCGCCAGCGGTGCGCCGCCCTCCGCCATTCCGGCGTCGGGACCGCCGCGACGGTCCGCGTGCCCCGCGTGCAGGACCTCCACCAGCAGCTTGCTGATCTCCACGGCCGCTCGGCCGAGGGGCATCTGGGCGATGTCGGGGGTGCCCGCCACGTCGTCCGCAGCCGCCGCGGCCGCGATGGCCCTCGCCCCCTCGACGGACTCATCCCCGCCAGACGCACTCGTCACTTCAGCAATCCCTTGCGCAGAGGCCGCACCGCCCGCGCACCTCGGTCAGTCCGCCGGCTTGCCCTGGTGGCCATCAGCCTCGGCATGGCCATGCCAGCGCGGACGCCGGGAAGGCACACGTCGCCGTCCCGTCCATCGTACGAGACCTCGGGCTGGACGGGCCCAGCGCCGAGCGGACCGGGACCGCGGGCGCCGTCCGGTACGAAGGGCCCTGTCGCCCGACAGCGCCCATTCCTATGGTCGCGAGCAGCGGGGCAGCCGCACGGCGCCCGGAGGGACAAGCGCACATGACCACCGTCGCGGAGACAGCAGCCGACTTCCTCGCCCAGCGGCGCATCGCCGTCGCCGGGGTGTCGCGCCAGGCCGCGGGCCACGGCGGCAACGCCGTCTACACCACGCTCAGGCAGCGCGGCTACGAGGTGTTCGCCGTCAACCCCAACGCGGACACCGTCGAGGGCGACCCCTGCTACCACTCGCTGGCGGACATTCCGGGCGGCGTGGACGGCGTGGTCGTCGCCACCAGCCCGGCAGCCACTGCGAGCGTCGTGGACGAGTGCGTGCGCCTGGGGATCCGCCGGGTCTGGATGCACCGCTCGTTCGGCGGCGGCAGCGTGGACGACGCGGCCGCGACGGCGGGACGCGCTGCCGGGCTCGCCGTCATCGCCGGCGCCTGTCCCCTGATGTACGGGAGCCAGGCGGACCTCGGGCATCGGTGCATGCGGTGGGTGCTGGGCTTCACGGGATCGAGGCCGACGGCCGGCTGAGGCGGGCGGCGGAGGAGGGGCGGGTCGCCCCTCGGGAGTGCGGAAATGGAATGGTTGATGCTGCCCTTGGCCGCGGTCGTCGCGGCCGCGGCGGTCGTCGCCCGCGACCTCTGGCGGGAGCACCCCCATCGGCACGCGGTCACCGCCGGGCAGGACCGTCGGCTCGCGGAAGAGCGGGCCGTGCGGGCGGTGGAGGCGGATCGCGGCGCCGCACGCGAGGCCGCGGAGAGACTGTCGCTGGAGCAGCGCCTGCGCGGCTGAGGGCGTCCCGCCCACCGATTCCAAGGGATTTCCACCTCCTCGGGGCGGACTTCGTTTGCTCCGGGCGCCGGATGGGGCTACAACTGTGGCACACGGCTCTGCGCGGGTCTGCCCCGGAGCCGCAGCCGCCCCTCGCCGGTAGCGTCCCGCCGGCATCGGCGAAGACGGCCAAGGGACGTGGAGGGCACCGTGTCCCAGTCTCGCTCGTTGGCGGCCGCCATCGGCGCAGTCGCCACCATCCTGCTCGTGTGGATGGTCAACCCGTGGGTCAGCGTCCCGGGCAGCCTGTCGCCGATCGTGACCCTGGCCTTCTGGGTCCTGTCGATCGCGCTCGTCGTGGTCCTCTACGTCGATGCCCGCAAGGACCCGCAGTCCGGCACGGCCGAGATCGAGGGCCCGGCCTTCACCCGGTTCCTGTTCAGCAACTCGCGGGCAGGCCTCGTGTGGCTGCCGATCCGCCTGTTCCTGGGCTTCAGCTGGCTCGAGGCAGGCTGGCACAAGGCCACCGGCGGCGGCTGGCTCGACGGCGGCGCCGCCCTCAAGGGCTACTGGACGTCGGCCATCGCCCTCAACCAGGGCAAGGGCCCCATCACCTACGACTGGTACCGCCAGTTCATCACCACGCTGCTCAACGGCGGCCACTACACGTGGTTCGCGCCGCTGATCACGTTCGGCGAGCTCCTCGTGGGCCTCGGCCTCATCTTCGGGGTCCTGACGGGCTTCGCCGCGTTCTTCGGCGCGTTCATGAACCTGTCGTACCTGCTCGCCGGCAGCGCCTCCACCAACCCGGTGCTGTTCTTCCTGGAGGTCGGCATCATCCTGGCCTGGAAGGTGGCCGGCTACTACGGCGTGGACCGCGTCCTCCTGCCCAGGCTCGGCACCCCGTGGGCGCCGGGCTCGAGGGCGTCGCAGAGCGCCTCCTAGCGCCACAACGCTGGGCGACGGTGCCGGTTGCGTCGGGGGAGGACCTGCCGGGATCGCCGCCCGCGAGTCGAGTCGCGAGGCCCCGGCCCACGCCGGGGCCTCTTTCGCACTTCGCGTCGGCCACCACACCGCGAGCTCCAGCGCGCCCCGGGCGCACGGAGTGCCGGCGCCAATGGGGAACCCGCCCCAGTTGTGGCGACGCGGGCCGCGGAGCAGCATCAGCCCGCCGCGACGGGTCGGGCGGGGTTGCCGACGCAGCCCCGGTCCGGCTCCCGGCGGTGACCCGCTCGACCGGTCTGGGCACACGTGCCGTCTCTTCCCGCGGCGCGCGGACCGGCTCGGGCGGGGCCCCTGGGGCCGCCCGGTGCAGTGGTCGCTCCCGACGGAGGACGCGGGTCTCCCCGCCTGACCCGAGCGCGGCAGCTCGCGCCGCGTGCGCCTGCCGAGCCGCCGGGCCAAGACGCCTGGCGGTCGGGCAGTATCCTCGCGGGTGAACAGCGGCCTGCCAAACCACACCGGGGGGCCGGCAGAAGGAGATGGCATGGGCCTGGGCGAGTTCTCACCCCTCCACATCATCTTGATCCTCGTGATCGCGCTGGTGGTGATCGGGCCGGGCAAGCTGCCGGAGGTCGGCAGCGCGATCGGGAAGAGCATCCGCGAGTTCCGCAAGGCGTCCGCAGACGACCCGACTCCGCCGGCGGCGGCACCCGCCCAGCCGGCGGCGGCGCCCGCCCCGGCGGCACCTTCGCCCGCCGCCGTCGTTGCCGCCCCTCCGCCCCCGCCGCCCGCTCCGGTCGCGGTTCCGGCGCCGGAACCGGCGGCGCCCGAGCCGGCAGCCGCCGCGGCGCCCGAGACCGAGTCCGGGGCCGGCCCGACCGAGTAAGCGGCCCGGACGGCCCGCTCGGCAGCACGCCAGGGCACCGCGTGAGCACGCGCCGGGAACAGGTCCTCAGCACTCGACGACGTTGAGGGCCAGACCCCCGCGCGACGTCTCCTTGTACTTGCGGTGCATGTCGGCACCGGTCTGGCGCATCGTGGCAATCGCGGCGTCGAGCGAGACGCGGTGGGAGCCGTCGCCGTGGAGCGCCATGCGGGCCGCGTTGATCGCCTTGACCGCCGCCAGCGCGTTGCGCTCGATGCACGGGATCTGGACCAGGCCGCCCACCGGGTCGCAGGTCAGGCCGAGGTGGTGCTCGATGCCGATCTCGGCCGCGTTCTCCACCTGCGCCGGCGTCCCGCCCATGACCGCCGCGAGGCCGGCCGCCGCCATCGAGCAGGCCACGCCCACCTCGCCCTGACAGCCCACTTCGGCGCCGGAGATCGATGCGTTCTCCTTGAACAGGATCCCGACGGCCGTGGCGGTCAGGAGGAAGTCGACGACGCCCCGCTCGGAGGCGCCGCTGACGAACCGCGTGTAGTAGTGCAGGACCGCCGGGATGATGCCGGCCGAGCCGTTGGTTGGCGCGGTGACCACGCGGCCGCCCGCCGCGTTCTCCTCGTTGACCGCGAGCGCCCAGACGTTGACCCAGTCCATCACCGCGAGCGGGTCATTCGGGGCGCCGGACGCCTCCCGTTCGAGCAGCGCCTCGTGGAAGGCTCGGGCCCGGCGCCGGACCATGAGCGTCCCGGGGAGCTGCCCGGCACCCCGCGTCCCGCGCTCCACGCATGCCTGCATGGCCCGCCAGATGCGCAGGAGCCCCTCGTCGATCTCCGCGTCGCTGCGCCACCGGCCCTCGTTGCGGCGGACGATCTGGGCGATGGTCTGGCCGGTGCCCGAGGCCAGCGCCAGCAGGTCCGCGCCGCTGCGGACCGGGTGCGGCAGGTCCGACGCC
The DNA here is from genome assembly GCA_021783595.1 of Chloroflexota bacterium. Lineage (GTDB taxonomy): Bacteria > Chloroflexota > Limnocylindria > Limnocylindrales > CSP1-4 > CAIXZV01. The sequence continues at coordinate 4,318 of JAJXTS010000082.1, read as the reverse complement.
TCGGGCACCACGGCGCGGACCTCGTCCGACTCGAGCAGCTCCTGCCCCACGACGAAGCCGCCGCCCACCGAGTAGGCAGTCCGGGCCAGCAGCTCGCCGCCATCGCCGCCGAGCGCCACGAACCGCAGGTTGTTGACGTGGAACGGCTCCGAGCCGTCGAAGCTGGGGCGGTCGCTGAAGACCACGTCCGTGTCCGGGTCGAGGGCCACCTCGTGGCGCCCGAGCACGCGCAGCCGCCGCGACTCGCGGATCGCGGCGACGCGGGCGCCGATCGTGCCGGCCTCCACCGTGTCGGGCAGGGCGCCCTCCAGGCCCAGGAGCACGGCGGTGTCGGTGGCGTGGCCCCGGCCGGTGGCGCCCAGCGAGCCGTACAGCTCCACGCGGATGCGCGCCGTCTGCTCGAGCAGGCCGAGCCGCTCGAGTCGCGAGGCGAAGTGATGCGCGGCCCGCATCGGGCCAACCGTGTGCGAGCTCGACGGCCCGATGCCGATCTTGAACAGGTCGAAGGCGCTGACAGCCAACGGAGTCCTCCGAGTGGGGGCTGGAGTGCGGCCGGAAGGATCGCACACCAGGCGCCGGGCGCCAGCGGTTCCGTGCAGGCCTGCACGCGGGGTCGGCGCGCTGCCTAGTCGGCGACTTCCTCGAGCTCGCTGGTGGCCTCGGTCGCGGCCGCGGCGGCCCAGGCGTCGGCGTCACGCGCGGCGGCCGCCCGTGCGTCGTCCAGCTCGAGCCTCGCGAACTCGGGCAGCGCCAGCCAGAGCAGCCCCAGGCCGGCCAGCGACAGCAGCCCGCCCGACACCACCGACCACTGGGTGCCGATCAGCGCCGCCGCCCCGCTCGCCTCCGCGTCGCCCACCCGAGGGCCACCGGTGACCACCAGGATGTGGATGGAGCTGACGCGCCCCCGGAGCGCGTCCGGGGTCAGCAGCTGCACGATCGAGTTGCGCAGCACCGCGCTGAACACGTCGGCGCCGGATGCGATCGCGAGGCACGCGAGCGCGAGGGGGAAGCTGAACGTGGCCAGGCCGAACCCGACGATGCCCACGCTCCACACGGCCACCGCGCCCAGGACGGCGATGCCGGGCCGGCGGACCCGCGCCGTCCAGCCCGAGAAGACCGCCGCCAGGAACGCGCCGAACCCGGCCGCGGCCGACATGAGGCCGACGCCGGCGGGACCGACGCGGAACACGTCGAGGGCAAGCGGCGCGAACAGCGAGCGCGGCGAGCCGAAGACCATGGCGTTGATGTCCACGATGAACGTGGCCAGGACGGGGCGCCTCGCCCGGGCGAACCGGAGGCCCTCCGCGATGGCGCGGACGCTGGGCCGGGCCGCCCCGGGATGCGGCGGGATCGGCGCGATCATCAGCACGGCCGCGATCGCGGCCCCGAACGTCACCACGTCAACGAGGTAGCACGCTGACACGTTGGTCAGCGCCAGCAGCACGCCCCCAAACGCGGGACCGATGACCGCAGCCCCGTTGAACACGAGCTGGTTGAGCGCGATCGCCGCGGGCAGGCGCTCCGGGGCCACCATGCGCGGGATCGCGGAGCCGCGGGCCGGCTGGTCCACCGCGCCGATCCCGGCCGCCAGGAACGCCACCGCGAAGATGCCGACGACGGGCGGGGAGGGCAGCAACGCCAGCAGCGCGAGCGCGGCGCTGGTCGCGGCGAGTCCGAGCTGCGTGACGAGGAGCAGCCGACGCCGGTCAACCGCGTCGGCGACGGCACCGCCCCCGAGCGAGAACGCCAGGATCGGCACGAGCTGCACCAGCGACAGGGCGCCGAGCATCAGCAGGTCGCCCGTCAGGACGTACACCTGGTACGGCAGGACCACGCTGGTGATCATCCGCCCGACCGCGCTGATCGCCTGCCCCGTCCACAGCAGGCGGAAGTCGCGGTCCAGGCGTAACGGCGCGGGGTCCACGATCAGGCTGCCCAGCCGACGGCGGCGGGTCGGGGCGGCGGTCATGCGGCGCCAGGACGCTTGGGGGTCGGCATCCGCATAGTGTCGGGCAGGAGGCCAGCCCCCGGCCACGCGCCCGCCGCGCCCTCAGCCGGCGGGCAGTGACACGCCCACGGCCGGGAGCCGCTCGTAGCGGAGACCGGCCGCGTCCATCACGAAGGCATCGAGCTCGAGGCCGTTGGGGTCCATGGACACCAACTCGTTGTTGAGCCAGGCGGCGAACCGGCGGTCCACGTCCGGCGGCAGCGACACCAGCACGTCCCGCATGGGGGCCAGCAGGCACTGCGGCCGGTCGCCCAGGATCCGGCGCAGCTCGTCGGGCACGAGCACCAGCGCCGACGCACAGCCGAGGCCCGTCTGGAGCACGCGGGCCGGCACCCCGTCGATGTCGAGGGTCGCGAGGTCCCGGGCGCGGACGGGACGCGCCCGCTCGCGGAGGTTCGCGAGCGCCCGCGCCACAAGGTCCGCCGGGCCGATCGGCCAGCCCTCCAGCATGGACCGGCCCACCACGAGGAAGGCCGGGCCGATGTCGATCCCGAAGCCGGTCGGAATGCCCGGCGGCAGCGTCACGCGGAACGGCTCGCCGGCCGCGGGCGGCATCGGACGGCGGCGCGGCAGCACCGGGATCACCGCAGGCGCAAGCTCGTCCCAGCCAAGGTCCGTCGGCAGCGAGCCCACGGCCCGCATGACCGCCTCGGCCGTCGCCACCTCGATCCCGTTGCCCAGGTCGTCTGCCGGATAGTCCTTGCCCGCTCGTCGCCGGCGCTTGGCTCGTCGTCGCTCTCGCTCGTCCATGCGGGGATCATCGGCGGGCGCCCTTACCCCGCCCCCACGTCCCCCTTATCGGCGACTTGTCGCGTCCGGGCGGTACGTCCCAGGCAGGCGCGGCGGCGATTCCCGCGCGTCAGAACCCGGCCAGGTCCACGGCGCGGGCCGGCGGCAGCGCGTCCGGCCGGCGGTTCGCGAGGTTGGGGATCTGGCGGCGCGCGGCGTCGGCCAGCCCGAGGTCGATCTCGGCGCGGAGGATCGCCTCGCCCGACCCGGCGGCGGCGATGACGCGGCCCCACGGGTCAACCACCATCGAGTGGCCCCAGGCGGGGATCGCCCCCGGGCCGCCGTGCCCGCAGCCGGCCGCGGCCAGGACCCACGCCCCGTTCTCGATCGCCCGGGCGCGCAGGAGCGGCTCCCAGTGGTCGCGGCCGGTGCGCTCGGTGAAGACCGCCGGCACGGCGAGCGCCACGGCGCCGGCCGCCGCGAGCGCGCGGTACAGCTCCGGGAAGCGCAGGTCGTAGCAGATCGACAGGCCGAGCGCGACGCCGTCCACGCTCGCGACCACCGCCCGGTCCCCCGGCGTCACGCGGGCCGACTCGCGGTCAGCCGGCCCGTCGTCCACCGCCACGTCGAACAGGTGGATCTTGCGGTACGTCGCGGCGAGGGCGCCGCTGCGGTCGAACAGGGCGGCGGTGTTGTGCGGCCGGTCGGGGTCGCCCGACGCCTCCGCGTGCGAGCCCGCCAGAACCCAGACGCCGTGCTCGCGGGCCACCGCGGCGAGAGGATCCGTGGTCGGCCCCGGAATGGGGGCGGCTGACGCCCGATAGCCCGCGGCGCGGCCGCGGTACTGGACGTACTCGGGAAGGAGGACGAGGTCGCTGTCCACGGCGGCCTCGGCGGCCATCGCGGCGGCGCGGGCAAGGTTGTCCGCGACGTCGTCGCCAGCCTCGAACTGGACGAGAGCAACTCGCATCGTGCGCATGGCGCGATGGTACGAGGGTGTGTCGGCGGCGGCGAGGGCCGAGCGGCGTGCGCACAGGCCGGCCGCCCAGTGGCGCGCCGGGCGAACGGAACGCCGGGGCGCCTGCCCGCAGGGGCGCCTGCCCGCAGGCCCGCTCGCCTGGCGGGTGAACGGAACGGCGGGAGCGCCTGGTCGCCCACGAGGCGAGCGGCTGGAACGCGTCTGCGTGCGGGCGAGCCGCTGGGCGAGTGACGCGACCGGCGCGCCGTCCGGTTCACCCGCCAGGAGGGCGGCGGGGCGAGCTGAGGGTGCCGGGCCGCGGGGCGAGCTGAGGGTGCCAAACCGCGGGGCGGGGCGGGGCGGGGCGAGCGCGCAGGCGGGGCGCGGGAGGCAACGCGGTGGCAGGCCACCGTGCCACTCACCGCCGTTGCCGGGGAGTTCGGCAGCCGAGTGGACCCTTCGCGAGCCGAATACTGGTTGACCCGCCCCGCGCCCACGGGCTACGCTCTCCCCGTCCCCGCCGCCGCATGCGTCCGGGGCGTCAACGCGCCGCAAGAGGATTGCCTCCCCCGTGGAGAACGGACCTAGTCCAGCCGGCCAGCGCGCCGGCGCCCGCAAGGTCC
>JAJXTS010000081.1 GCA_021783595.1 Chloroflexota bacterium | reverse complement strand
GCGCGGAGGAACGCGGCAGGAGCCGGCGGCCGCGCGTGCAGCCCGGCGGCGAGCTCGTGGTGATGGGTGACGAGCCACACCTCGACACCGGCTGCGACCAGGCCGCGGACCACCCCGTCGACGATCGCGGAGCCGTCGCGCTCGTTCACGTTGGACAGCGGCTCGTTGAGCAGCACCAGGCTGCCCGGCCGGACGCGGTCCACGAGCTCGCTCAGGCGCCGCAGGTCGGCGTCGAGCCGTCCGTCCGCCGTGCCGCCCCCCTCGCCCCGGGGGAAGTGCGCGACGATGCCGTCCGCCGGCGCAGCGCGGAACGAGGCTGCCGCCACGGGCATGCCCGCGGCCAGCAGCATGCGCGCCACGCCCACCGCGCGGAGGAGGGTGGACTTGCCGCCGCCGTTGGCGCCGGTCACCACGGTCAGCCGCGCGCCCGCGCAGGCGACGTCGTTCCCGGTCACCCCGCCGCCGATCGCCAGTGCGAGGCAGGGGTCCGCGATGGCGCCTGCATCGAGACCGGGCTCGCCCGTCGGGAGGAGCCCCGGCATCGCGGTCGCGAGCCCGACGCCCCGCAGGGCCGCGTCGAGGTTCGCGCAGCCGACGAGGAACGCCGTCTCGTCGCGCAGGCGGCGGCAGAACGCGAGGAGGTGCCCTGCCGATTCGGCGACCGCGGCCGCGGCCGGCGCGACGGCCTCCGCCCGCAGCTCGCCCAGCGCGTTCATCGCGTTCTGGTCGTGGAGGGCGACGTCCACGACCAGACCGTGCGCCCGCCCGCCCACGAGCCGGTCGCGCAGGCGGGCCCGGGCGCTGTGCTCCCTCCGCAGGACCAGCCCGCTCGGCCGGTTGCCGGGGCCGAGCGCCGCGGTCGCCACGAGGGTCCGCTCGCCGAGGCGGTCGAGCAGCTCGCGGGCGGTCGCGAGGAACGCGTCGTCCACGTCAGCGGCCAGGCGGTCGGCCAGGCCGAGCAGCGCCGGCGACCGGAGCCGGGAGCGCTCTCGGGCGAGCAGGTCCCGAATCGAGGCCACGGCTGCGAGGAGGCCGGCGACCACCTCGGCGGAGCGCTGCAGCACCAGCTCCGCGTTGCGGAGGGCGCCGCCCCAGACGCGGCGCTCGGCCTCCACGGCATCGGCGGCCAGGCGGTAGAGCTCGCCCATCGCCTGCGGGCAGGCGATCGCGTCGGCGACCACGGCCTGGCGGGCCCGCACGGCCTCCACTGCCAGGGCGATGGAGAAGCGGTCGCCGCCCCGGACGCCGAGCGGGAGGACGCGCCTGACGACGGCCGCCACGCGCTCGTCGCCGGCCGCCATCGCGGCGAACAGGCGCTCCAGCTCCAGGTCCTCGACCAGGTCCGGGTCCGGCTCGGGCAGATCGTCCAGGTCCAGGTCGCGATCCGGGAACAGCAGGCGCGTCCTCACGGGGCCACCCGCGATCGGATCGCCTCGGCGTCGAGCCCGTGGCGCGTCGCCAGCAGCTGCGCGTGGGCCAGGCCGTCCGCCGGCCGCCTCGCGAAGCGAAAGGTCCGCATGGCCGGGTCGGCCGGCGCCTGGACGGCCGCGACGCTCACGACGCCGGGGTCCTCGGCCAGCTCCTCGAGGAAGGTGACCGCGATCGCCCTGGCCCCGCGCTCGGCCAGCGACGCCAGCAGCCGCCGTGTCAGCTCGAGCGCGTCGGCGGCAGTGGTGGACGCGAACGGCTCGTTCGCCACGACCAGCGTCGCGGGCGCGGCGGCGTCGAGGAGAGCGCGCACGCCGCGGAGCTCGGTGCGGAGGCGGCCGCCGGGGTCGTCGAGCCGCTCCGGGCGGTCGAACACGGTCGCGACGCGTGCGGCGAGCGGGACGGAGGCGCGGGCCGCGGGCACCGGGCACCCTGCCGCCGCCAGGACGTGCAGCTGGCCCACCGCGCGGGCGAAGGAGGTCCGGCCGCCCTTGCCGGGGCCCGTCACCACCACCAGCCGCTCGGCCGGCGCGAGGGTGAGATCGCTGGTCGCCACGCCCCGGCCCTCCGCGAGCAGTCGCCGCGCGAGCGCCAGGTCGAACAGCCCCTCCGCCTCGAGCGCGCCGTCCGCCGCCAGGGACGGGTAGCCGCAGCGAAGCCCGGCCCTGCGGAGCGGCGCGAGCAGGTCCAGGACCGCGAGGTACCACGCCGCGTCGGCCTCGACGGCCGCCATCGTCGGCTCGACGACCGGCTGCTGCGCCGACACGACGGCGGCCAGGCGGGCGAACGGCTCCGGCGCCAGGCGCACCACCCGCGCCAGGACCTCCGCCTCGAGCGGGTTCATGTCCAGGCCGTCGAACCTGTCCACGCGGAGCGGGGTCGGGTCGCCCTCCCGCAGCCGGGCGAAGGTCGCCCGGATCTCGGTGGCGAGGTCGGGCTCGTCGCGGGCCGGCCCCACGACGACGCGCCCCAGGCCGATGCGGAGGCGGTACGCCACCCCGTCCAGCCCTGCGCGGGCCTCGGCCGTGTCCGCTCGCCGCCGGGCGAATGCCGCGGACGCCGTCACGGCCCCCACGTGGTCCCGGACCGCGGCGAGCCCGCGAGACCGGACCGGCAGGGCCCCCAGCGACGAGGCCAGCGCCAGGAGCGCCGCGTCGTGCCGCTCGAGCGCGTCCAGGACCCAGCGGTCGCGCTCCGCCGGGTGGCGCATCCGGGCGCTGCGGCCCAGCGTCGCCCGCACCGCGGCGAGCCCCTCTCCGAACGCGCGGAAGGCGTCGCCGATCGCCGGCGCCTCGAGGTCCCTGAACACCTCCTGGCGGAAGGCGACGCCGTCGGCGCCGGCCAGGGGCGCGAGCAGCAGCCGCAGGCGTCGCTCACCGGCGTCCCCGGGGCCGAGGGCAGCGGCCAGCTCGTCGAGCCGAAGGTCGATCGCCCACGCCGGGATGCGGGCGGGCGCCGGCCAGGCCTCGTCGCCCGAGGCGGCCGGGTCGCCCGGCGCGTACAGGAGCCGCGGCCCGGGCAGGGCGGCGGCGGGAACGGAGGGCGCGACGCGGTCGGGCACGACGCCCTCGGCTCAGCCGGCCAGGCGCTTGTAGCGGATGCGGTGCGGCTGGTCCGCGGCGGCGCCCAGCTCCCTGTGCCGGAACGCCTCGTAGTCGCTCACGTTGCCCTCGAAGAAGCGAACCTGGCTGTCGCCCTCGAACGCCAGGATGTGCGTCGCGATGCGGTCGAGGAACCAGCGGTCGTGGCTGATCACCACCGCGCAGCCGGGGAACGACTCGAGGCCCGCCTCGAGCGCGCGCAGCGTGTCCACGTCGAGGTCGTTGGTGGGCTCGTCGAGCAGGAGCACGTTGCCGTTGGTCTGGAGCAGCTTGGCGAGGTGGACGCGGTTGCGCTCGCCGCCGGACAGCGTGCCCACCAGCTTCTGCTGGTCCGTGCCGCGGAAGTTGAAGGAGGAGACGTAGGCGCGGGCCGGGACCTCGCGGGCGCCGGCGCGGACCACCTCCACGCCGTGGGTGATCTCCTGGAATACCGTCTTGTCGGGGTCGAGCTCGTCGCGGCCCTGGTCCACGTACGAGAGGCGCACGGTCTCCCCCACCGTGATGGACCCCGCGTCAGGCTGCTCCTGGCCCACGAGCATCCGGAACAGCGTCGTCTTGCCGGCGCCGTTGGGGCCGATGATCCCGACGATGCCGGAGCGCGGCAGGCTGAACGTCAGGTCCTCGACCAGCAGCCGGTCCCCGTACCCCTTGCGCAGGCCCTCCACGGAGATGACCTGGTCGCCGAGGCGCGGGCCGGGCGGGATGGCGATCTCCAGCTCGCGGGCGACGGCCTTCTCGTCGCTGGCCTCGGCGAGCAGCTGCTCGTACGCCGACAGGCGGGCCTTGCCCTTGGACTGGCGGGCCCGGGGCGACATCCGCACCCACTCCAGCTCGCGGGCGAGCGTCCGCTGCTTCGCGTCGGCGGTCTTCTGCTCCATCGCCATGCGGGCCAGCTTCTGCTCCAGCCAGCCGGAGTAGTTGCCGCTGAACGGGATGCCGCGCCCGCGGTCCAGCTCGAGGATCCACTGCGCGACGTTGTCGAGGAAGTAGCGGTCGTGGGTGATGGCCACCACGGTGCCGCTGTACTCCTGGAGGAACCGCTCCAGCCACTCCACGGACTCCGCGTCGAGGTGGTTGGTCGGCTCGTCGAGGAGGAGCAGGTCCGGGTGGCGCATGAGCAGCCGGGCGAGCGCCACGCGGCGCCGCTCGCCGCCGGAGAGCCTGGCCACGTCCGCGTCGTCGGCCGGGCATCGCAGCGCGTCCATCGCGATGTCCACGTTGCGCTCGAGGTTCCACGCGTCGGCGGCGGCGATCTTGTCCTCGAGCGCCGCCTGCTCGGCGCCGATGGCGTCGTAGTCCGCGTCCGGGTCGGACCAGCGGGCCATCACCGCGTTGTACTGCTCGATCAGCGACTGCACCTCGCGGACGCCGTCGAGCACGTTGCCCTTGACGTCCTTGGCCGGGTCCAGCTGCGGCTCCTGCGAGAGGTGGCCGACCGTGAAGCCGGGCGTGAGGCGCGCCTCGCCCACGAAGCCGTCGTCGAGGCCGGCCATGATCCGCAGCAGGCTCGACTTGCCCGCGCCGTTGGGCCCGATGACGCCGATCTTGGCGCCCGGGTAGAACGAGAGGGAGATGTCCTCGAGGACCGTCCGGTCCGGCGGGTAGTGACGGCCGAGGCGATAGGTCGTGTAGATGAACTCAGCGGGCATGGCGCAAGGGTAGCGAACCGGCCCCGCCTGCCACGCGGGGTCGCGCGGGCGGGGTCGGGCCGGGCCCCTGCCGGGCCGTCAGGCGGGAACCGCCACGGTGGCCGAGGTCCCGAGCTCCGTGCCAGCCGCATCGTGCGCCCGCACGGCCACGACGGCGTCGGCGGCACCGAGCCCGGTCACCGCGATCACGGTCTCGAACCCGGTCCGCGGGGCGGAGGCCACTTTGCGCAGCGCCGATGCGCCGGCGCCGGCGAGGACGTCCCAGCGCGCCACCTCGGTGGCTCCGTTCCAGCTTGCGTAGACGGCCTTGGCGCTGCCGTCGGTGTCGATGGCGACGGCCGGCGGCTCGCTCGGGCGGCCGACCCACGGGTAGCGCCGGTCGCGGTAGGACATCGTGGAGGCCATCACCGCGTCGTACACGAGCCGTCCCTCGGCGGTGAACTCGCTGTACCGGGGCACGCTCCCCCACCCGATGAACACATGGCCGTTGGGCAGCACCTGGACGTTGCCCTGGCTGGTGGCCAGCAGCCGCTGCGGCTGCGGGTACTCCCGGACGAGCGTGACGGTCTTGGCGCTCTCGTCCGCCCGGAGCACGATGCCGCGCGAGAAGTTCGGGGCCTGGTTGTCGTCGAAGATGGTGATGGTCCCGTCCGCCTGCCGCCGGGCGTCGTGCTGGAGCGCGAAGGCCGTGCCCTGGCCCATCGCGAAATCGCTCCGCTTGCCGCCGAGGCGCCACAGGACCTCGCCGGTTGCCCGGTCGATCTTGTACAACGCCGAGGTGTTGCGCGCCGAGACGATCAGGTGGCCGTCGGTGTCCACCTGGATGGAGTTGCCGTGGAAGTAGTCCCAGACCTGGTTCGCGCCGGTGGGCGGGTCGATCACGGACTCGCTCACCGCGATGTGGTCCACGGCGTGCCACTCGAAGACCAGCTTCCCGGTGGCGAGGTCCACTTCCTGGATCGCGCAGTCCATCACCACCGGCTGGGTGCCGATCGACGCCGGCAGCGGCCCCGGCCCCATGGACGCGTCCGCGAAGAACAGCGCCGTGCCCGCATCGGTCAGCTGGAGCTCGTGGAGGTCAGCCTTGCGGCCGTTCTGGCCGGGGATCCGCATCACCTCGCGGTAGGCGGCGTCCATGACGACGTGCTCGCCGGACCCGATGCCGGCATTGTTCGCCCCCTCCCACCACGCCAGAACCGGTGCGCCGCGGAAGGTGGCGACGTGCAGGTCCGTCGCGAAGACGTTGTTGTCCGGGCGCATCCAGACCAGCTCGCCGGCACCGTCCACGATGGCGGGGCCGTCCTTGCCGTTGCCGTCCGCGGGCGTGAGGAAGACGAGGCCGGGCGCCGGGATGCCGGCCACGGTGATGATGTCGATCGCGGGCGAGGTGATGTCCGGTCGCGAGCGGTACGAGCGGCGCGCCGGGGGCGGCGCGGAGGGCGATGCCGCGGCCGCCTGGCTCGGAGCGGACGTGGCGCCCGCCGCGGGGCTGGCGCCGGAGGCGCTCGCGCTTGCCATCGGGCCGGCCGTGATGCCCGGGCTGGCAGGTCCGCCCCCGAGCTCGATCTCGGCGGCGACGGCAGCGCCGACGGCCAGCACCCCGATGCCCGCGAGGACGCGACGTCGGGTGAGCAGCGGGGCGGCGGGTGTGTCCGGCATGGTGACCTCGTGGGCAAGAGGGCTCGGCAGCGGGGCGGCGGGTCCCGCTCAGGGTGCAGGGCGCGCCTTAGAGCGTGCTGAGAGCCCTCGCGCGCGCCGTCGCAGGGCCCGGTCGGCGCTGCGCCGATCGGGCTCGTCAGGCCGCGAGGATCGCCAGCAGCTCCTCAAGGCGCCGGATCTCGTATGTCGGGGTGGGGACGTCCGCCCGGGACCGACCGCCGGGGTTGTACCAGCACGTGTCGATCCCGGCAGCCGCGCCGCCCGCGATGTCGGAGCTAAGGCTATCCCCGATGACCAGCACCTCGCTCGGCGCGGGATGGCCCATCCGCTCGAGCGCGATCCTGAAGATGGCCGGGTCGGGCTTGGCCACGCCCACCTCGTCGGAGATCACGACGGGCGCGACCTTGCCGGCGAGGGCCGACGCGGCCAGCCTCGGGCGCTGCACGTCGGGGAGGCCGTTGGTGATGACCGCGATCTGGCGGCTGGCCCGGAGCGCGTCGATCACCTCGAGCGCGCCATCCACGAGATGGGATTGGCGCGCGAGGTGGCGCAGGTAGGTCGAGCTGAAGCCCGTCGGGTCCAGGGCGAGGCCCAGCTCGGCCGAGAGGTCCGCGAAGCGGCGGACGCGCAGCTGCTCCGAGGTCAGGCGGCCGGCCTCGAGCTCGCGCCAGGCTGCGGCGTTCAGGCGCTGGTAGACCGCGAGCCACGCGGGCTGGAACGGGTGCCCCTCGGCCTCGAACGCCTCCCGGAGCGCCGTCGTCTCGGCGCGCCGGTAGTCGAACAGGGTGTCGTCGGCGTCGAACAGGAGCCAGGGGTATCGGGTCGTCACGGGCGGATTATCGGCCGGGCGGCCTAGTCCGGCAGCGGGAGGAGGGGCTCGGGGGACTCGGCCGTCCGGCCGCCCCCGCGCGTCGCGCCCATGCCCGCGACGACGACGAGTGCCACGCCCGCCGCCTCGAGCGGCGTCGGCACCTGGGCGAGGAGCAGCGCGCCCATCGCCATCGCGATCGCGGGCTCGAGCGCCATGAGCGTCCCGAAGGCGGACGTCGTCAGCCGGCGCAGGGTCAGCAGCTCGAGGGAGTACGGCACCACGGGCATCAGCAGCGCCAGCCCGAACGCCGCCAGCACGACCATGGGCGTCACGCTCGGGGCCGCGCCGGGGCCCGCGACAGCCGAGGCCACGACGGCCGCGACCGGGATCGTGACCGACAGCCCCTCCAGCCCCTCGAAGCGGTCGCCCACCTGCGCCGTCAGCAGGATGTAGGCGCCCCATCCCGCTGCGGAGCCCGCGGCGAACAGGATCCCCAGCGGGTCCACGGTTCCGGTCCACGGCTGGGTCAGCGCGAGCACGCCGGCCAGCGCGAGCACGGGCCACGCCGCCTGGCGCAGGCCGCGCGTCCCGACGACCGCCACGACGAGGGGGCCCAGGAACTCGATGGCCACGGTGGTGCCCAGCGGGATGCGTGACAGCGCCTCGAGGAACGCCATCGTCATGAGGCCCGACACGACGCCGAGACCGAGCGCGCCCGCGAGCTCCCGGCGCGTCCGTCCCCGGAGGCGCGGCCGGCGCAGCGCCAGGAAGATCACGGCCCCGGCGCACAGCCGCAGCCACGCGGTGCCGGCCGGGCCGACGACGGGGAACAGGCGCGTGGACAGCGACGCCCCGACCTGGATCATGGTCATCGACAGCAGCGCCAGCGACCAGGCGGGCGCGCGGTCGGCGGCACCGGCGGCGCGGGCGGAGGCGACGGACAGGGCGCTCATGGATTCGGGAGGGTACAGGGACCCGGCCCCGCGCCGGGAATCGGATCTCGCGCTACGGTAAGCGCTATGGACGACGACACTGCCCACGGCCGGCCCGCCCTCCGGGTCGTCGGCGGGTTCGAGGCCCGCGCCGAGCGCGCGCGGCGCGGCAGCACCTACGTCTGCACGTGGTGCGCCAGCCGGTTCGCGTCCCGCGCGGAGCTCGACGCGCACCGCATGACGTCGGTCGAGTGCCGGGCGAACCAGAAGGTGTCGAGCCCCCTCCAGACGCGCTACGGGGACGCAGACATGGTCTGGACGCAGCCGGGCGAGGCGACGCTCCACCGCGTCCGCGCGGCGACCTGCCAGCACACGCACCCCCGGGCACGCCTGGTGAACGCCGACGGCAACACGATCGGCTACCAGTGCGGCTGGTGCTACGGGGTCCTGCCCGAGGACCTCCCCGAGGGCTGACGGCGACGGCCCAGCCGATCGCCCGCCGGAGGACCGCTGCCATGCCCGACGACGCTGACGCGCCCGAGCCCGAGGGCGGCGAGCCCGGTGCGTCCCGCGGCGTGTTCCCGCCGCCCGCGCTGGTGGCGATCGTCGGCCGCACGAACTCCGGCAAGACCACGTTCATCGAGAAACTGCTGCCCGAGCTGCTGGCCCTGGGCCTGCGCGTGGGCGCGGTCAAGCATGACGCGCACCGCTTCGAGATCGACCGCGAGGGCAAGGACTCGTGGCGCCTCGGGCGGGCCGGCGCGCTCGCGTACGCGATCTCGTCGGCCGACAAGCTCGCCTACGTGGCCCGACTGGACCGCGAGCTCACGCTGCCCGAGATCGTCGGGCGGTTCTTCGGCGGGTTCGACCTGGTCGTCGCCGAGGGCTACAAGCGGTCGGCCCCCAACGTGATCGAGGTGTTCCGGGTGGCCGCGGGGTACGAGGCGCCGGTCCTCGGGCCAGGCGACTGGTTCGCGCTCGTGACGGACGCGCCCATCGAGCACCCCAGGCGGTTCGGGCTCGAGGACGCGCGCGAGGTGGCCGCGCTGATCGCAGCCAGCCTGGAGGCGCTCCGCCGGTACTGACCGCCGCGCGCGACGGGCCTGCGCGCGCGTCCCGCGGGACCCGGCTACGCCCCGGCCGCCCCCGGCGCGGCGATGTTGACCATCCACCCGACGCCGAACCGGTCCGTGCACATGCCGAAGACGGCGCCCCAGGCCGACGGCGCGAGGGGCATCGCGACCGTGCCGCCCTCGGCGAGCCGCTCGAACGCGGCGCGCAGCTCGGCCTCGTCCTCGCCCGCCAGCGACAGGGTGATCGCGGACCCGGTCGGGAGCTCCACCCGGGCGGGAGCGTCGGCGGCCATCAGGTGGATGCCGTTGGCCCCGAACAGCTCCGCGTGCATGACGAGGTCGTCCTCGGCCGGGTCGGTCGAGGCGCGGAACTCCGCGAACGTGGCGACGGTCAGGCGACCGCCGAAAATCCCCTGGTAGAAGGCCATCGCCTCCCTGGCGGTGCCCCGAAAGCCGAGGTGCGGCGCGAGCGCGGTGGCCATGGCAACCTCCGATCGGTCCGTGGCGAGCCGCACAGCCTACCGCGGGGTCGGGGCAGGCGCACCGGGCGCCCCGGACGGGCTCAGCCGGCCACGGCCCTCGCCCGCGCCGCGGGCGGCGTCCGGCCGGCCGGCGTCCACGGCGTCCGCGAAGGCCGACATGGAGGCGAACGTCCAGTCGGGCGTCACCGGCGCCGCGGGCTCGGGCGTGGCGCCCCACCCGGGGCTCGCCTGGCGGCGGTTGATCCACACGGTCGGCAGCCCCGCGGCCTTGGCCGGGACGTGGTCGTGGAACAGGCTCTGCGCCACGTGGAGGAGCCGGCCGTCGGGGATCCCGAGCCGCTCGCGCTCGGCGGCCAGCGCCTCGAAGTTTCGCGGCGAGGGCTTGTACGAGCCGATGTCCTGGGCGGTGAGGATACTCGTGAAGGTGACGCCGAGGCGCACGTTGGAGCCCGCGAACGAGGTGCGGTCCACGTTGGACAGGATGATCAGCCGGTAGCGCCTGGCCAGTCGCTCGAGGGCCTCGCGCGAGTCCGCGAAGGCGGGCCACGCGGGCACTGACCCGCCGAAAGCCGCCGCCTCCTCGTCGCTGACCGCCACGCCGAGGTCGGTGCCGAGGGCGCGCATGGAGCGGGCGAGGATCACCGGATAGAGCGCGGTCGGGTGCGCCGCCTCCTCGGCCGCCTCACGCCCG
>JAJXTS010000006.1 GCA_021783595.1 Chloroflexota bacterium | reverse complement strand
AGGGAGAGAACCATGCGGAGGCTGATCGGCACCACCGGTGTCGTCGCCGTCCTCGTTGCATCGATGCTTGGGGCGACCCCGGGCGCGGCACGGGCGGCGGCCGGCGACGTGTGCACGTGGAACGGCGCGAGCGGCGCCACGGACGTCAACGACCCTGCCAACTACATCCCAGCAACCGGAAGCAGCTGCGCATCCCTGGACGGCGCGCGGCTGGTCTTCCCGGCTACCGTCCCGGCCAGCGGAGCCGCGCTGGCGCTGACCGCCGACCTCTCGGTGGACAGCATCGTGCTGCAGGGCTCGTACACTCTCGGCGGCACCCACACGCTCAGCGTCTCGTACGGCCCGGCGTCCGGGTACATCTCGATCGACGCGACCGGCGGCAGCTCGACGATCGCCGCGGGCGTGACCGGCACCGATGGCCTCATGGGCGTCGCGGTCGCGGCTGACGCGTCGATCGACTTCACCGGCGCGGTGTCATCGACTGGTGGGCTCCAGATCAACGACACCGGCGGAGGGACGGGAAGCGTCGCCCTGTCCGCGGACAACCCGGCCCTTGGTGGGATCGATGTCTACGGCGGGACGCTCACCCTGGGGTCCAACGGCGCCGCGGGCACCGGTGTGGTCTACGTGTTTGGCGGCAGCGTGCTGGCGCTGGACGCCGGGGTGACCGTCCCTGCTGCGCGCGCCCTGTACCTCGGCGGCACCTTGGAGGCCACCGGCAGCGGCACCGCGACCTGGGCCGGCGATGTCTATTTCGGGGCCGCCAGCGTGACGCTCGCGGCCGCGACCGGGGCAGTCCTCCAGGTCCCGGGGACCGTGGCAGACAATGGCTGGAACACGTCGGTGACCGTGGGCCAGAGCGGGTGGACCGGGACGGTCGTGCTGACCGGCGTCACGGGGGATGTCGTCATCAGCTCCAACTTCTGGGGCGGCGCGACGACCGTCGCCTACGGCACCCTGGAGGTCGGCGCGGCGAACGCGGTCAGCACCGGAGGTGCCGTCAACGTCATGGCCGGGGCGACCCTCGACCTGCACGGGCACAGCCAGACCATCGTCGCCACGACGGGCAGCGGCACCATCACGGACTCCGTCGGCGGCGGCACGCTCAAGCTCACCCTCACCCCAGCCTCGGCTCTCACCGTGACCGAGACCATCGCGGGAGCGGCGAACGTCTCCGTCTACACGGGTTCGGGCGCCACCGCGACGCTGGCCCCCGCCAGCGCGGCCGGCAACACCTACACCGGCTCGACGGTGACGTTCGGCTTCGGGGCCCTGGTGATCAGGGCCGGCTCCGCCCTGGGCGCGACGAGCGGGGTGACCGTGGGGAGCTCGTCCACTGACGGGATCCTGCAACTCGACGGCACCATGACCCTGTCCGCGCCGATCGCCATCCCGAGCGGCCTCGTCGAGGTGACCGGCACCGGCCACACGGCGACGCTGACGGGGGCGATCAACGTGGGCACCCCCTCCTACCCGGGCACGCTCGCGGCAGCCGCGGGTGACGCGCTCGACGTCTCGGGGCCCGTGACGGGCGCGTGGCTCCACGTGGGAACGTCCAGTCTGACCGGCACGGTGACGCTCTCGAACTCGGGCAACACGGCCCCGACGGAAGTGGTCGCGGGAACGCTCGCGGTCTCGCAGGCGCTCGGATCCGTCATCGTCGATGCGGGGGCGACCCTCGCGGGCACCGGAACCGTGGGCAGCCTGTCGATCCAGGGTTCCGGGACGCTCATCGTCGGTGCCGACGCCACCCACCCCGGCACGCTCACCGCCGGGTCCGTCTATTCGGCCATTGGGTCGACCCTCGGCATCGACATCGCCGGCGAAACGCCGGGCAGCGGGTACTCCCAGCTCGTGTCGTCCGGTTCGTCGGGCGGAGCGAACCTGCACGGGAACCTCGACGTGACCGTCGATCCGTCCTACACGCCGACCCCGGGCACCACCTTCGACGTGTTCACCGCCCCCTATATCGTCGGCACGTTCGCGAACGCCCCGGACGGCGCGATCCTCACGGTCGGCGACTATTCGTTCCGCGTCACGTACGTCACAAGCGCCGGTGCGCAGTATTCCGAGCCCACCGACGTCTTCCTGACCGCCCTCGGCGCGCCGGCCGCGCCGACCAACGTGGTCGCCACCGTCCAGAAGACCGGGCGCGGCAAGACCGCCACCCAGTCCGTGAGTCTGACGTGGGACGCACCCACGAATAACGGCGGCGTGGCGATCACCGGCTACAGCGTCAACGTGTACTCCTACGCGAAGGGCAAGAACGCCGGCTACACGCTCGTGTCGTCGTCGCCGCTTGATACCCAGAGCACGGCGCTCACGTTCACGGTTCCCGATAGCGCTCTCTCGGGCGGCACCTACGCCTTCACGGTCGCTGCCGTCAACCAGTTCGGCACAGGCACCTACTCCGACTACTCCAACACCATCCGCTACTGAGCGCTCGGCCGCACGCGCTCGGGCAGGAGGTCCGGTTCCCGGCCCCCTGCCCACCCCCGATGCCCCAGACACCGGGGAGTCGCGGCTCCTCAGACGAGCGGGGGGTCTCTTCCCCAGGGGATGAGACCCCCCGCTCGAACATGGGCCCGCAAGCGCCACCTTCCGGACTGTTCTCCACGGATCGCAGGTCGCCGTGTCGCGGCTGCGCTCGGCCCGGGGGTGTCGGTCGGCCGGGGCGATCCGACACCCCTGCCAGTCCGGGCGAGGCCGACCCTGGAAGCGCACGGGGCCGGTCACTCGGCCGCCTCGTCGGACAGCGTCCGCGGACGGGACGAGCGGCGTCCGCGGCGACGGCGCAGCTTGCCGTGGGGCCCCGGCCCCGTCGCCGCGCGCGTTCCTCAGCCCGGCGGCCGGATCCTGGGCTTCGGGACGGACTTCTTCCTCAAGACCCTGGGCGGCTGAACGAGCCCGGAGCGCCGGCTGAGGTCGCCGCGCTCACTCCGCCGCGGCTCCCGCGCCGGGCAGGCCCGGCGACGGCCGCTCCCATCGCCAGATGTCCGCGAAGATGCCGGGCAGCCAGCCCCGCTTCCGCACGAGGAGGACGATCGCGACGGCCAGGTAGATCGCCGAGAAGGCGAGCCGCACCTCGGTGTTCGGGAACGGGAACTGGAGGACGAACAGGCCGAGGATCGCGGCCGCCTCCCGCAGCCCGAAGCGGAGGTCGGCGAGGACGGCGAAGGCGAGCAGGGCCTGGGCGCTCGTCAGCAGGAACTCCTCGGTCTGCCGGTCGTCGAGCGGCAGGGGCGCGCCGGCCCCGCCGCCGAGGGTGTAGGCGACCCACAGGCTGCCGACCAGGAGGGTCCACTGGTTGACCTTGGCCGAGAGCAGCATCCCCAGGCCGTCGGCGGCGCGGAGCCGCCAGGCGAAGATCGTTGCGACGATCAGCTCGGGGGCCTCCGACGAGAGCGGCGCGAGCCACTGGACGAGGAGGAACTGGTCGATGCCGAGCGTCTTCCCGGTCGCCACGAGGCCGTCGGCGAACGGCTTCGCCGCCATGATCACGATGGCCGCCGCGAGCATGAACAGCCCGGTGACCAGGATTCTCCGCCGGCGCTGCGGAAGGAGGGCGATGTCGGCCGCGACCCCGATGAGCTCGGGCTCGGCGCGACCCTCGCGGGTCACCCGCAAGAGGTACGCCCCGAACAGGGCGAGCAGGACGACGGCGTCGTACCAGGCGATCGAGCGGGTCAGGGGGATGAGGAACGCGTAGGCGCTGGCGACCGCGAGGAACGCGAGCTCGACGCGGTTGCGCGGCGGCAGGACGATCGCCGGCACGCGGTCGGCCACCTCCGCAGTCGGGCCAGCCCCGGTCTTCGCCCCGCGCCGCCGTGCCCGCCGCATCGCCCAGAAGCCGACGAACGCCACCACCGGCCAGCCGATGCCGATGAGCAGGCGGTTCGACCCGGTCATGTTGGCGGCGGCGAACTGCGTGTAGGTCGGGTCGCCGCCGGCGGTGAACGAGAAGTACAGGTCGACCGCGTACTCGGGGAGGACGGCGATCAGGGCGAGGATCGCGATCGCGAGGCTGCCCGAGATGTCGACCTGCGCCGCTTCGGCCGCCCAGGACAGGAGGACGGCCGAGGCCACGACGCCCGCGCCGTAGACGAGGACGGTGACGCCGGGCGGGAGCTCCGTCCCGGTCAGCCGCGCCAGGATCGCGGGGAGGGCGAACGCCACCGTGAATCCGAGCCTGCGCCACATCGTCGTCGACACCTCCGCTGCTGCGAGGTGTCGCCCCTGGGGCGCGGCGAAACCTCGACCAGTCGCCTGGTCGAAGGTCTCATCCGCCCCGGTGTCGAGGTGGGGGACCGGGCCGAAGCCGGTGTGTCGATCTCCCCTGGCCGCCGGTGGCGACGGCCGGACTACTCCCCTTCGGACCTCAGTCTAGACGGCGGCCCCGGGCTCCCGCGCGTGCTCGGCGCCACACCGCGTCCTCGAGCCACAGAGCGGAAGGGCACCCTGGCGCCTGCGTTCGCCCTCAGCCGGGCGAGGAGACCTCGCGCTTCGCCCACGCGTAGAGCGCGTCGTAGACCGGCAGCTCGAGCGCGAGCTGCTCCTGGTCCGACAGGCCCAGGTCCATGAAGCCCCGCGCGATCGCCTCAAGGCCGCGGCTCTGGGGCGTGGCGTCCGCATCCTCGGCCACGTCAGCGCCATGCACCACCCTGGCGAGTCTGGCGAGCGCGGGATCGCCGCCGAGCCCGTACTCCTCGATGAGCACCTCGAATGAGCACAGGCCGTCGCGGTGGGTGTAGCGCGCCCCGGGGGCATCGAAGCTGATGGCCTTCGCGCGCTCCGCGTAGGCCACCACCTCGGCGTGCGGGACGTAGGTGATCACGGCGCCGGGGTCGATGAACCGGCGGATCAGCCAGGGACAGGCGATCCGATCCGTGTGGGGGTGCTCACGGGTAACCCATTCCATCGGGCGGTCTCCTTCCCAGCCGTCGCGCGATCTCGGTCACGCCAGTGTCGCCGCGCGCCCTCGGTGCCACGGGCCCCGCGGGGAGCTCGGGCGCAGGTCACTGCCCACGCCAGACCGACGTGCGCGATCCAGCGAACACCCGGCCCCTTCCACTGGTCCCGCGCGGGTTCGGGCTGGCAGGGTCGCGCAGGCGCCGCGCGGGAGCCCTCGAGCACGGCCGCTCCGACAGCCTCGATGGCCCCGGCAAGCTGGGCGTCGATCACGCGCGCGCGGTCGTGCATGCCGGCGAGTCTCGGACCGCCGATCGGCAGCGTCAAGGTCTCAGACGGCATGTTGCAGGACATCCAGACCGCCACCTGCAGCGCATCCGTGCGGCCATCCGCAGGGTTTCCAGACGTCAGCCTGCAGCAGGCCGGCGGTCCGAGCCGTCCACGACCGACGGGGGGCCCGCGAGGGGCTGCGGCGCGCCCGACAGGTGTCGGGCGCGCGTTAGCAACCTGCGAGATCCCGATCGAGGGCCGGGATGAGTGGCTGGCCGCGGCGGGCCTGACTGCGTGAGGGCGCGGACCCGGGCCGACCGGGCGGCCGCCGAGCGCGCCGCCGAGCGCGAGGTCGGCGTCGTGGCGGCGGTCCTCGAGGCTGGGTCCGAGAAGGCGGCCGCCCACCGGCTCGGCCTGTCGCACTCCACCGTCAAGCACCACCTGGCGAACGCGCGGTCCAAGGTCGGGGCGGAGACGACCGCGCAGCTGGTGTGGATCCTCGCCGCGGGTGCCGGAGCCCGAGGGTCTCCCCGGGTCATTCCACTCCCAGGACGTGCTCGCGCGAGCTGGTGCCGAATGGGACCGCTGAGGCGACAGAGGGCCGTTTGCCTCTGGCACGTAACGGCTGACGGCCCGCACCGTCTCTCCTCTAGCGGGAGGTGCTGACGCGCGGTCCATCCCACGGTCGCCGAGACCGCGTCGAGCCACTGGCGAGACCAACCCGCTGACGCGTCCCGGAGGGATGCGTAATGCGACGCACCGCGACCGTCGTCGTCGTCTCGGCAGTGCTCCTCCTGGGCGCCGCCGCCCCGGTGTTCGCAAGCAGCGGCGAACTGTCGATCACGAGCAGCACGACCCTGACCTCAGACCATGACGGCAACGTCGTGATCCAAGCCAGCGGGATCACGCTCGACTGCGCTGGCCACAGCATCATCGGAGACGGAACCGCGGATCTCGTCGGGATCAGGGCCGACAACGTCACCGGCGTGACGATCAAGAACTGCGTCGTGACGGGATTCGACCCGCACGGCATCTACGCGGCGGGCAGCACGGGGCTCCACGTCAGGGGCAACACGGTGCTAGGCAGCGCCGGCCACGCCATCTACCTCGCGGACTCGCCGGGCGCCGTCGTCATGGGCAACACCATTCGCGACTCCGGCTTTGGCGATCCCTACGGCGGCTACGGCGTCGTCCTCCAGCGCTCGAGCGGCGCGGTCATCACCGGCAACACCGCAACCGACAACAAGTGGGCAGGCTTCGCGCTCGTGGACGCGAGCTCGCAGACGACCGTCAGCTCCAATACCTCGGCGAGGAACGGGGACGGCTTCCACGTCGAGCCAGCCGCGGACCTCACCTTCAGCCGGAACGTCGCTCGCGACAACTACAACTTCGGCTTCGTCGTCAACGGCGTGACCGGCGGGCGGTTCGTGGCGAACACGGTCAGCCGGAATGGCGCAGACGGCTTCAACATCCAGGCGTCGGGCGGCCTGACGATCGAGGCCAACGTCGTCAAGGCCAACAACAACGGCTTCTACATCGAGGCCACTCCCGACATCCTACTCGTCGCCAACAACGCGTCGGACAACCGTGCTCTCGGATTCTGGGTGAGCTCGGGTTCCGACCGAGCGACTCTCCGCCTGAACCTCGCCAGCAACAACGGGGACAACGGCATCCGCATCTACCATGCGGCCGATGCTCGCGTCGTGGGCAACACGGCCAGCGGCAACCCGGTCGGCTTCGACTTCGGCACCGCCATCAACCCGACGGTGAAGGGCAACGTCGCGCGGGCGAACACCTGGGCGGGCTTCGGCCTCTTCGACAGCACGACCGGCGGGACGTTTGTAGAGAACGTCGCCAACCGGAATGCGAGCTTCGGTTTCCTCGTGGATGGCGGCCCGAGCGGCAACACGCTCGAGGACAACAGGGCGTATGGGAACGGCGAGATCGACGCCCTCCAGACCGACACCGCCGGACCGAACACATGGCTCCACAATCACTTCGGGACGCAGGTCGGCTTCTGACGCCGCCACGAACGACTCGAGCACGGCCCGCGTTGTCCGGGCCGTGCTCGCCACATCCACGAACTGAGGCGTCCCTGGGACAGTTCGTGATGATCCTCGCCTTCTTAGTGCCCGACACCGACGGCATGGCCCAATCGGCCAGCTAGTAGCCGCAGCCCACCCGCGCCACCCTTGGGGGCATGACGGCGCGCTGGTCCGATCCACACCGGCTCCCGGGCCCCCCGGCCTGTTGCGACCCCGGGTACGCCCGCGCCGTCCACCCCTCGGCGGCGCGGTGAGCGGCGTCGAGCTGATCCTCGCGTTCCTCGCCGGCGTCGCCATGGGCGGCGCCCTCGACCGCTTCCTCCTCCCGCCCCTCGTCGACGCCTGGATCGGCCGGCGCCGGCGTGGGCGGTGACCGGCATGACGACGCCCCCGGGCGCCGGCGGGCGGACGTCTAGCACGGCCCGGATCGGCGCCGCGGCCAAGCTCACGCTCGTCCTGGTCGTGCTGCTCGTGCTCGACGTCGCCGTCCCCGGCTACGACGTCTCGCCCGGGATCCTCCTGCCCCTCCTGGGCGCGATCCTCGCGCTCCTGGGGCTCGAGGCGTCCGCATTGTGGAGGGGCCCCTAGGTGACGACAACCATCGCGCTGCTGACGAACCGCGCCTACGGCTACCCGACCCGCGGGGCCGCCAGGCGCCGCAAGCCGACGGTGCTCGCGGTGCTGCACCAGACGGCGAACGCGAAGGCCGGCCCGGTGGACGAGCGGAACTACGCCAACCGCGCCGGCTCGATGGGCCCGTCGGCAACCGCCTACGTGGGCCGGGACGGCACGGTCGTCCGCGCCGTCGACCCTGTCAAGTACGCCGCATGGTCCTAGGGCGACGTCGCCCACCCCGACGCGGTCGCGCAGGCGCACATGGTCCCGGGCGTCAACTTCAACGAGCTCGTCCACGAGAGCGTCGAGGTCTGCGGCGCCGGTGCGCAGCCGCTCACCTCGGCGCAGTTCGAGGCCGTCGCCCAGCTGCTCGCCGCCGCCCACGGGCCACCGGGCTGCCCGTCGACCGCGTTCATGTCCTCGCCCACGCGGACGTCAACAGCGTGAGCCGGGCGAGCGACCCCTGGCCCGCGTCGACGCGCGAGCGCTACATGGCGAGGGTGATCGCCCGGGCGAACGCGATCCTGCGGCGGCCGATCGTGACGGTAACGGTCGAGGGGGGCGACACCCTGGGCGAGATCGCCTCCGCGCACGGGCTGGCGCTCGCGGCGCTGCTTCCCTACCCAGAGAACGCGAAGTACCGCGCGAACCCGGGGCTCATCCGCCCGGGCGACATCGTCCGCGTGAAGTGACGGGAGACGCGATGGAAGCCCAGACCGGCACGATCTGGGGCCGCGAGCCCGCGATGGTGCTCGCCCTCGTCCAGGCGGTGATCGCCCTTGTCGTCGCGTTCGGCCTCAACCTCGCGCCCGACCAGATCGGCGCGATCCTCGCTGTCACGGCGGTGGTCCTGGGCCTCATCACCCGCAGCCGGGTGAGCTCGGCGTCGTGAGAGACGGTTACCTGCGCGGCACGCTCCCGCGGACGCCGACGGCCCGCCAGGTCGACGTCCTCGCAGCCTTCGTGGCGGCCGGTGGGTCGGTGGTGGAGGCCGCGGCGCGGGTGGGCGTCCGGCCGAGCACCGCGAAGCGGCACCTCGCCGATCTGCGTGCCCGGTCGGGCCTAGCCACCGAGCAGCTTGTCTACCGCGGGCGCGCTGAGGGATGGCTGGTGGTGCCGAGCCTGGAGCTCTGCTCCGTCACGACGCGGCCGGCTTGCGGCAGCTGACGAGCAGCTCACCTCCGAGGACGCCGCCCCCGTAGCGGATGGTCACGTCCGTGATCCCGGCGTCCTCGAATCGAACGCAGACGAGGGCCATCCGATGTGGAGCTGTCATCTCCGCCACCTCAGTCTGAACGTACGCCACGAGCCCTCCCGGCGATCCAACCCGCCAGCAGGAATGTGGCGACGAGGAGCGCGCAGAGCGCGACGATCCCCGGGATCCAGAAGGTGACGTTGTCGAGGTAGCCGTAGTAAGTCGCCCCATCGACGCCGGTGACTCCGAGCATCGGCCACGAGAGCGACCAGCTCCCGGACTCGAGCAGGATCCCCTTCGCCGCAGACAGGATGTTCCCGTACCCGGCGGCCGCGAGCGCGCAGGCCAGCCCGGCAAACACGACGAAGGCGAGTGCGAGCGCCCGTCCCAGGCGGCTGCACCGCCACAGCTTGCGCGCGGACGCCAGCACGATCAGACCACCACCGGTCATCGGAAGGCTGATCAGCAGCACCCAGAGCGTGGCGTCGCCGGCCATGTGCTCTCCCTCGGCGCCGAGGATGGCAGGCAGCCCTTGGGCGAACGTGAGCGCGGCTGTCGCCAGCAACGCGACCCCACCGAGGCCGAGGACGACGGCGGCCGCACGGTCCGTCCTCTTGCGAGTTCCCATGGCGATGGGGCGACGGTTCTGCGAAGCCGTCGTGCCGGTCATCATGGCGTCACCTTCCCGGGACGCTCATCGCGGGTCGGTCTCACCAGTGGCTCGGTGCGGTCCTGGCGGCCGTGACACGGACCGCGCGTCAGAGCCTCCCGCTGACGGGCACCATAGACGCATGACAGAGACTGGCGAGAGGCGAACGGCCCCCGGACGCCCGGTGCGTTCGAGGTCGGCCCTGCAGGCGTAGCACCGCAGGCGAATAGACGCACCCGGGCAGTTCGTCGACGATTCGTGGGTGAATCTCTGCGCGGTCTGGGGTGTCGTCATCAGCCTGGCGGGCCGCCGCCGCTCGCCGCAAGCTTCGCGGTCGCGCCGTAGCAAGCACAGCTGACGGACGGCCGCTTGATCCGCACCTGCGACAACGGGCACCCGCCCGCCCGCGTCCTGTCGGGCACGCCCTGCCGCGAGTGCGAGCGCCGGGCGCCCGTCGCGCCAGGCGCGCGGCTACGGCGCCGCGCACCAGCGGGCGCGTGCGCTGCTGCTCACGCTGCTCCCCGTGCCCTGCGCGTACGGCTGCGGCGCCGTCATCGTCGCCGCGTCCGACCTGGTCGCCGCGCACGTCGTCGATGGCGACCCCTCCGCGGGGTGGCAGGCGTCGTGCCGGTCCTGCAACGAGCGCGCGAAGCGCAGGGGGTGGGGTAGACCCTCGGAGGGCGCGGCAGGCGGGAGTACCCGCGCCCCGTCCCGCCCGGTCCAGCTCCGCCGGGAGCGCCTTGGCGGCAGAGCAAACATCACCCCGATGTCAGACCGACGAAGGGACCCCGCGGCGTGACGGCGGCCCGCGCCGTGCGGCGGCTGCCCCGCTCGCTCGACGACGTCCGCGGGCTCCGCGTCGCCCGCTGGATCCGGGAGTCGACGGCCGGCCAGTACGACCGCTACGGCCCGGCGCGCCAGCGCGAGCAGCAGGACCGGTTCATCGACCGCCACGGCCTCGTGGACACCGGGCTCGTCTACCAGGTCGCGCACAGCGGCCGCACCGTCTGGCGCTCGGCCACGATGGCGTCAATGGTCGAGGACCTGCGGTCGGGCCGCTTCGACCTCCTCCTGACCGGCTACTCGGACCGCTGGCAGCGCAACCTGCGCCGCACGCTCGAGCTGCTCGAGGACGAGCTGCAGCCGGACGGCGTCGCCCTGGTGATGTGCGACCGGAAGATCCTGAGCTCGGATCCGTCCGACTGGGACGAGCTGATCTCCGAGGCCGCCGGGGCGGAGAAGTACAGCCGCCGCCAAGTTCGACCAGGAGCGCGACCCCGGCGGCCACGCCGCCCTCGGCTTCCGCCGCCTGCCCGACCCGCCGCACACCCTCGAGGTCGACCCCGAGCGCATGCCGGTCGCAGTCGGCCTGTTCGAGAGGTACGCGCTGGGCAACGTCAGCGCGAGCCAGCTCGAGGCCGAGACCGGCCTTGCCGCCACGCGCATCCGGATGATCCTCATGAACCCGCTGTACAACGGCTGGGTCCGGCGGCACCGCGGCAAGGACGAGACGCGGCGTCCCGCGCCCTGGCGCGCGAACCCGCCGGTGTCGGACGAGCTCTGGGCACGCGTGGAGGACGTGCGACGCTTCCGGACCCGCGGCGGCGGACCGAGGGACCGCGACCGGGTCGACCTCCTGGGCGGCCTACTCGCGTGCGTCTGCGGCAGGCGACTGCGCAACGACGGGACGTTCGCCGACGGCCGCCACCGCAAGCACCACCCCGAGCTGTGCGAGGCCTGGGGCCGCAAGGCACGCCTCGGCGACGAGGTCTGGGAGGCGCCCGTGCTCGCCCAGGCCGCCGGCGTCGCGCTCGACGACGCGACGATGGGCGCGGTCGTCGCCGCCCTCGGCTCGAGCCGCCAGCCGGTCGCGATCGACCGGGCCAGGATCGACCGCCAGATGCGCGAGCTCGCCCTGGAGCACGCCGCCGGGAGCCTGGGCGACGAGGCGTACCTCGCCCGCCTCAAAGCGCTCCGGCAGCAGCGGGACGCGATCGTGGAGCGGACGGCCGCGGGACCACCGGCCGGGCGCGCGGTCGAGTGGCTGCGAGCCCTCGGCGAGTCCCTCCAGGCCGCAGACGCACCGAAGGAGAGAGCGGACCTGATGCACGCCATCTACGAGCGGATCACGGTCGCGGGCCCCGAGATCGTGGGCGTCCGGCTGACCCAGGCGGCCTACGCGCACGGACTCGCGCTGGCTCTGCCCGAAAAGGTTGTTCTGGCGCGCCCGACAGGTGTCGGGCGCGCAATTTCAACCTGCACGATCCCGATCGAGGGCCGCGATGAGTGGCTGGCCGCGGCGGGCTTGACCGCGTGAGGGCCCGGACCCGGGCTGACCGTGAGGCCGCAGAGCGCGCCACGGACCGCGAGGTCGGCGTCGTCGCAGCGGTCCTCGTCGCCGGGTCGGAGAAGGCGGCCGCCCACCGGCTCGGCCTGTCACACTCGACCGTGAAGCACCACCTGGCGAACGCGCGGTCGAAGGTGGGGGCGGAGACGACGGCGCAGCTCGTGTGGATCCTGGCGCCGCGGCTGCCCGAGCCCGGGGGCCTGGGCCCGACGGACGAGCAGCGGTCTGCTTGACGGGGTCGTGGCGCTACTGGGACCGCGAGAAGGCGACGCTCCGTGCGACCGGGAGGATCCGTACGGTTACCGCAACTGGATGGGCCTCGGTGCGCTTCCCATGGTCCGAGGTGTTGGAACCCCCGCTGCGGCGCCGGGGGCCGGGTCAGGCGATGCGCGCGGATCCCGTGCGCGTGACCTGCCACATCGAGCCTGGGCCCCCGGCGTGCCCGTCGGGGCCCAGGTCCCATCTTCCGCTACCAGTAATCAGGAACCGAACCCGAGGCAGATCGCGAACACGACGAGATTCTGCGAGTGGGAGCCTTCGTTCCGTGCCGACGCCCACCACCCATTGAGCTGATCGGGGCTGCTGTCGAAGTGGGCCTTGTTCTCATAAACCACGAGTGTGGCGTCGGCGATCTGGAACCCGCCGCCTGTCACCAATTCGCCCGGAGCACAGTCGGGCCCCCCGTATCCGACCCCGCCTGGTGCGACCGCAAAGACGGCCCAGACCTCACGTGTGGTGAGCCCAGCCGTTCCGGAATCGCCCTTGTCGCCCTTGGGGCCTGCGGGCCCGGCCGGCCCGGTCGCACCCGGCGCGCCGTCCTTGCCGTCGATGCCGTTGGTCCCATTCAGGCCGTCCTTGCCCGGGACGCCATCCTTGCCGTCGGTCCCCGCAGGCCCGGTCGCGCCGGTGAGGCCCGTCAGGCCCGTGTCGCCCTTGTCGCCCTTGGGCCCCGTGGCGCCCGTGGCCCCGGTGTCGCCCGTCAGGCCCGTGTCGCCCTTGGGCCCCGTCGCCCCGGTGGCCCCGGTGTCGCCCTTGGGCCCCGTGGCCCCGGTGTCCCCCTTCAGGCCCGTCAGGCCGGTGTCGCCCTTGGGCCCCTGGAGGCCCTGCGGCCCGGTCTGGCTCCACTGCACCGGGCCCGTCCAGTTGGAGGGGCACTTCTTGGTCACGCTGAAGTCGATGAACTTGACGTTCCCGCCGCTGTCGTAGCAGGCGTAGAACACCCCGTTCGTCGGGACGTTCCAGGTGGAGCCCGCGAGCACGGCGCCGCTGACGACCGTCAGCGCGGCGAACGCGGCGAGCATGGACATGGGCAGGTGCCCGCGCATCGATACCTCCCGGGACGCCCCCAAGCGGGTCGGTCTCGCCAGTGGCTCGGCGCGGCCCCGGCGGCCAGTACTTGGGCCGCGCGTCAAAGCATCCCGCGTGATGGGGCCAACGTTGGCGGGGGAGCGTTCCCCGAGCGTTCCGCAACACCACGGACGGCTCGGTCGCTTCACGCGGGAGTTGGTCGACCGCCCCCGACCTCGGCAACCGCCCGCGGGGAGTACGAGGGCCGCTGCGCGTCGCGGAGTGGGGGAACTGCCACAACGGACCTACAGCGAGGCGGTGTGACCGTCCCCGCCGCGAGGCTGCTCCCGGGCCCCGGCGGACTCTGGGCGAGGGCGACGCCCGCCGGACGGGCGGGTTCGCGGCCAGTCTGTTCGCCGACGTGCGGGCCCGCGGCGGCCGCATCGTCGTGGCGACTCCCGCGCGCGACGAAATACCGGCTGCCCATCGCGTCGGCGACCTGTCGCGATTCAAGGCAATGGCGCGCCGGACGGCCCGACACGCGTTGGCAACCTACCGGATCCCGATCGAGGGCCGCGACGAGTGGCTGGCCACGGCGGGGCTCACCGCGTGAGGGCCCGCACTCGGGCCGACCGAGCGCGCCACCGAGCGGGAGGTCGTCGTCGCCGTCTTGATCGCCGGGTCCGAGAGGCGGCCGCCCACCGGCTCGGCCTGTCGCACTCGACGGTCAAGCACCACCTGGCGAACGCGCGGTCCAAGGTGGGCGCGGAGACGACAGCCCAGCTCGTGTGGATCCTGGCGGAGCGGCTGGCCCGAGCCGGAGGGTCTCCCCAGGTCCCTCCAGTCCCAGGACGTGCTCGCGCGAGCCGGTGCCGAATGGCACCGCTGAGGCGACAGGGAGCCGTTTGCCTCTGGATGTCACAGGTGACGACTTCCAACGTCTCCCCAGTAGCGGGAGGCTTTGACGCGCGGTCCGCGCCACGGTCGCCAGGACCACGCCGAGCCACTGGCGAGACCCACCCGCGATGGGCGTCCCGGGAGGATCCCTACCCATGAGACGCACTGTCGTCGTCATCGCTGCTTCAGCGCTGCTCCTGCTCGGCGCGGCGCCGGTGTCCGCCAGCGCCGGCGAGCTGCTCATCACGACCAGCACGACCCTGACGGCCGACCACGTCGGCAACGTCGTCATCGGCGCCAGCGGCGTCACCCTCGACTGCGCCGGCCACAGGGTCGTCGGCAGCGGCGCTCCGGACACCGTCGGGATCCGCGCGGACGAGGTAACCGACGTCACGATCAGGAACTGTGTCGTGACGGGGTTCGCCCCGACCGGCATCTACGCGTACGGCAGCCGCGGGCTCCGCCTCGACGGCAATACGGTCACGGGCAGCCCGGACCACAACGTCTACCTCCCCGAGTCGCCGGGCGCGGTCATCGTGGGCAACACCATCCGCAACGGCGGGGCGTACGGCATCGTCCTCCAGCACTCGCCTGGCGCGCTGATCCGGGACAACATCGCGACTGGCCACGCGTGGGCCGGTTTCGCGCTCGTGGACGGCAGCTCTGGGGCGACCGTCAGCTCGAACACCTCGTCGCGGAATGGCGACGGCTTCCACGTCGAACCAGCGGCGGACCTCAGCCTCACCCACAACGTCGCCCGCGACAACGTCAACTTCGGCTTCGTCATCAACGGCGTCACGAACAGTCGGATCGCGGCGAACACGGTGACGGGCAACGGGCTCGACGGCTTCAACATCCAGGCCTCGAGCAGCCTCGACATCGAGGCCAACGTCGCCAGAGCCAACGGCGGGAACGGCCTCTACATCGAGTCGAGCCCCGACTGCCGATTCATCGGCAACACGGCGTCCGGCAACGGAGGGCTGGGGATCTGGGTGAGCTACGGCTCCGACCGGGCGACCGTCCGCCAGAATCGCGCCGCCGGCAACGCCGACTCCGGCATCCGCGTCTACTTCGCCGCCGACGCCCGCCTCACGGGCAACACCGCCACCGGCAACGGCAACAGTGGCTTCGACTTCGGCACCGCGGCCAACCCGAGGGTCGAGGGCAACATCGCGCGCGCGAACAGCGTCGCCGGCTTTGGCCTGTTCGAGGCCACGACGGGCGGCACGTTCGCCGGGAACGTCGCCGTGAGGAACGGGAGCTTCGGCTTCGTTCTGGACAAGGGCCCGACCGGCAACACCCTCACCGACAACACCGCGTATGCGAACGGCGAGATCGACGCCCTCCAAACCGACACCGCCGGACCGAACACATGGCTCCACAATCACTTCGGGACGCAGGTCGGCTTCTGAGTCCACCGCGAACGACTCGAGCACGGCCCGCGTTGCCCGGGCCGTGCTCGCCAAATCCCTCAAGCCCGCGCCCTGGCGCGCGAACCCGCCGGTGTCGGACGAGCTCTGGGCACGCGTGGAGGACGTGCGACGCTTCCGGACCCGCGGCGGCGGACCGAGGGACCGCGACCGGGTCGACCTCCTGGGCGGCCTCCTCGCGTGCGTCTGCGGGCGGCGGCTGCGCAACGACGGCACCTTCGCCGGCGGCCGCCACCGCAAGCAGCGCGCCAAGCCGTGCGAGGCATGGGGCCGCAGGGCACGCCTCGGCGATGCGACGTGGGAGGCGCCGGTCCTGGCGCAGGTCGCGGGCCTCGCCCTCGACGACCGCACCCATGGCCTCGGTCGCCGCGGCGCTGGGGTCCAGCCAGCAGCCGGTCGAGATCGACCGGGCGCGGATCGAGCGCCAGATCCGCGAGCTCGCGCTCGAGCACGCCGGCGGCCGGCTCGGCGACGAGGCATACCTCGCCCGGCTGAAGGCACTCCGCCAGCAGCGGGACGCGGTCACCGAACGGACGGCCGCCGGACTACCCGCCGAGCGCGCCGTCGAGTGGCTGCGCGCCCTCGGCGAGTCGCTCCAAGCCCCCGAGAAGTCGAAGGAGAAGGCGGACGTGCTCCACGCCATCTACGACCGGATCACAGTCGCCGGCCCCGAGATCGTGGGTGTCCGGCTGACGCAGGCGGCCTACGCGCACGGTCTGGCGCTGGCGCTGCCCGAGAAGGTTGAAATGGCGCGCCCGACAGGATTCGAACCTGCGACCTTCGGCTCCGGAGGCCGACGCTCTATCCGCTGAGCTACAGGCGCGCGCCCGCGATCCGGGATCGCGGACCCCAAGGATACAGCCCGCGGCCGGATCGGCCACCAGCCGCGGCTCGATCAGCGGAGCGCCGGCCCACCGGCTGCCGCTCGTCGGCGGGCGAGCACCCCGGCCACCTCAGGCGGTGCCGCTGACGACGGCGCGCCTCGTCCGCTCGAGATGGACCCGGATGGCGTCGGCCCCCCGCGGCCCGTCACGCGCGGCGATCGCGTCAGCGATCTCGAGGTGCTCCGCCCGCATGCGGTCCATCTCCTGGGCGTCCTCGTAGCGCTCTCGCTGGTGGAGCCCGCCGGCGATCTCGAGCTGCTCGCGGATCCACCGCTCCAGCACGAAGTTGTGGGCCGCGGCGGCGACCGCCACATGGAACGCGACGTTGTCCTCCCAGCGCGTCAGCTGCCGCGCCGCCTCCGCGATCCTCCGCGAGTCGTCGGAGGTCCGCCGCTCGCAGGCCAGCTCGACGACCTGGACCTCCAGCAGCCGACGGGCCTCGAGGATGTCGGCGATCGAGGCGGTCTCGAGGACCCGCTCGCCGGGCGGCAGGTCCTGGGCATCGCGCAGATAGCGTCCCGACCCGCGAACCGCCCGGACCAGGCCCCGGCGCTCGAGCTCGGCGAACGCCTCACGCACGACCGTCCGGCTCACGCCGAGCGATGCGCTGAGCTCGCGCTCCGTGGGCAGCGCCTGACCGGGCCGCAGCCCGCCTGCCCTCACGAGGCCGACGATCTGCTCGACGACGAGTCCTGACCGACGGCGCGATCCGAGCAACAGCCACCTCCTGCGTGGACCACTGTACCGCGCTGGGGCGGCGATCGAGCGTGTGTGGTGGCGCCCGGCGGGGAAGTGGGTTATGAGTGGACTACTTCGTGGCCCACAGTGGTAAGGTCTGATCCAGTCCACCGGCAGGAGCACTCGCCCATGCGCATCGAGTCCGTCGAGGCAATCCCACTCAAGGCGTCGTTCCGCGTCCCGTTCCGGTTCGGTCAGACCACGCGCACCGCGTCGCCCAACGTCTTGGTGGCGATCCGGGGCAGCGAGGGCCACGTCGGGTGGGGCGAGGCGTGCCCCGTGCCGGCGTTCACGTCGGAGACGCAGGCGTCCGTGGTGGCCCTCGTCGCCGAGGTCGTCGCGCCGGCGCTGCTGGGCCGCGACCCGCTCGACCGCTGGCCGCTGCTGTCGGCGATCGGGCCGGCCCTCGTCGGCGCGCCCTTCACGCAGGCGGCGGTCGACACCGCGCTCATCGACCTCGCCGGTCGCGCTCTCGGCATCCCGGCGTCGCAACTCCTGGGCGGGGCCTTCCGCGATCGGGTCGAGGTCCACGGCTCGGTGGGCTGGGACGAGGATGCCTCGCGGATGGCGGAGACGGCCCTGGCGCAGCGCGACGCCTACCGCTGGCTGAAGCTGTACGCGGGCCGCGGGGAGCTGCGGGCAGACCTCGCCCGGCTGCGGGCCGTGCGCGACGCCGTCGGCCCAGCGACCCGGCTGCTCGTCGACATCAACGGCCAGTGGTCAGCCGACGACTTCGCGCGCGCTCTGCCGGAGCTCGACGGGCTCGCCATCCGCGTCGTGGAGCAGCCGATGTCGGCGGAGCGCCCGCCCGCCCTCCCCCCGTCGGTCGCGGACCGCGGGTTCACCGTGATCGCCGACGAGGCCGTCCGGTCCAGGGAGGACGCCGCGCGCCTCGTGGCCGCCGGGGCCGCGAGCGTCCTGAACATCGGCCACTCCAAGGTGGGCGGCCCGACGGCCGCGATGGCGATCGCCCAGCTCGCGGCCGCGTTCGGCGTCGGCGCCGTGGTCGGCTCGGTCCTCGAGATGGGCGTCGCGACCGCGATGGGCCTGCACGTGGCGGCGGCCCTGCCCGACCTCGCGTTCCCCTCCTACCTCGTGGGGCCCCTCAAGTACCGGGAGCAGATCACCGTGGAGCAGATCGACGTCGCCGATTCCAGCGTGGCGGTGCCGGCAGGGCCGGGCCTGGGGGTGACGGTGGACCTGGACGCCGTCGCCTGGCTCGACGCCCGGGGCGCCTCGTGAGCCCGGCGGTCGGCGGGCGGGAGCTGCCGTCCGGGGCCGACGTCGTGGTCGTCGGGGCGGGGATCACCGGAGCGGCGACCGCCGCCGCCGTCGCCGCGCGCGGCGCGTCGGTCCTGCTGGTCGAGAAGGAGGACGGGCCCGCGCACGAGGGCTCCGGGCGCGCGCAGGGCAGCCTCCGGGTGCAGGGCCGCCACGCGGCAGAGTTCCCGCTCGCCGTCGAGGCGCTCCGGCTGTGGCGCGAGGCGGCCGAGGAGGCAGACTTCGAGTTCGTCGTCGGCGGCAACCTCTACTTCGCCACCCGGGACTCGGACCTGCCGGTGCTGCGCGGCCTCGTGGACGAGGCTCACGCGTCCGGCCTCGCGGACGTTGCCCTCCTCGACCCCGACCAGACCCGCGAGGTCCTGCCGGCGGCCACGGGACCGTTCCTCGGCGCGATGTGGAGCCCGATCGACGCCCAGTGCCAGCCCGAGAAGGGCACGGAGGCCTTCGTGCGGCGAGCCCTGGATCGCGGCGCGGGCGTCGCCTACGGCGTGAAGGCGACGCGGGTCATCGAGCGCGCGGGCCGCGTTGCCGGCCTCGAGACCTCTGCCGGCACGGTCGCGGCGAGTGCCGTGGTCGTTGCCGGCGGCGCCTGGACGCCGTATCTGGCGAGCACCGTCGGGCTGGCGGTGCCGATCATGCCGGTGGTGATGTCGGAAGTCGAGACGAAGGCGCTCCCGCCCGTCTTCCGCCAGACGATCCGCGCGTTCGGCTTCGGTGCGCGCCAGCGCCCGGGGGGCCGGGTCGTCGTCAGCGGCGGGCTCAACGCCGTCGTGCGGCACGAGGTGTCCCTCTACGACCTCAACGGGCTGCGGTTCTGGCTCAGCCGGGCTGCCGACTTCCGCAGCCACCTTCGACTCCAGCTCGGCGCACGGAGAATCCTCCGCCAGATCGCGACGATGTCCACGCTGGACACTCGGCTGGTGCCCGACCGGTCGCCCGAGCCGCGCCCCGACCGGGTCGCGGTGGACCGTGCGCTGGCGAGGCTCGCCGGCGTGATCCCCGCGATGGCCGCCGCGACGCCCGCGCGCTACTGGGGCGGGCTCGTGGACATGACGCCCGACGGGCTGCCCGTGATCGACGGGGCGTGCGGCCCGGAGGGCCTGACGATCATCACGGGTCTGTCCGGGCACGGCTTCACCCTCGGGCCGGCCCTGGGCGCGATCGCGGCCGGACTGGCCGTCGACGGCGTCAGCCCGCTGCCGATCGAGGGGTTTCGGCTGGCCCGGTTCAGCGAGCCCGGCGTTCGCCGGCCGGAGATGCTGATCTGACCGACGCCCCTCCAGGGCATGCCGGCCCAGTGCCCCGATCAGCGGAGCGACGGCGCGCCCGCCCCGGTCCTCTTCGCCGTTTCGTCGCCCGCCCCGGGCTCCAGCGCGCCCGCGACCGCGCGCGCCGCCGCGAGGACGAGGCCCACCAGCCGCGGCTCGTCGGCGGGCGAGTACCGCTGCTCCGGCATGGTGATGCCGACGACCCCGACGAGGCGCCCGCCGCCCGCGAGGACGGGCGCGGCGATCCCGACGCCACCGGCGACCCGCTCCCCGTGGCTCACCGCGTAGCCCCTGCGGCGCACGTCGTCGAGGTTGCGCCTGAGCGCCCCGGGGTCCGTCACGGTCGCGTCGGTGACCGCCGCCAGGGGGCCCGCGAGGATGGCCTCGCGCTCCGCGCCGGACAGCGACGCCAGCAGGGCCCGCCCCGACGCCCCGCCGTGCACGGGCATCCACGTGTGGAGCGGCCGCACGTTGCGCACGGCGTGGTGCGACTCCGCGGCCGCGATCAGCATCATCGCCCCCTCCCCTCGGTCGTAGACCCCGAGCAGCGCCGTCTCCCCGGTCGCGTCCCTGAGCCCGCGCAGCGCGGGCAGCGCGATCCCCGCCAGCGACTCCCGGGTCGCGGCGAGCCACACCACACGCAGGAAGCCCATGCCCAGCGCGTACCGCCCTGTCTCCGCCTCCTGGCGCACGAGGCCCTCCGCCTCGAGCGCGCCGAGCAGCCGGTGCAGCGTGCTCGCGTTCATCCCCAGCGAGGCGGCGAGCTGGCGCACACCCCATGACGCCTCCTGGCGCTCGGCCATGAAGGCGAGCACCCGGAAGGCCCGCGCGACGGGATTGCGTTGACGGTCGGGGCCAGACACCGCTATTGTTCACCTCAAGGAGATGAGTGTTTCGTTGAGAGAAACATATCACGCTCGGGTCCTGA
The DNA here is from genome assembly GCA_021783595.1 of Chloroflexota bacterium. Classification (GTDB taxonomy): domain Bacteria; phylum Chloroflexota; class Limnocylindria; order Limnocylindrales; family CSP1-4; genus CAIXZV01. The sequence goes on along the minus strand of JAJXTS010000006.1, from coordinate 19,292 downwards.
TCGTGGACGGAAACCCGCTCGTCGCCTCCCTGCACGCCGCCTACGTGGACGCGACGGAGGGGTTCGCCGCCTGCGGCGTGGCCTCGGCCGCGCCGGCCGCCCTCGCGCTCGCGCGCCTGCGCCAGGCGGACCTCGTCCTGCTCGACCTCGACCTCGCGGAGGCGCCCAGCCTCGTTCGGGACCTCCGCCCGCTGCCGGTCCTGGGCGTTGCCGCGGGACCCTGCCTGCGGGACCTCGCGCCCGTCTACGGAGAGGTGCGCTCCGTGCTGCTCAAGCCGTTCTCGTTCGCCGCGCTGCGCGACCGGCTCGAGGCCCACCGCCGGGATGGCGGCGCATGGCACTGAGCCCGACGTCGAGCCTCGCCCTGCCCGGCCGGCGCGCGAACGGGGCGATCCGGGTGCATCGCCTGGTCGATGTCGTGCCGGACGCGGGGCGGCTCCCGCACACCCTCCGCGTGCTGCTGGAGAACGTGATCCGGGCCGGTGCGGACGGCGAGGCCGAGGCGATCGCGCGCTGGGCGCCCGACGCCGCCCCCTCGGCGGAGATCCACTTCCATCCCGCCCGGGCGCTGCTCCACGACACCACCGGCGTCCCGGCGCTCGTCGACCTCGCCGGCATCCGAGACGCGATCGCCGAGGCCGGGGGCGACCCGCGGCTCGCAGCCCCCAGGATCCCGGCCGTGCTGGTGGCCGACCACTCGCTGCAGGTTGACGCGTTCGCGCGGCCCGACGCCATGGAGATCAACGTGGACCTGCAGTACCGGCGGAACGCCGAGCGCTACCGGTTCCTCCGCTGGGCGCAGCGCACACTCGGGGGGTTCGAGGTCGTGCCGCCCAACAGCGGCATCATGCACCAGGTCAACCTCGAGTTCCTGGCCGACGTCGTGACGCGCCGCGGCGGCGTCGTTTTCCCCGACACGCTCATCGGCAGCGACTCCCACACCACGATGGTCAACGGGCTGGGCGTGCTGGGCTGGGGCGTCGGCGGAATCGAGGCCGTCGCCGGGATGCTCGGCGAGCCCGTGCCGCTGCTCCTGCCGCGGGTCATCGCCGTCCGCCTGTCGGGCGCCCTGCCGCCCGGCGCCACGTCGACCGACCTCGTCCTGCGCGTCACCGAGCTGCTGCGCGGCGTGGGCGTGGTGGGCGCCTTCGTCGAGTTCACGGGGCCGGCGCTCGGCGCGCTCACCGTGGCCGACCGCGCGACGATCGCGAACATGGCGCCCGAGTACGGCGCGACGTGCGGGTTCTTCCCGGTGGACGAGCGCACGCTCGAGTACCTGCGCGACACGGGCCGCCGCCCCGCCCATGTCGCCCTCGTCGAGGCGTACTGCCGGGGGAACCTGCTGTGGCATGACCCGGCCGCCGAGCCGAGCTACTCGCAGGCCGTGGATCTCGACCTGGGCAGCATCGAGCCGAGCATCGCCGGACCGCACCGCCCGCAGGACCGCATCCCGCTGGGCGAGGCGGCCGAGCGCTTCGTCGCCACGTTCGCCCCTCGGTCCCGGGACCGCGACCGGCTGCGCGACGGCTCCGTCGTGATCGCCGCCATCACGAGCTGCACCAACACCTCCAACCCGGCCGGGGTCATCACCGCGGGCCTGCTGGCCCGGCGGGCCGCGGAGCGCGGACTGCGCCCTCGCCCGTGGGTCAAGACGAGCCTCGCGCCGGGCTCGCGCGTCGTGACCGAGTACCTGCGCCGGGCGGGCCTCGAGGCGCCGCTCGACGCCCTCGGGTTCGGCCTGGTGGGCTACGGCTGCACCACCTGCATCGGCGCCTCGGGACCCCTGCCCGAACCCGTCGCGGCCGCCATCGAGACGGACCAGCTGCTCGCCTGCGCCGCGCTCTCCGGCAACCGGAACTTCGAGGCCCGGATCCACCCGGCCGTGCACGCGAACTACCTGATGTCGCCGGCGCTCGTCGTCGCCTACGCGCTCGCCGGGGCGATCGACGTCGATCTGACGCGGGAGCCCGTCGGCGTGGCGCCCGACGGCGAGCCTGTCTACCTGCGCGACATCTGGCCCGAGGCGGCCGAGGTGGACGCGCTGGTCGCCGCGTCGATCCGGCGGGAACTGTTCACGCGCGCCTACCGGGACGTCTTCCGGGGCGACGCCCGGTGGCAGGAGCTCGACGCTCCCGCCTCCGCCCGGTACGCGTGGGACCCGGCCTCGACCTACCTCCGCCGCCCGCCGTTCGTGGACGGCGGCACTGGCGAGCCGCCCGCCGTGGACGAGATCGTCGGCGCGCGCTGCCTCGCGGTGCTCGGCGACAGCGTCACGACCGACCACATCTCGCCGGCCGGCGCGATCGGCGAGCACACGCCCGCGGGACGCTACCTCGCCGGGCTGGGCGTGGCCCCGGCCGACCTCAACACGTACGCCACCCGGCGCGGCAACCACGAGGTGATGGCGCGGGCCGCCTTCGCCAACGTGCGCCTCCGCAACGCGCTCGCCCCGCAGCGCATGGGCGGCTGGACCGCGCACATCCCGTCGGGCGACCAGGTGTCGATCTACGACGCCGCCGAGCGGTACCGCCGCGAGGGGGTGCCGCTGATCGTGCTCGCCGGCTCCTCCTACGGCGTGGGCTCGTCGCGCGACTGGGCCGCGAAGGGACCCCGGCTGCTGGGGGTCCGGGCGGTGCTCGCGGAGAGCTTCGAGCGCATCCACCGCTCGAACCTGCTGATGATGGGCGTGCTGCCGCTGGAGTTCGAGCCGGGGCAGGGCCGCGCCGCCCTGGACCTGAGCGGGCGCGAGACCTACGCGATCACCGGCATCGCCGGCGGTGACGCCGGGACCGTCGAGGTGCGGGCGGACGACCGGGCGTTCCGCGCTCGGGTGCGCCTGGACACGCCCCGGGAGCGGCTGTACTTCCGCGCTGGCGGGATCCTGCCCTACCTCGTGCGCAAGCTGGCCTCGGCATGAGCCACGCCACGTCCGCGCCGGGCCGCGCCGGCGTCAGGCCGTGAGCGCGGGCGGCCCGTCGCCGGCGGCCAGCCGGGCGATGACGGCCTCGCCGAAGCCCGCCGTGGACGCGGTGCCGCCGAGGTCGGGCGTGCGGACCCCGTCCCCGATGGCCGCCGCCACCGCCGCCTCGACCCGACGGCCCGCGAGGACCGTGGCGGCGTCGCCATCCCGGCGGCCGAGCCAGTCCAGCAGCATGGCGGCCGACAGGATCATGGCCGCCGGGTTCGCGATCCCGCGGCCGGCGATGTCGGGCGCCGAGCCGTGGGCGGCCTGCGCCATGGCCGTCGCGGCCCCGGCGTTGAGCGACGGCGCGATGCCCAGCGACCCGCACAGCTCGGCGGCCAGGCCCGACAGGATGTCGCCCATCATGTTCTCGGTGACCACCACGTCGAACGAGGAGGCGTGGCGAACCAGGTGAACCGTCATGGCGTCCACGTGCTGGTCGTCCACGGCGAGGCCCGGGTAGCCCGCCGCGACCTCGCGGCAGACGTCCCGGAACAGCCCGGTCGTGAGCCGGAGCACGTTGGCCTTGTGGACGATGGTCAGGTGGCGCCGCCGCCGCATCGCGAGCTCGCAGGCCGCGTGCGCGATCCTCGCCGTGGCGTCGCGGCTGACCACGCCCGTGACCAGCGCGACGTCGGGCGTGGGCATGCACTCGCCGGAGCCCGCGTGCATGTTGCGGTCGCCGTAGAGGCCCTGGCTGTTCTCCCGCACGATGACCAGGTCCGCGTCGCGCGCGACGGCCGGGAGCCCCGGGTACGTCCGCGCCGGCCGGACGTTCGCGTACAGGGCGAACCGCTTGCGGACGGTGCCGCTCGGGTTGAGGGCGGCGCCGTGCGGCGCGGGGTAGCTCGCGCTGTCGTGCGGACCCATCAGCCAGCCGTCGGTCTCGGCGAGCTGCTCCAGCGTGGATTCGGGCAGGGGGGAGCCGTGCGTCTCGATGGCCGCGCGGCCCATCGGCAGCGGCACCCAGGCGAGGGGCCGGCCGACGGCCGCCATCGCCGCCCCGGCCACGGCGGCCGCGACGGGGACGATCTCGGGGCCGATGCCGTCCCCGGCCAGCAGGCCGAGGACGTAGCGCGGGTCGGGGGACTGCTCAGTCATGGGTGGCGGATCCTCGGCGCGGCGTGGGGGCAACAGGACGGGCGACCGTCGCCGGAACGGCGCGTGACCGGTCTCGGGGCGGCGCGAGAGGAGGACGGGGCATGACGACAACCGCCGATCGGATGGACGAGCGAGGTGGCGAGCTCGACTCCTGCGAGCTCCAGTTCCGGCAGTTCGGCGCCAGGCGAGCGTTCGCCGGGCGCGTCCGCACCGTGCGGTGCGCCGACGACAACGTCCTCGTCCGGCGCGTGCTGGAGGAGCCCGGCGCGGGCCGGGTGTTGGTGGTTGACGGGGGCGGCTCGCTGCGGACCGCCCTGTTCGGGGACGTCATGGCCGGCCTGGCGGCCCGCAACGGCTGGGAGGGCGTGGTGATCAACGGCGCCGTCCGGGACGCGGCGACGTTGGCGGGGATCGACGTCGGCGTCAAGGCGCTCGGCTCCCAGCCCCGCCGGAGCGGCAAGGCCGGGATCGGCGAGGCCGACGTGACCGTCTCGTTCGGCGGCGCGACCTTCCGGCCCGGAGCCGAGCTGTGGTCCGACGAGGACGGGGTGGTCGTCACGCGCTGATCGGCCGCAGCGCGACGGGCGGCCACGTGCGCGCCCCCGCCCGCTCGGCCCGTCAGTGGCCCGGGTCGGCCACCTGCGGCACGGTGTCCACGATGGCGTTCGACGCGGCGCCCGCGCTCAGAACGACCTTGCGGATGTAGATGTCCTGGACCACGTTGTGGGTGGCGGGGTCGAACGCGAACGACCCGCGGACTCCCGCCACTGTCTCGGCCGCGACCGCCTTGGCGAGCGCGTCGGACCCGGTCCCGGCCGCCTGCACCGCCTGGCCGAGGGCGGTCATGGCGTCCCACATCGCGACCACGTCCGCGGTCACGGGCGCGGGGTTGCCGGCATCGTCAAGGTAGGCCTTGGGGAAGGCGGCCATGAGGGCCCGGAGGTCGGCGCCGCCGGCCGAGTCGGCCCAGAACATCGAGGTGGTGACGCCGGCGGCCGCGTCCTTGACGCTGGCCAGCACGGTCGTGTCGGTCAGCGTGCCGGGGCCGTAGAGCGAGTACCCGGCGGCGCTCATCCCGGCCTCGGCCCACGCGGTGAGGAACGAGACGGCGTCGGCGCCCTCGAAGGCCGCGAACACGGCCTTGGCGGGCTGCGCCTTGACGGCCGCGACGACCTTCGCCCAGTCGGCACCCGGCTGGGCCGCCACGTTCGCCGTCGCGGTGCCGCCGGCCTTGCCCAGACCCGCGGCGAAGGCGGCCGCGGACTCCGTCCCGAACGTGTCGGGGGCGTGGACGAGGTAGACCTTGGCGGCCCCCTTGCGGGCTGCCCACTCGCCCAGCGGCTCGGACAGCTGCCAGTTGCTGTAGGACGCGCGGAACACGTACGGGCTCGCCGCCGCGCGGGTGATGGAATCGCCGCTGGCGCCGGTGATGAGCAGCGGCACCTTGGTGCTGTCCGCGTAGGCGCGCACGGCCGTCGCACCGTCGTCGCCGAGGAGCCCGAGCACCGCGACGGCGTGCTGCTGGACGAGCTCTTGGGCCTTGGTGACGTCGAGCTGGCCGTTGATCGACTCGTCCTCGTAGGCGAACCCGGCCGTCTGCCCGCCGACGGTGCCGCCGTGCTGCGCGACGTAGAGCTCCGCGGCGCGCCGCTGGGCGACGCCGCGGTCGCTGTTGATCGCGGACTCGGTGAAGGGCACCAGGAGCCCGATGGTGATCGAGGGCGAGGCCGAGGCGCCCGCCACGGCCGGCGACGGGGCCGTCGCGGCTGGCGAGGCGGCCGGCGAGGCCGTGCCTGCCCCGCACGCGGACACCAGTGCCGCGACGGTGGCGACGAGGATCGGACGCGACAAGGCCTTCATGGCACCCTCGGCAGACGTGAGGCCGGGCGACGGGGGAGCTGTCGCCCGGCCTCGGCGTGGTGGCTGGCTACTGGGCGTTGTTGAGGAACTCGGGGTCGTACGTCTTCGACAGGTCGATGCTGTCGAGGCCCGTCTTGAACAGCTTGTTGATCTTGAACACGGAGTCGAGCTGCGCCTGGGTCAGCTTCCCGTCCGGGTTGAACATCTTGATGCTGTCGGTGAGCGCCTGGACGTACCCGGCCTGGTCGCCGGCGTAGTAGTCGGGCGGCAGCTGGCCGGCGATGTCGGACGCCGTGTGGGCCTGGATCCACTTGAGGGTCTTGGCGTAGGCGTTGACGACCTTCTGCACGGTGGCCTTGTTGGCCGCGATCCAGTCGGCGCGCGCCCAGAGCGAGATGAACGGGTACGGTCCGCCCAGGGCCGCCTGCGTCGTGTCGGGCTTGGACAGGTCCACCAGCAGCTTGCCGACGCCCTGCTTCTCGATCTGGAGGACGGTGGGCTGCGTCGTGATGCCGACGTCGATCTGGCCCTGCTTCATGGCCGCGATGAACGTGTCGCCGGCGCCTGCCTTGACGTAGTTGGCGTCATCGACCTTGAGGCCGGCCTCGACCACCATCGCCCGCATCAGGGTGTGGGTCCCGGAGCCGAGCGATGTGACGCCGATGCTGGCGCCCTTGAAGTCCTTGGGGCTGGTGATCGTCCCCGCCTTGGCCGTGGACACCATCACGAACTCGCCCGGCGTCCAGGTCATGTTGAGGACCGTGGTGATGATCTTGCCCTGCGCCTGGAGGTCGATGGTGTGGTCGTACGATCCGGAGCCCATGTTGGCGTGGCCGGAGACCACCTCGGTCTCGGTGTCGGTCCCGCTCGGCTCGTCCACCAAGGTGACGTCGACGCCCTGGTCCTTGAAGTACCCGAGCGCCTCGGTCAGCTTGTTGACCAGGTAGATCTGCTTGGACATCCCGCCGACCATGATGGTGACGGCGGCGGCGGGCCCGGCCTGGCTGGGCGCCGAGCTCGCGGCTTGGCCGGCGGCCTGCGTGGCCGGTGCGGCGCTGGGGGTGACCGATGACGAGCCGCCGCACGCGGCGGCGACCAGGCCGAGCGCGGCTACCACGGCCGCGACGCGATGACGCATTGGTTCCTCCTCCTGCTTTCCCTGGACCCTTGCTGCCCGGACTAGAACGTCACGTCCGTGACGGTGTTGGGGCGCCATCGGATGAGGCGGTTCTCCAACCGCGTTACTAACGCCTCGGCGAGGATCGCGAGCACGGCGAGGATGAGCATCGCCGCGTAGACGCCGTTGGCGTTGAACGTGCCTTGGGCGGTGGCGATCATCAGGCCGACCCCCTGCCGCGCACCGAGGTACTCGCCCACGATGGCGCCGACGAGCGCGAAGCCGAGGCTCGTGTGGAGGCTCGCGATGATCCACGAGAGCGCGGACGGCAGGAGCACGTGGCCGAACTCCTGGCGGGGGTTGGCGCCCAGGATCCGGGCGTTGGAGACGAGGTCGCGGTCAACCTCGCGGACGCCCTGGAAGGCGTTGAAGAACACGACGAAGAACACCAGCACGACCGCGAGGGCGACCTTGGACCAGATCTCGAAGCCCAGGATGATGATGAAGATCGACCCCAGCACGACGCGGGGCATCGCGTTGAGGGCCTTGATGTACGGGCCGGCGACATCGGCCAGCAGCGGGACGCGGCCGAGCAGGACGCCGAACACGATGCCCAGGGCGCTCCCGATCAGGAACCCGAGCACCGTCTCGAGGAGCGTCACGTAGATCTGCGCGTACAGCGGCCCGGACGAGGTCCCGTCCCGGACCCAGGTCGCCAGCTGGGCGGCGATGCCGGTCGGCTGGCCGTAGTAGAACCTGTCGATGAGGCAGGTGGCGGTGTCGCTGCCGTAACAGCCGATGCGCGTGCCCAGCTCCCACGTGCTCACCAGGCCGACGGCCACGGCGATCCGGAGGAAGAGGACCATCCATCGGCGGCGCGCCCGTGCCCGTGCCCGGACGAGGTCGAGGTCGCCGGCGAGCTCGACGGACTGGGAGTTGACGGTGGCGGTCATGGCATCACGACGCGAGCAGGTGCTTGGCGCGCTCGTAGCTCACGAGGACCTCATCTCTCAGGCCGCTCCAGATCTCCTCGTAGATGCGCATGAACTCCGGCTCGAACCGGATCTCCTGGATGTTCCTCGGCCTCGGCAGGTTGACCGGGTAGATGGCCTTGACCGTGCCCGGCCCCGCGGTGATGACCACCACGCGGTCGGACAGCGCGACGGCCTCCTCGAGGTCGTGCGTCACGAACACCACCGACGCCCCCGTGGCCGCCCAGAGGTCGAGCAGCTCGTTCTCCATGAGGGCCCTCGTCTGCACGTCGAGGGCGCTGAACGGCTCGTCCATGAGCAGGATCCGGGGCTCGGTGATCAGCGTCTGCGCGAGGGCGACCCGCTTCCGCATCCCGCCCGAGAGCTGGTGCGGGTAGTGGTGCTCGAAACCCGACAGCCCCACGCGGGCGATCCAATCGCGAGCCCGCTTGGTGGCCTCGCCGCCGCCCATGCCGCGGAAGCGCGGGCCGGCCGCCACGTTGTCGAGCACGGTCTTCCAGGGGAAGACGGCGTCGCGCTGGAACATGTACCCGACCGAGTGCTGGACGCCCTTGACCTGCCGGCCCAGCACGCTGACCTCGCCGCGGCTCGGCGGCTCGAGCCCGCTGATCAGCGCCAGGGTGGTGGACTTGCCGCATCCCGTGGGGCCCACCACGGCGCAGAACTCGCCCGGGGCGACCGTCAGGTCGACGCCCTCGAGGGCCGTGAAGGCCTTGCCCTCCGGACTGACGAACCGCTTGCTGACGTTGCGCAGAACGATGGCCGCGTCGGTTGACAGTGCCTGACTGCCCGGTTGCTGCACGCTCTTGGACCCTCCTCGGGACCGTATGGAACCCGCCACGACGGGCCCTGTCACGCTTGCGGTCGATTGGGAGGTATTCGTCTTTGTGGTCGCGGCGGCCCAACGGCGCGGTGATAAGTTGTGGCGGATGGGCAAGCTGCGGTCGCTCGCCAACCAGGTCCTCCTTGTCCAGGTCGTGCTCGTCACGCTGGCCGTCGTGGTGGGCGCCGCGATCTCGTTCGCGATCATCAGCTGGCGCGCCGTGTCCGAGTTCGAGCAGCGGTCCCTGTCCATCGGCCAGGCCGTCGCGGAGATGCCCGACGTGTTCGAGGCCTTCGGCCAGCCAGACCCAGCCGCCACCATCCAGCCCATCGCGGAGGCGATCCGCAAGAGCACCGGCGCATCCTTCGTGGTGGTCGCCAACAAGGACGGCATCCGGTACTCGCACCCGAACCCGCAGCTGATCGGCCAGCGCGTGTCCACGGACCCGTCGCAGGCGCTGTCGGGCGAGAACTACGTGGGCGTCCAGACGGGCACGCTCGGCACGTCCGTGCGAGCCAAGGTCCCAATCCGCGACGGCTCCGGGAAGGTGATCGGGCTCGTTTCGGTGGGCTTCCTCGAGGATGCCGTCAACGCGTCCATCGCCCAGTCCACGCCGATCCTGCTGCTCAGCACCCTGCTCGCCCTGACCTTCGGGACGATCGGCTCGCTGCTCATGGCGCGGCGCGTCCGGCGCCAGACGTCCGGGCTCGGCCCGCGGGAGATCGGCCTGCTGCTGGAGCAGCGCGAGGCGGTCCTGCACAGCATCCGCGAGGGCGTGGTGGTCACCGACGCCGACAACCGGATCACGCTCATGAACGACGAGGCGGTCTGGCTCCTGGGCCTGGACGCCCCGCACCTTGGCAAGCGCCTGGCCGAGGTCATGCCCGCCAGCGCCGTCCTCGACGTGCTCTCCGGCGAGCGCCCCGGCAAGGACGAGTTCGTGGTCGCGGGCGACCGCGTGCTCGTGGTCAACCGAGCGACGACCGTGGTCCGGGGCGAGCAGGTCGCGGCCGTCTCCACCCTGCGCGACCGCACGGAGCTGGAGCGCGTCATCCGCGAGCTCGACACGGAGCGAAGCATGGCCCACGCCCTGCGCACCCAGGCCCACGAGTTCTTCAACAAGCTCCACGCCGTGAGCGGCCTGATCGAGCTCGGCCGGGTCGACGACGCCGTCGGCCTCATCGCCAGCGCGACCCACGTCCACCAGGAGCTCGTGGACCGCGTGAGGGAGCGCATCAGCGAGCCCACCCTGGCCGCCCTTCTGCTGGCCAAGGCGTCGGTGGCGGTGGAGCGCGGCGTGGAGTTCCGGCTCGCGGGGGACGCGGAGCTCGCGCCCGGGGCGGCCGACGAGCGGGACCTGGTCACGGTGGTCGGCAACCTGGTGGACAACGCGGTGGACGCGGCGGCGGGCACGCCCGGAGCGTGGGTCGAGCTCGGGGTCGGGGCGACGGAGGTGGGCGTGGAGATCCGGGTGCGCGATTCGGGGCCGGGCATCAGCGACGAGCACCTCGCCGACATCTGGCGCGAGGGCTACACCACCAAGCGCGACACCGCCCACCACGGTCTGGGTCTCGCCCTGGTGCGCCAGCTGATCGCCCGTCGCGGCGGCTGGCAGTGCGTGTCCACGGATCCCTACACGGAGTTCCGCGTGCTGCTGCCCTTCCGAACGGCGACCGCCGCATGATCCGGACGCTCGTCGTCGAGGACGACTTCCGCGTCGCCGAGGTGCACGAGGCGTTCGTCGCCCGGGTGCCGGGCTTCGAGGTGGTCGGGATCGCCCACACCGCCGCCGACGCGGTGCGGCAGGCGCGCGCGCTGGCCCCCGATCTCGTGCTGCTCGACATGTACCTCCCCGATCGTCCGGGGCTCGAGGTGCTGCGCGCGCTCCGCGGGCCGGGCATGGCGCCCATGGACGTCATCGCCGTCACGGCGGCCCGGGACGTCGAGACCCTCCGGGCCGCGCTCCAGTGGGGCGTGGTGCACTACGTGGTCAAGCCGTTCCCGTTCAGCCTGTTCCGCGAGCGGCTCGAGCGGTACGCCGCGGCCCGCCAGCGCCTGGCCGAGCCGGAGGCCCTCGACCAGGGCTCCGTGGACCAGATCCTCGGCCTGCTGCGGGCCGACTCCGCCGAGGACCTCCCCAAGGGGATGTCGAAGGCGACGCTGGAGCTCGTCGCCGCCTCGATCCACGACGCGGATCGCGACCTCTCCGCCGCCGAGGTGGCCGAGCTGACCGGCGTGAGCCGCGTGACGGGGCGCCGGTACCTCGACCACCTGGTGCGCCGGGGCCTCGTGGGGCTCGCGATGCGCTACGGCTCGCAGGGCCGGCCCGAGCACCGGTACCGGTGGACCGGCGGGGCCGCGGGCGGGAAGCCCGGCCCGGGCGCCCCCTAGCCGTTCGCCTGCACGAGCGCGGTCTCGATCTGCGTCAGGTCCGTGGACTGCGGTGACAGCGTGATCAGCGCCAGGTCGCCCTGGCGGAACACCGCCACCGAGCCGCCGTTCATGGTCCCGAACGACACGGGCACCGCCCCGATCAGCGTCGAGGTGAAGGTGGACTCGGCGCCCATCGACAGGTCGGTGATGATCTGCGAGTAGATGTTGTCGCTGAGCGTGCCGCGGGGGAACGCCACCACCATGAGGTAGGCGGCCGCCGTGCCGTTCTGCTGCACGGCCTTGACGGTCACGTGGACGGCCTTGGCGAACGCGCCCAGGTCTTTCGCGATGCCAGCCTGAATGGCGTCCGCCCGGGCGGCCGGCAGGTCGGCGAGCGAGTACGGCGCGCCGATCCCCACGTTGACGATGTCGGCCGGCGACGCGATGCCGCCCGACGCCGGCGCCCCGGAAGCCCCGGCCGTCCCGCCCGGCGCCGCCGCCCCGACCGACGCGGCGGGCGACGTGGTCCCGGCGGGCGTGCCGCCGCAGGCGGCGACCAGGGCGGCGAGGCCAAGCAGGCTGGCGGCGAGGCGACGGCTCGCGGTCGTGTGCGGCATCGGGTGCTCCAGGCGGGCGCCTCGGGCTCGGGCGCCGGTTCGGCTCAGGATCGGGACGAGGGCGCGACGGGTGGCCGCGGATCCGGCGACAGTTTGCCTTAAACGCCCGAGGCGGCCCTTGCGGGCCGCCTCGGAAGCTGTCCCGGTGAAGGTGTCCGCCTAGACGGACCTTCTGCCACGCTCCGTGATCATCTATCGCGTCGGCTTCACCGACTACCCTAACCCAACCTACCCATGATCGCGGTGCTGGGGCAGCGCTCGCTGACTGACAGCGAGGCATATCCTAGCGGTCCGCTGTGGATTAGGGAAGGGATTTAGTGTTCGGTTCGGTAAAAAAGCCTTAACCGATTCCGAGTCGCAATGTTTCCGGCAAGGGCCCGAGAGCGTGACGACCGGCGGCGTTTCCGGGTCAGGCCTCGTCCTGGATCGTGACCGCGGTCATCGCGACCGGGCTGTCGGGCAGGTCGCGCGAGTTGCGCGGCGCGCCCACGATCTGGTCCACGATGTCGAGGCCCTTGGTCACCTGGCCGAACAGCGTGTAGTTCTTGGGCAGGCGGCCGGTGAGGTCCGCGGCGCAGATGAAGAACTGCGAGCCGTTGGTGTTGGGGCCGGCGTTCGCCATCGCGAGCGCGCCCTTGACGTAGTCGCCCTTGACCGGCTCGTCCTCGAAGCGGTAGCCGGGCCCGCCGGTGCCGACCCGGCCCGTGTCGAGCGCCGACTTCTTGCCGTACTGGCCGTCGCCGCCCTGGATCACGAAGCCCGGGATGACGCGGTGGAAGACGACGTCGTCGTAGAAGCCGTCCTTGGCGAGCTTGACGAAGTTGGCGGACGCCTTCGGCGCGCTCTCGGTGAACAGGTCCACCTCGATGTCGCCGAGGTGGGTGGCGATGACGGCACGGGTCATGGGGTGCTCCTCTGCGCGGGGCCGGCGGGCACCGGCCGAAACGGGTCTGGGTTGCCTGTCACGGGTTGCTGACGGTGACCTTGTCCATCGCCACGGGCTGGAGCGCCGTGTTGCTGGGGCCGCCCGAGTTGGGCATGGCGGCGATGGCGTCCACGACGTCCATGCCGGACGTGACGTGGCCGAAGATCTGGTAGTTCTTGGGCAGGCTCCCCGTCAGGTCCGCGAGGACGATGAAGAACTGCGAGTTGGCGCTGTTGGGCTGGCCGGTCTTGGCCATCGCGACGGTCCCGCGCGTGTAGTTCGCGGTGACCGGCTCGTCCTGGATCGTGTAGGCGGGGCCGCCCGTGCCGACGCTCGCCATGTTCACCGCCGGCTCGCGGCCGTACTGGCCGTCGCCGCCCTGGATCACGAAGCCGGGCACCAGGCGATGGAACACGACGCCCGTGTAGTAGCCGCACTGGGCGAGCGCCACGAAGTTGCCCGCGGCGATGGGCGACAGGGCGCCCTCGACCCGGATGACGATGTCGCCCTTGGAGGTCGAGAGCGTCACGGTCCGCGTCTGGCCCGACGCCAGGGGCGCCGGCTGCGAGGTGGGGCAGGACGACAGGTCGGGCGAGGCCGCCGCGGCGGGGGACGCGGCACCTGACGGCGATGCGGCCGGCGCGGACGAAGCCGCGGCGGGCGAAGCGGGGGCGGGTGAAGTCGCGGCCGACGGGGCCGGCGACGAAGCCGCGGAGGTGGCCGCGGGAGCCGCGGAGCCGGAGCAGCCGGCGATGAGGAGGGCGACGGCCATGGTCGCGGCCGCTCGGTTGAGGCGCATGGGGCGGTGTGGGTCCTCGTGCGGGGAGGGCGTGGCCGGTCCTGAATCCGGCGCGCCGGGTCCCGCCGATCCTAGCGTGATCGGCGGAAGGGAGCCGCGCGGCGACCCCGGGCGGCGCCCGCGCGGGGCGCGTGCGTCGCCACGAGGCTCCGGCGTGTGGCCGCGGGCGTCACGCCGCAGCCTCGAGCGCGCCCGGCAGGTCGATCGCCCCGGTGAGCAGCGGCTCGCCCAGGATCAGGCCGGCCACCCCGGCGTCCCGCAGGCGGCGGATGCCGTCGAGGTCGGCCGCGCCGCCCGCGACGAGCACGTCGAGGTCGCCTCGCCGCACGAGCGTGGCGAGGAGCGTCGGGTCAGGCGCGCTGCCGCCGGCGGCCAGCACCACGCGGCGGACGCCCTGGGCGGCCAGCTCGTCCACCAGACCGGCCGGCGTGGGCGGCGTGCCGCGGCGCCACGGGAACGCGGCCAGCCGCTCCGGGCGCGGGTCCAGGCCCACGGCCAGCCAGTCGCCCGCCACGGCGACGCACTCGCGAAGCGCCTCGGGTCGCTCCGCGATGTCCGTGCTGAGCACGACGCGCGTGGCGCCGGCGGCGAACGCGAGGCGGATGTGGTCGGCATCCTCGAGCCCGCCTGCCACCTGGAGCGGCACCGCGACCTTGGCCGCGACCGCCCCGATGACGTCGAGGCTCGCAGGCTGCCGGCGGCGCGCCCCGTCGAAGTCCACCAGGTGGATCAGCCGGGCGCCCTGCTGCACGAACTGCGCCGCGATCCGGTCTGGCCGGTCCGTGGGCGAGCCGATCCCGGCCGACGCCCCGGGCCAGTGGACGATCCGCGAGCGCCCGCCCACGACGTCGATCGACGGGTACAGGTCCACGGGATCAGCCCCCGGCCCGCAGCAGGCGGCGGTGGAAGCTGAGCGGCAGCGAGCCGTTGCGCAGCAGCGCGTCGTGGAACCGCTTGAGGCTGAACTCCGCGCCCAGCCGGCGCCGCTCCTCCTCGCGCAGGCCCAGGATCAGCACCTTGCCCAGCAGGTAGCTGAGCTGGTAGCCGGGCGTGTACGTGTAGCGGCGGACCTCGGCGCGCGCGTTGGCGGTCTCGAATGCGGTGTGCTCCACCAGGAAGTCCGTGGCCTCGTCCTCGCCCATCTCCCCGCGGTGCATCCGCACGTCGAGGATGATCCGGCAGGCGCGCCAGATGGCGTCGGTGTGCATGGCGGTCCGGAAGGCGGGGCCGGCGTCGAAGCCCTCCTCGCGCATCATCTGCTCGGAGTACATGCCCCAGCCCTCCACGAACTCGGGGGCGTCGGTGAGCATGCGGGTGACGCTCGGGTGCTGGTTCGCCACGTGGAGCTGGAGGTGGTGCCCCGGGTACGCCTCGTGGATGCTGGTGTTGCTGATCGACGCCCAGTAGTGCTCGCGCATGGCGTTGGGGTCGTCGTCCACCGCGGGCGTGACAACGTACAGGCCGCGCTGGTCGGCGTCGAAGCGCGCGGGCGCGAAGTACGCCGCGAACGGCATGACGCTGCGCAGGTACTCAGGCGTCGGGATGACCTCGATCGTCTCGTCGCCGGGGACGGTGACCAGGCCGTGCTCGATCAGGTAGGCGCGGGATCGGCGCATCGCGTCGCGGTAGCCCTCGAGCGCTGCGCCGAACGTGGCCGGGTGGTCGTTCTTGAGGCGGTCGATGACGGCCGGCTCGTCCGCGCGCGGGTCCACCTCGGACGCCGCGGCCCGTCGGGCCTCGTGGTTGCGCCGCAGCTGCTCCTCGCCGATCGCGAGGATCGCGTCGGTGTCGAGGTCGCCGAGGGCGCGCAGCCGGAGCAGCTCGTCGTAGTGCTCGGCGCCCAGCGGCCAGTTGTCGTCGGCGTGCGCGAGGCCGTCGCGCAGCCAGCCGGCCCACGCCTCCATCGCTCCCCGGGCGTTGGCGGCCGCCCGGTCGAGGCGGGCGAGCTCGCCCTTCGGCAGCACGCCCTCGGCGGCCGAGCGCACCTCGGCGAACAGGTAGGGCAAGTCCTCGGCGTTGCGCACGTCGGTCGCCTGCCACGTGGCCACCGGAGCGCCCGTCGTCCGGCTCCGCGCCGCCTCGAGGTATGCGGGGACGGCCTCGAGCCGGTCGGCGATGCGGGCCAGGCGCTCGGCCAGCGGCGCGGCGCCGCGGGCGAACAGCAGGAAGATCGCGTCGCCCACGTCGGCCGCCGCCGTCGGCCTGCGCTGCCAGAGCCGGAGCTCGTCGAGGCCGAACAGCTCCAGCCGCACGTTGTGCAGCTCCAGGTCGCGCTCGAAGCGGGCCTCGGCGGAGAGCCCCGACGAGTCGAGCGCCTCGACCGCGGCGAGGTGGGCCCGCTCCGCGGCGATCTCGCCCTCGGTCGCGTCGAGCGACGGGTCGCCGAGGCGCGCGTCCTCCGCGTGGACGCCGAAGTAGCTCGCCAGGATGGGGTTGGCGTGGAACAGGCGGCGGGCCCGGGCCTCGACCAGGTCGTAGAGGCGCTCGTCCAGCGGGCCGGCGTCGGGGGCGGGGACGGGACGGGGCAGGGTCAGCTGAGAGCGCAGGTCGGTCATCGTTCCCCCATCGGGTGCGGGCCGGCTCGGCCCGGCAGTCGTGCGCTCAGGCCGAGGCCGCCAGCGCGTCGGCGACGGCGCCCACGACGCGGTCCACGTCCGCGGCCTCCACCCCGTGGTGGGTGACCGCGCGGATCGAGCCGCCGGCATAGGGGACCATCAGGACCCCGCGCGCCTCGAGGGCCCCCATGAACGCAGCGCGGTTGCGCCGGACGCGGAACAGCACGAAGTTGGTCACGGCGCGCTCGGGGTCGAGCGGCCCGTCCCCCGCCTGGCCCAGCCCGCCGGGGGAGTAGACGCCGTCGAGCGAGGCCAGTCCCTGGGCGAGGCGGCGCGCGTTGGCGTGGTCGTCCGCGAGGCGGGCGACCATCCCGTCCGGGCCGTCGGACAGGGCCACCAGCCCGGCCGCCGCCAGCACGCCCACCTGGCGCATGCCGCCGCCGACCAGCTTCCGGGCGCGCCGGGCGCGGGCGATGAACGCGGCGCTGCCCACGACGACCGAGCCGATCGGGGCCGACAGGCCCTTCGACAGGCAGAAGGTGACGGAGTCGGCGGGTTCGGCCAGGTCCCGCGCGCCCACGCCCAGCGCGATCGCGGCGTTGAAGAAGCGCGCCCCGTCGATGTGCAGCGGGACCCCGCGCTCGTGGGCGATCGCCGCCACCTCGCGCTCGTAGCCGAGCGACAGCGGGCGCCCGCCGGTGTGGGCGTGGGTGTTCTCCAGCACGACGAGTCCCGTGATCGGCTCGTGGAGGTCGTGGGGGTCGCGGAAGGCGTCCTCGATCGCCTGCGGGTCCATGGTGCCGTCCAGGCGCTCGGCCATGGCGCGGATCGTGGCGCCCACCACCACCGCGTGCCCGCCGGCCTCGTCCATCACGGTGTGCGTGGTGGCGCCGGCGATGGCCTCGTGGCCGCGGGGCAGGTGGGCCATGAGCGAGACGAGGTTGCCCATGGTGCCGCTCGCGACGAACAGCCCGGCCTCTTTGCCGAGCAGGTCGGCGGCGCGGGCCTCCAGCGCGTTGACGGTGGGGTCGTCGCTGAAGACGTCGTCGCCGACGGGGGCCTCCGCCATCGCGCGGCGCATCGCTGCGGTCGGGTGGGTGACGGTGTCGGAGCGCAGGTCGATCGTGGTGGGCATGGCCCGCCGAGCATAGCCCCGATAGCGCGGGATCGGCTGCGGGCGCTGGCCACAATGGGGGCCGCCTGCTATGATCCGCCACCGGCCGAGGACCCGTGGTGTAGCGGCCCAACATGCCAGCCTGTCACGCTGGAGATCGCCGGTTCGAATCCGGTCGGGTCCGCCATCTCTCGCTTCTCCGTACGCCCCGTCCGCCCGCCCGGACGGGGCGTCTCTCTTTCGCCCTCCTTCGCCCGCCGGCGAGCGAACGGTCTGGGCGCCGGCCGCGCGGCGCAGTAGATTGCGGCCGTGATCACTCGCGGCCGGTCTGTTCCCGACGTGCCTCGCGTCGTGCGCGCCCGCCGACCGGCGGCGGCCATCGCCGCCGCCCTTTTGCTGGTTGCCGCGTGCGGATCCGGCGCGTTGCCCTCGAGGCCCGCCATCGGCGCGTTGCCCACGAGCCCTGCCATGGGCGCCGGAGCCTCGACCCCGCCAGCCGCGTCGTCCGCCACCGCCTCGCCCGGCCCCTCGGCGCCGCCCGCCCCGTCGCTCTCGGCGGCGCCCGTCGCCGACGTCGCGTTCGTGCCCGTGACCTCGTTCCGGTCGGGGCGCTCGGCCACGCGGTCCGCGGAGGTCGCCGGGATCGCGAGCGGGGCGTCGCCCTACTCCGCGCTCGTCCTCGTCGCTGCCGACGCCGATGCCGAGCTCCGGGCGCTGGGTGTGGACACCACCGCCCTGGGCGGGCGGTTGGTCCGGGCCGCCACCGCGGACACGCTGATGGCGGATCTCGCCGGGCACCCCGGGTGGCTCGGCTTCCTGCGCGCCGACCAGGTTGGGCCGGGCGTGCGGGCGCTCGGCTGGGGCTCCGCCTCGCTGTTCGGCGAGACCCGCCTGGCCTCGCTCGAGGCGTGGCCGCTTCACGCGCCCCTCGCGCCGCAGCCGGGGGTCGCCGCCTACGACCCCGGGAGCGCGTGGACGCTGTACGCCGCAGGCGACCTCGGCCTCGACCGCGGCGCGGCGCTCGCCATCATGACCCACGGCAACAACCCCGACTACCTCTACGGCGGCGGCACCGTGACGATCACCGGGCACTGCGCCAACTGCTCGGAGTTCGGCTGGGACCTGCCGTACGCCAAGCGGACGGGCCACGCGGGCGCGGTGCGGTCGCTGATCAGCGGGGCTGACCTCGCGATCGCCAACATGGAGGAGGTTGCCGTCACGGACTGGACGTTCCACACGAGCGGCACCGTGTTCACCGGCAACCCGGCCTACCTCGCCGGGGTCAAGGACGCCGGCTTCGACTGGGTGTCGATGGGCAACAACCACGTCGGCGACTTCGGGCCAGCCGGCGTGCTCCAGGCCATGCGGTACCTGACGCAGTACGGCCTGCTCCACGGGGGCGCCGGCGCGAACACGGCGGCGGCCCACGCGCCGTCCGTCGTGACGGTTGGCGGCGTGAAGGTCGCCCTCCTCTCGTACGACACGGTGGCGCCCGTCTACAACGCCACCGCCACCAGGGCAGGCTCCGCCCGCATGACCGCCGCGTGGCTCCGGCACGACATCGCGGCCGCGCGGTCGGCCGGGGCGCAGGTGGTCATCGTGTGGCCGCACTGGGGCGTCGAGTACACCGCGACCCCCACGGCCACGCAGCGGGCGCTGGCCCATGACGCCATCGACGCCGGCGCGGACCTCGTGATCGGCAACCATCCGCACTGGGCGCAGGGGATGGAGGTCTACAAGGGCAAGCCCATCTGGTACGCGCTGGGCAACTTCACGTTCGACCAGACCTGGTCCGAGCCCACGATGGAGGGCATCTCGCTCGAGCTGACGTTCTCGGGGTCGCGCCTCGTGCAGGCCTGGATGCACCCGCACCTGGTGCTCGACTACGCGCAGCCCAACCTCATGGACCCGCTGGGCTCGGGCAGGGTGGTGCTGAGCCAGGTGTTCGCGGCGTCGAAGGGCCTGCCCTGGTAGGCACGGCGCACGGGCCGATCCCGCCGACCCGCCGCCGCCCGGCCGCCGCGCCGCCGCCCGGCACCGCGCCCGGCGGTGCT
>JAJXTS010000080.1 GCA_021783595.1 Chloroflexota bacterium | reverse complement strand
ACCGGGGCGCCTCGCCGCCGAGCAGCTGGGCCGGCCGACGGGACGGGATGTCGCGCTGGCTGACGCGCGCCTCCTCCGCCGCGCGGGCGAGGTCGAGGAACGCGGCCGAGAAGCCGACGCTGTTGGGGACGGTGACCCGGCCGTCGCCGTCGCTGAGGACGACGGCGACCCGGTCGGCGCCGAACAGGACGCGGGCGTGGTCGCACAGGTCGCGGACGACGTCGCCGAGGTCGAGCCGGGACGCGAGGTCGGTCGCCACGCGGCGCAACGCCTCCGACCGCCGCAGGCGGCCCGCGGCCTGTTCCGCGGCGGCGGCCCCGCGGACGATGACGCCCACGGTCCTGGCGATGGCCGTGCCGAGCTGGCGACCGTCGTCGGGACCGAGTTCCACCGCGCCCGCCAGCACCAGCACGCCCCACGCCGTCTCGCCGCCGGGGATCCGCACCACCAGCTCGTCCGTGCCGAGGCCGAGCGCCGGGGCCGGGCCCGGCGTCCCGGGTCGCGCGTGGACGGGTTCCGGTGACTCCAACGCCAGCGCGAGCACGTTCCGCTCGGTGGTCAGGGTCCGGACGACGCGGGCCAGCCCGTCCTCGGCTGCCGCGGAGCGCGGGACCAGGCCGCCCGGGCGACGCTCCCAGATCCCCACGAGCGAGGCGCCCGTCGCGGCCCGGATCCGGCGGCACGCCTCGTCCAGCGCGGGGTCCAGGCCGCTGGGCAGCGACGCCACCTCGGCGAGGTCCGCGAGCAGGCTCACCCCGGCGGCCGACTCGGCCAGCGTGGCCGGGCCCGGTCCAGGGCGCCGCCGGCCGCGCCCGCCCGCCCCGGGCACGTCGCTCGGCCCCGCCACGCCGGATGCCGCCGCCGCCAGGAAGTGCTGGAGGTCGGTCAGCCGATAGCGGCGATCGCCACGCTCGTTGATCCGGTAGTACCGCAGCCGCCCGGCGTCGCTCCACGCCCGGACGGTGTTGGCGTGCACCCCGAGCACCCGGGCGGCCCTGGTCACGGTGAGGGTCGCGTCGCCCGGTCGCGTCGGCTTCGGGGGAGTGGGCGGCTGGGTGTGGGATTTGGCAAGCATCGTGTGCCGCAGAGCGTCCCCGACTTCACAGCAGTTGCCAATAGGACGTTCCTCCCATGGCATCGGCGGGCACCCTGAAATCGAGCGCGCGGAGACGGTGGCGCGAGGCCACGCCAGAGGCGCGACGCGGTGGGGGAGCGGCCGGGCGCCAGGCTGGGCGGATGACGGCGGGCCGGGGCCCACGATCCCGCGAGGGGGTCGCGAGGTTCGGGGGGGGGAATCAGTTGCCCGAAGGAACCTACTCGACGCGTGGGCGTTGAGGTCATCGCCGCCGTTAGTGTCGCTCGGCCCCTCCGGGCTGCCCTCCACGCTACGGGCTGGCGGCCGGTCGGGTCAACCCAGTTGTCCACCACCTCGCGCCGGGCGGCCGCGTCGGGGGCGGGTTGTCCACACGCCGTCCACAGGCCGGCCAGCGGCGAACGCCACGGGTTCCGGGCCCGCCACCCGGCGCCGGCTCAGCGGAGCCCGCGCCCCGTCAGCGGGTCGAGCGCGCGCACCTGACCGGAGAACGCGGTGAGGACAAGCTGCCCGCCCACGAGCTCGGCGCCGGCGACGACATCGGTGTGGGCCACCCGCCATGCGACCTCGCCCGACGGCTCGAGCGCGAAGGTCTCGATCTCCGCCTGGAGCAGCGCGTGCGGCAGGCGCGGCGAGCCCAGCACCGCGACGACGGGCGACGCGGACCGATGGCTCCACCGCAGCTCGCCCGTCCGGGCGACCAGCGCGTAGCAGTGGAACCCGTAGGCGACCAGCAGCAGCCCCTCGGAGTCCCACAGCAGCCCAGCCGGCTCGTCGCTGATCGTGGACGCGAGACGCACGGCCCAGGGGCCCGACGGCGTCTCCACGCGGAGCTCCGCGCGGCAGCGTCGGTCCGGGTCGGGGCCGGCGAGCTCGCCCAGGTCGGTGAGGGGGCCGCCCGTCTCGGTGAGGGCGAAGACCGCCGCCCCCTCGCCCGAGCCGGCCCAGCGGAAGGACGCGCGCAGGCCGCCGGGGAAGGCGACGACGCGATGGCGGACCTCGGCGGGCACCTGGGCTCAGGCGTCGCTGGCGGTCTGCGGCGCGCCGGGCAGTCCCGCCCGCTCGGCCGGGACGTCGGCCGGGCGGCGCTCCTCGCAGATGGGCGCCACGTGCGCGTTCGCAAGCGCCAGGAGGGTGCGGGGGGCGACGGGGAAGACCGCCGTCGCGGTGCCGGCCGCCGCCCACACGGTCTGGTAGCGCCCCAGGTCGGGGTCCATCACGACGCGCATCGGGCCGCGGTGGCCGATCGGCGGGATGCCGCCGATGGTGAAACCGGTCAGGTCCTTCGCCTCGGCCGCCGTCGCCCGTCGAACCTCGGGCTCGCCGAGGACTGCCGCCAGGCGGCCGAGGTCCACGCGGTTGGGCCCCGAGACCAGGCACAGGATGGGCTGGTGGCCCTGGTCCCCCGGGGCCACGAACACCAGCGACTTGACGATCTGCCCGATCTCCGCGCCGACGGCGCGGGCGGCGTCCTCGGCCGTGTGCGTGCCTTCCGGGAAGACGTGGATCTCGAGGGTCACGCCCTTCTTCGCGGCGGCGTCGGCGACGCGCTGGACGGCGGGATGGGCGGGGGTGTCGGGCACGGCGGCGAGTCTACACGACCGGCTCCGCCGATCGCGGCCGAGACGGGTACGATCGGGCCCGTGGTGAACGCGATCCCGGTCCCCGCCCGCCATGTCCTTGTCGTCGCCGACGGAGACGTCGCCCCCCGCGCGGCGCTCGACGAGGCGTGGCCCGGCTGGTCGGACGGGATCGGCGCCGTGGTGGCGGCCGATGGCGGCTATGCCCGCGCGGTGGCCCTCGGGTTCACGCCGGACGTGCTCGTGGGGGACCTCGACTCGCTGGCCCCGGACATGGCCGCGGCGGCAGCGGCGGCCGGGACGCGGATCGAGCGGTTCTCGCCCGCCAAGGACGAGTCCGACGCGGAGCTGGCGCTGCTCGAGGCGGTCGCCCTGGGCGCCGAGCGGGTCACCGTCCTGGGCGCATTCGGCGGCGCGCGCCTAGACCACGAGCTGGCCAACCTGTGGCTCCTGGCCCACCCCCGCCTGGCCGGCGTCGACTCGGTGCTGCTCGACGCCGGGGCGCGGGCGCGGCTGGTCGCGGCGCCCGGGCAGGATGGGACCGCCGTCACGCAGCCACTCCCCGGGCGCCAGGGCGCCATCGTCTCGCTGCTGCCGTTCGGGGGCGACGCCGAGGGCGTCACCACGGCCGGCCTCCGCTACCCGCTGCGCAACGAGCCGCTCCGCGTCGGCCCGGCGCGCGGCCTGTCCAACGTGCGGGTTGCCGCCGACGCGTCGGTGACCCTGCGGTCCGGCCGCCTGCTGGTGGTGGAGCGCCCCGCCTGAAGCCCCCGGAGGCGGGCGGGACTATGCTCCGCCCATGAGCATGCCCACCGTCGGCGAGGTCGCCCCCGACTTCGCCCTGCCCGACGAGCACGGCACCGTCCATCGCCTGGCGGACCGCCGCGGCTCCTGGACCGTTGTCTACTTCTACCCCAAGGACGACACGCCCGGCTGCACAACCGAGGCCTGCCAGTTCCGGGACCTCCACGCCGAGATCGGCGGCCTCGACGCCGAGGTGTGGGGGATCAGCCCGGACGGGAGCGGCAGCCACGCGTCGTTCCGCGCCAAGTTCGGCCTGCCGTTCACGCTCCTCTCGGACGAGGACCACGCCGCGGCCGAGCGGTACGGGGCGTGGGGCGAGAAGCGCAACTACGGCCGCACGTACTTCGGGATCGTCCGGTCGAGCTGGCTCGTGGGCCCGGACGGGCGCGTCGCCGCCGCATGGCCCAGCGTCACCGCCGACGGGCACGCGGCCCAGGTCCTGACCGCGCTCAAGGCCGCCCGCGCCGGCTGAGAAGGCGGCCAGACATGGAGAGAGGCCTCGCTCGTGGGGGGAAACGAGCCAAGCCTCGATCGGCACGATACCACAGTTCGCAGGCTGGACGGAACTCATGACACTGGCTCCCGCGATGGCGGCCAACACGTGGCGGCCCGCCCGGTTCATGGTCATCGTGGCGCACCCGGACGACGCCGACTTCGGACCGGCCGCCACGGCGGCGCGCTGGGTTGACGAGGGGTCGGCGGGCTGGCTGGTGTGCTGCACGAGCGGTGACGCGGGCGCCGACGACTGGCGGACCGACCCGCTCGACCTTGCCGCCGTCCGCGAGGCGGAGCAGCGGGCCGCGGCCGCGGTCGTCGGGTACGCCGGCGTGTCCTTCCTCCACCAGCCCGACGGGGCCATCGCCAACGACCTCGCCCTGCGCGAGCAGCTGGTGCGCGAGATCCGCACGTTCCGGCCCGACGCCGTCCTGTGCGTGGACCCGGAGACGGTGTTCTACTCCGACGGGGGCGTGAACCACGCGGACCACCGCATCGCGGGCATGGCGGCGGTGGACGCGGTCTACCCGGCAGCGCGCAACGGCCTGTCCTTCCCGTGGCTGGCCCGCGACGGCTTGCTCCCCCACAAGGTCCGGCGGCTGTTCCTCTTCTGGTCGAACCGCCCGAACGCGGTCGTCGGGACGGAGGCCACCGTCGAGCGCAAGGTCGGCGCGCTGCGGGCGCACGCCAGCCAGATCCGCCACCCGGATCGCCTTGAGGAGCGCGTCCGCGAGCAGGAGCGCGAGGACGGCGCGGGGGCCGGCCTGGGGGCTGGCGAGGCGTTCCGCGTGATCGTGATCGACGAGGACGAGCCGCCGCAGGCCGCCGGGGAAACCGCCGGCTGAGGCGGCCAGTTCGCCGGCGCGCCGACTGCGGCGCCGCTGCCCGGCGACGGCCTCAGCGCGCCTCGAGCATCGCCGCCCGCGCCGGGCCCCAGGCATCCCAGAGGTCGGCGAGCCCCGCCGCGCGCGGGCCGAGCGCGGCCTCGACGCGCTCCAGCGACAGGTCGCCCGCCTGCCTCGCAAGCCACGCGTCCGCCCGGACCTGGGCGCCCGTGAACAGGGCCGACAGCTCGGCGGCGCCCGGCAGGGCCCGGACGCGCGCGCGGTCGAGACCCGCGTAGCCAACCGCGATCGAGAGGTCGCGGGCGCCCGGCACCCGGCCGTCGGCGAACCCGCCCAGCCGGTCGAACCGGAAGCCGAGTGCCGCCAGCGCCACCACGACCCGCGTCTGCTCCTTCGCCGAGAACTGCTGCCAGAACGGGTGCGCGCCGTCCAGGTCCAGGTCGCCGTCCTCGACCGCGCGGGCGACGACCGCGTCCACGAAGCGCGCGATCCGGACGTGCCAGGCGGCGGTCCCGGCCGGGTCGCCGGTCGAGAGGCGCGCCACGAGCTCCTCCCGCGCATCGGCCTCGCCGCGGAGCACCCGCAGGATCGCCGGCTGCGGCGGCGGCGCCGGCACCGACGACGGATCGCGCTCGAAGGCGGGCTCTGCGCTCGCGGGCCAGTGCCCGTCCCGCGTGCTGGTCACGGGCTGGGGAGCGGGAGACAGCGGGTGCTGCCGCTCGGCGCAGGCTGCCAGCGTCTCGCGGGCGGCCCGGCATGCGACCTCGGCCCGCTCGGCCGCGATGCGCGCCGCGTCCGCCTCGAGCTCGAGGCGCTCCTGCTCCACCGCCTGCCGCCCGAGCTCCCCCCGACCGGCTCTCGCGCGGCGCGTCGCAGCGGCGACCGCGCCGTTGAGCGCGCTCACCGCGGTCAGCCAGTCTCGGACGGCCGCCAAGCCTCCCTCGGCCGAGGCGGTCGGGCGATCAGCCGCCCGGAACCGCGCCTGGAGCCGTTCCTTCTCCGCCGCCACGCGCCGCGGGTCGGCGAGCGCCTCGGCATCGGCCACGACCGCCTCCAGGTCTGCGGCGCCCCTCCGGGTCGCCCGGAGTCGATCGGCCACCTGGCGGGCGGCGTCCCGCGCGGTCTCGGCAGCGGCACACGCGGACGCCGCGGACTCGCGCTCGGGTGAACAGGGATCAGCGGGGCCGGTCGTGGTGGGCGCTCCTCTCGCTGCGGGTACCGATGCCGTCGTGCCGGGGCTCAGCCGAGTTCGCCAATCGGCCGGCGGCTGCCGAAGCCCTCATCCCGGCCGTGCCACGCGGTCACGGACGACTCGCCCAGCCGCCAGCACAGCCAGATGGGCTCGCCGCGGGCCTCGGCCGGGAAGTCGAGCAGGCCCGTCGAGATGTCGCGCAGCACGATGTCGCGCTCGTCGAGCCAGGCGGCATCGGCCTGCATCTGGTCCACCAGGCCGCGCGTCCGGAGCCGCAGCCGCTGGATCTCCGGGTCCGAGTCGAGGGCGTCGCCGCGCGCGGCATCGGCGCCGGCGAGGGCCGCCTCACGGAGGAGCTGGGCATCCCGGAGCGCCACGACATCGTCGCGGAGGTCCCTCAGGCGCTGGACGACAGCCTCGATCTCGGGCACGATGGCGTCGGCGTCTCGGAGCGTGTAGATGCGGGACACGGCTCGATTGTAGTCACGTCCGTGCCCGCGGCTCCCCGGCGACCTTGGGAGGGTCTGCCCCCATGGTCCCACTGGGACCAGCCGGGGCTTGGCCCCAAGGGGCCATGGACGCCGCCTCTGGATGGCGGCGATCCTGTAGGCACGCAAGGAGGACAGCCGCCTGTGACCGACCAGCACGCCCGCCCCGTCGCCGCCCCGCGACGTTCCGCCGGGCGTCGCCTGCCGGTGACCCTGGTGCTTCTGTCGCTGCTCCTCGCGGTCCTCTCGTTCTCCTCGCTGGCCAATCCCGGACCGGCCGCGGCCTCCACGTTCAGCCTGGCGGCCAAGTGCAGCGGCGTGACGCTGCGGTCCGGCGCCTCGACCGCGGCGTCAGTTCGGACCCGCCTCGCGTCGGGCGCCCGCGTCACCGCCAGCGCCGAGGTCACCGGCAGCCGGTGGCGCGTGTCGTGCGGCGGCACGAGCTCGGGCTCGGTCTGGTTCCGGATCTCCGCGATCGGCGGCAAGAGCGTCAGGTCGCTCTACGGCGTCTCGTACCTCTACGCCGCCATGGGCATGTTCAAGGTCGTCTCGGTGTCCACCATGCTGTACGTGGACTGCTCGGGCACCTCGCTGCGGGCCTCTGCCTCGACGGGTGGCGCCCTCAAGGCACGCCTGCCGATCGGGGCGAAGGTCGTCTCCAACGGCAGCGTCCGAGGCGGCTCGTGGTCGGTGACCTGCCCGACGAGGGCCACGGGCACCATCTGGTATCGGATCGCCTCGGTCAACGGCAAGAGCGTGAAGTCGCTCTACGGCGTCACCTACGTCTACGCGCCGAAGGCCCTGCTCGCAACCTCGCTGCCCAAGGACCCGCCCGCGGCAACCCCCAAGCCGACGGCTGCCCCGACCCCCACGCCCGTCGTCCCCACCGCGTCGCCATCGATCAGCCCGTTCGGGACCCCCATGACGTCCGCCTGCGCGGGAGCGAACCTGCGCACCACGGCGGACCTGACGGGCGCGGTCAAGGCGTCGCTGCCGCTGGGCGCCACCGTCACCGTGATCGCCGTCTTTCCCGGCGGCGCCTGGTCCGCCGTGTGCCCGACCGCCAAGGCCGGGACGGAGTGGTACGTCGTGACGGCCGTCAACGGCGTGGCCGTCGCGACCACGTACGGCGTCCCGGCCCTGTTCGCGGCGACGGGCGTGCTGGCGTCAACGCCGGGCTCGCCGGGCCCGTCCTCGCCGTCGATCCCCACGGCCACGCCGATCCCCACGGCCACGCCGATCCCCACGCCCACGCCAACGCCGACGCCGGCCATGACGCCGATCCCGATCGGCACGCCGCTGCCCGCGCAGCCGGCCGTCTGCGCGCCGCTGCCGACGCCGATCCCCACGCCCACGCCGTTCCCCACGCCCACGCCGTTCCCCACGCCGAGCCCGATCCCGACCCCGACGCCCGCGCCCGGCACGACCCCCGCGCCAACGCCCTCGCCCACTCCGGCGCCCACGCCCACGCCGACGCCTTCGCCGGTCTGGAACTGCATCAGCGGCGTGGACGTGAGCAACTGGCAGGGGTCGATCGACTGGTCCCAGGTGGCCGCGGCCGGCTATCGCTTCGCGTACGTCAAGGTGTCCGAGGGGACCGCGTACACGGACCCGTGGTACGCGGTCAATCGCGCCAGCGCCAACGCCTTCGGGATCATGATCGGCGCCTACGACTTCGCGCAGCCCAGCACCACCCCCGGGCAGGCGGAGGCGGAGGCGGACCACTTCGTGAGCATCGCGCTGCCGCGCTCGGGGGACCTCGTGCCGGTCCTCGACCTGGAGACCACCAACGGCCTCACCCCGGCGCAGCTCCAGGACTGGGTCACGCACTGGCTGTACCGCGTGTACCAGTGGACCGGGGTCCGGGCGACCATCTACGTCTCCCCCTCGTTCTGGTCCACGTACATGGGCAACTCGACGTGGTTCGCCACGAACGGGTTCAGGATCCTCTGGGTCGCGCACTGGACGGCTGCGCTCCAGCCCACCGTCCCGGCCCTCGGCTGGGGCGGCAACAACTGGTCGTTCTGGCAGTGGACGAGTTCGGGCACCGTGCCCGGGATCAGCGGCCGGGTGGACTTGGACCGGTTCAACTACACGGACCTCTCGCCGTTCCGGATCCCCTAGCGCCGACGTCCCCGCCGCCCGAGGGCCGCTCCCGATCGCCTAGACTCCGGGCCATGGCAGCCACCCGGCCCACGGCCCACCCGCACGAGCACGCCCGGCGCGCGCCGGGCCCCAACGCCCTGATCGACGTCGTCCGGGCCTCCGTCGTGGGCGATGACGAGGCCGTCGCCGGGCCCTTCGGCATCCGGCGAGTGACCTACGCCGACTACACGGCGTCGGGGCGCAGCCTCGCGTTCATCGAGGACTACATCCGGGACGCGGTGCTGCCGCTGTACGCGAACACGCACACCGAGTCGTCGGGGACGGGGCTCCAGACGACGCGCTTCCGGGAGGAGGCGCGCCGAATGGTGCTCGAGGGCGTGGGCGGCGACCACGAGCGGCACGCGGTCGTGTTCTGCGGCTCCGGCTCCACCGCGGCGATCAACCGCCTGGTGGACGTGCTGGGCTTGCGGATACCGGCCGAGCTGGACGACCGGTACGGGCTCCGGGCGCAGATCCCTCCCGACGAGCGGCCGGTGGTGTTCATCGGCCCGTACGAGCACCACAGCAACGAGCTGCCCTGGCGCGAGTCGATCGCGGACGTGGTCATGATCCACGAGGACGCGGACGGGGAGATCGACCTCACGCAGCTGGGCGCCGAGCTGCGCCGGCTCGAGGCGCGGCCGCTCAAGATCGGCTCGTTCTCGGCGGCCTCCAACGTGACGGGGATCGTGTCGGACACCGCGGCCATCTCCCGGCTGCTGCACGCCCACGGCGCGTTGGCCTGCTTCGACTTCGCGGCCGCGGCGCCATACGTGGCGATCGAGATGGATCCCGGCGGCGACCCGGCCGCGGGCAAGGACGCGGTGTTCATCTCGCCCCACAAGTTCATCGGCGGGCCGGGGACGCCGGGCGTGCTGGTGGCGCGGCGCGAGCTGTTCCGCAACCGCGTGCCCACCATGCCCGGCGGCGGGACGGTCCTGTACGTCAACCCCCTCGAGCACGTCTACCTCGACGACGTGGAGCACCGCGAGGAGGGCGGCACGCCCGCCATCGTGGAGTCGATCCGCGCCGGCCTCGTGTTCGGGCTCAAGGCCGCCGTGGGCACGGACGCGATCCGTGAGCGCGAGGAGGACTTCATCCACCGCGCGCTCCACCGGTGGGAGGCCAACCCGGCCATCGAGATCCTCGGCAGCCACACCGCCGAGCGGCTTTCGATCGTGTCGTTCGTGGTTCGCCACGGCGGCCGCTACCTGCACCACAACTTCGTCGTGGCGCTGCTGAACGACCTGTTCGGCATCCAGTCGCGGGGCGGCTGCTCGTGCGCGGGACCGTACGGGCACCGGCTGCTGGGGATCGACATCGAGCAGTCGCACGCGTTCGAGCGCGAGATCGCCCGCGGCTGCGAGGGGATCAAGCCCGGCTGGGTCCGGGTGAACTTCAACTACTTCCTGTCCGAGCCCGTGTTCCAGTTCATCCTCGACGCGGTGGACCTCGTGGCCAGCGAGGGCTGGCGGCTGCTGCCCCTGTACCGGTTCGACCCGGCCAGCGGGCTGTGGCGGCACCGCGACGGCCTGCCCGAGCCGCCGGCGTCGCTGCGGGACATCGCCTATGACGGCTCCGGGCTCCACTACCCGAGCCACCGCCACCGCGAGCCGGAGTCGCGCCTGGCCGACTACCTTGCCGAGGCGCGCGCCGTGCTCGCGCAGCCCCCGGCCCGGCTGGACGCGCCGGCCGCGCCGGGCGATGCCGCGTCGCCCACCGTGCCGGGCGATGCCGCGCCGCCGGCCGCCGGCACCGTCGGGCCTGACTTCGAGGCGCT
>JAJXTS010000079.1 GCA_021783595.1 Chloroflexota bacterium | reverse complement strand
GGCCGCCCGGGCGCTGGCCCACGCCGCGAAGTACGCGGAGTGGCGCGCCACGCCGGAGGGTCTCGTGCCGGACCTCGACGGCCTTCGCGACGTCGAGGCGGCCGAGGTGCTGGCGCGGGCCCTGGGCGAGCTCGGCTCGGCCGGAGCGGCGCCCGCCAGCACTGTCGCGGCTGCGCTCCCGGCGGCCCCGGCGCGCACGGCCCCCGCTCCGTCGCGCTGGCTCCGCCCGGACGAGGCGGCCAGGCTGCTCGACTGCTACGGCGTCCGCGTCGCGGACTACCGGCTCGTCGCCACGCCCGAGGAGGCCGGGGCGGCCGCTGCGGACCTGGGCGGCCCCGTGGCGCTCAAGGCCGTGGCGACGGGCATCGTCCGCAAGCGCGACGCCCGCGCGGTGCTGCTGGGGCTCGAAGGCGCCGAGGCCGTGCGGGCCGCGGCGGCGGGGATGGTCCGCGACCTCACCGCCGACGGGCACGTGGTGGAGCGGCTCCTCGTCCAGCGGATGGTCCCCGACGGCGTCGAGATGCTCGTGGGGGTGGTCCACGACCGCCTGTTCGGCCCCGTGATCGCCTGCGGCGCGGGCGATTCCGAGATGGAACTCCTCCGGGACGTGGCCGTCCGGATCACGCCGCTCACGGACCGCGACGCCGCCGAGATGCTGCGCTCGCTGGCGATGTTCCCGCTGCTCCAGGGCTACCGGACCGAATCGCGCGCCGACGTGGCCGCCCTCGAGGGCGTGCTGCTGCGCGTCAGCGCCATGGTCGAGGCGCACCCCGAGATCGTCGAGATGGACTGCAACCCGGTCATCGTCCTGGCGGAGGGCGCGGTCGTCGTGGACGCGCGGATCCGGATCGAGGCGCCCGAGCGCCGATAGGCCGGGAGCCACGCGCCGAGGCGGCGCCGACGGCCCCGCCTCGGGTTGCGGGTTCGGCTAGCATGGTGGCGCGATGAACCAGATGTACCCCCCGTCCGACCTCGCTTCCATGGACCCGCTGGTCCTGATGAAGAACTTGGACCACGTGCGGATGACGAGCCGCCGGCTGTCGTACATCCTCCAGCAGCAGGTCCACCTCTACACCCCGACGGCCAACGAGCTGCGCGAGCAGATCGACCGCTACGTCGAGGCCGAGCGCCAGATCGAGGCCGAGATGGCCCGGCGGCGCATCCGCGTCTGACCGCGCGCACTGCGCGGCGTGCCGGCTGGCCCGAACCGCGGAGCGGCGCCTCCCGCCGCCCGGCGCACCGGGGCGGGCCTCAGGCGACGGGGACCGCGGCCGGGCACATCGCGGTGGGCGCTCCGGCAGCGCGACCCTCCTCCTCGGCCGCGCGAACCGCCTCCACGGCCACCGCCCGGGCCGCCCGTCGCGCCGCCTGCTCCTCGCCAACGACAAGATGGACGAGCTGCGCCATGTGCCGCGTCTCGAACAGGCTGAACCCCACGCCGACCTCGGCCAGCGATTCGCGGCCCATCCCCCGGAACAGCCCTCGCGTGGCGACCAGGCACATCTCGTCATAGAGCTCCGGCCAGCCCACCCGCCGGCGCTGGTAGCAGAACCTCACGAACGCCTCGGCCTCCGGGGCGAAGGTGGCGGCGATCGGCGAGGTTCCGGCGGGCAGCATGAACCAGGGTCCTCCAACGGCGGGAACGAGAAACCGACGGCGGCTTACGGGCGCGCGGACCCGGGACCGACCGGCGATGGCCTGTGGACTTGGGCGCCGAGCCCCCTGCGTTTGCCTCCCGGGCGTCGGCGACATGGAGATCCTACGGGGCCCCGGACCGGGGCGGAAGGGCCTTCTCCACGGATTTGCCCACCGACTTGTCCACACCCCGGCAGCGTTCGTGGACAGCCCCGAGGGCCTGCGAGAAGTCTGTGGACGTGCCCTGCAGGGGTCGACTTGCGGGTCACCCCGGACCGTGCTAGGGCCGGTATTCGGGGCGCAGCGAGAGGCCCTGGCCCGGCCGGTCCGGCAGTCGCCAGACCTTGTCCGGGCTCAGCTCGAGGCCTTCGACCGGGTCGTCGGCGAGGAGCAGGCAGCCGTCGAGGTCCACCCACTCGGCAAGCGGGGAGACGGCCGCGGACGCCGCGATCACGATCGAGGTCTCCTCCATGCAGCCGAGGAACGTCCGGAAGCCCATCTGCCGCGCGCGCGCCAGCATCCGCTTGGCGGGCCCAACGCCGCCGACCTTCGCCAGCTTGACGTTCACCCCGTCCACGACCCCCGCCAGCGCGTCGAGGTCCTCGATCGTGACCGCGCTCTCGTCGGCCACGATCGGCAGCGGCGAGCGGGCCTGCAGCTCGCGCAGCAGGTCCAGGCGGCGGGCCGGGAACGGCTGCTCGACGAGCACCACGCCCAGCCGCTCGAGCACCGGGAGGAGCTGCGAGGCGCCATCGAGCGTCCAGCCCGTGTTGGCGTCCACGCGGATCGGGCCGTCGTAGACGCCGCGCACCGCCTCCAGCGTCGCGAGGTCCGACGGCCCGCCCACCTTGATCTTGAGGGCCGGGAAGTCAGCGGCGCGCCGGGCGCGCTCGGCCACCACGTCGGGAGCGTCGATGCCGAGCGTGAAATCCGTCGGCGGGCGGTCGGCAGGCATCTCGAGGAGCTCCCGAACGGAGACGCCGAGGCGCTTGCCCACCAGGTCGTGGAGCGCGATGTCGATGGCGCACTTGGCCGCGCCGTGGTGCGCGATGGCCGCCGCCATCAGGTCCGCCGACGCCTCGAGCGCCAGGCGCGCCTCGGCCAGCCCGCCGCGCAGCCCGCCGGCCACCGGCTCGATCGCGGCCAGCAGGGCCGGGGTCACCGCTGCCATCGTCGCGGGCGTGTCGCCGTAGTAGGCCTCCGGGTAGCCCTCGCCCAGCCCGACGGGCCCGTCTGGCCCGTCGACGGTGTCGCGCAGCTCGGCGACCACCGTGGTCACGCGGTGGCCCTCGCCCTGGGCGGAGCGCGCGATGAGGAACGGGTCGCGGAGCGGCAGGTCCAGGGTGCGGAACTTGATCTCGAAGCTCATGCCCGGGTCGCCTCCAGGCCGCGCGCGTCGTTCTCGGCCACCCAGGGCAGCCCAGCCACGGCGGCGGCGATCTCCGCCCAGAGGGCGTCCCCGCCGAAGCGGACGGGGTCTGCGCAGGGCAGGCCGGTCTCGGCGGCCGTCGCCTCGATCACCCGGCGCGCGTCGGCCTCGTCCGCGATGAGCGAGGTGTTGAGCGCCACGGCGACCACCTTCGACGGCGCCACCAGGCCGGCCACGGCCTCGTGGACCCGGATGAACTCGGGCAGCGGGTGGAGCGGGAACTTGCGCTCCGGGAGGTGGTCCCAGTCGTGCTCCTCGAGGCCGGGCTTGTGGACCAGGACCATCGCCTGGGGCGTGAACCCGTGGATCAGGCCGCAGGTGACGGAGCTGTAGGCGGGGTGGTCGAGCGAGCCCTGGCCCTCGACCAGCACCCAGTCGCCGCGCTGCTCGCCCTCCTCGCTCATCCACTCGCACGTGCCCTGGACGAAGTCCGAGATCACGCGGTCCACCGAGACGCCCCAGCCCTCGATCATGATCCCGGTCTGGCCGGTGGGCACGAACGACGCGGACTGGCCGGCCGCGAGCGCCGCCCGCCGCAGCTCGAGGGCGACCGACATCTTGCCGATGGCACAGTCGGTGCCCACGGTGAGGACCACGCGCTTGCCGGGCTCGTGGAGGCGGCCGACCGCCGTCTCCGCGCGATCGGGCGGCCGGCGGTAGTCCACCAGGCGAACGCCAGCGGCGCGGGCCGCCTCGGCGAACTCCGGGTCGTCGGCGAGGAGCGTGTGGAGGCCCGAGTGCACGTCCAGGCCGGAGCGGATGGCCCCCAGGATGATCGAGCGCCACTCATCGGGGAGCTTGCCGCCGGTGGGCGCGATGCCGATCAGCAGCGTGGTGGCGCGCGGCAGGAACCCGAGCGCGTCCGACAGCGAGGCGACGATCGGGATGTCGAAGCGACCCGAGTCGCCCAGCCACTCGCGGACGTTGCGACCGGCCTGCGCCGAGTCGATCACCGCGAGCACCTTGTCGCGACCGAAGCGGATGACGCCCATCGCGGTCTTGCCGTGGTGGTAGCCGAAATTCCCCTCGGCGAGGATCACGAGGCGGCGCTCAACGGTGGGCATGGGTCCTTCCTGGCACGGGTGGACGGGATCACGCGAGTCTAGGCCATCGAGCCGATCCGACGAACGCGGGGCGCGCCAGACATGACAACGCCCCCGGGCGGGACCGGGGGCGTCAAGGCGAGTCGTTGGTACCGCATATCGGATTCGAACCGATGATCTCCGCCTTGAGAGGGCGGTGTCCTGGGCCTCTAGACGAATGCGGCGAGGCATGCGGCCGATTGCTCGGCCAGCGGCGCAGGATAGCAGGCGTCGACGGCTCCCCGCAACCGCGCATCCCGCGGCCGCCGCCGCGCGCGGGCCGGCGCCCGACCCCTACAGCCGGTGCTGCTCGAGGAACGCCCGCAGCGTGTCCGCCACCTGCAGGTAGCCCTGCTCCCCGAGCAGCAGCCCGTAGTGCGAGTGCGCCCCGAACGGCTCGTAGGGAGCGCCGAGCCACTCGGCCAGCCGCTCCACGTCCTCCTCGGGCACCAGCGTGTCCAGCCCGGCGCCGATCACGAGCCGCGGGACGTCCGGCAGCGCGCCACGGTCCACGGGCACACCCGCCAGGACCTGGCGCCGGGCGGGGCCCGATTCGAAGGGCTTCTGGCCGAGCAGGTGCTGGATCCGCACCACGTCGGCCACGGTCAGGTCCCGCTGCTCGCGGATGAGCTTCTCCGGGAGCACCTCCCAGCCCAGCTCGGCACGGCCCCAGGCGTCGGGGACATCGCGCACGACATGGGGCCGGGCCGGCTCGCGGAGCTCACGCGGCGGCTCGGGCGCGATGAGGGCGTAGGCCGCCACGGGCGCTCGCTCGATGGCCTTGAGCACCAGCAGGCCGCCCATCCCGTGCCCCACCGCCACCGCGCTCGGGCCGAGCCGCTCCAGCGCGGCGATGACGTCCTCGGTGTAGGTCTCGATCGTCAGCGAGGCGGGGTCGGCCGTCTGGCTCCAGAAGTGGTTGCGCAGGTTGAGGGCATGGCCTTCCCAGCCGCGCGCCGCGAAGTGGTGGAGGAACCGCTCCCAGACCCAGGACCCGCCCAGCGCCCCGTGCACGTACAGGATCGGCTTGCGCCGCGAGCGGCGCTCGGGCAGCCAGGACTCGATGTACAGGCCGCGCTCGGGGATCTCGATCTCGTCCTTGCGGACGGGCCGCCCGCCAGCGGGCTGGCGGCTGAGGACGCGCTCGGGCGGGGTGGTCAGGCCGGTCACGGACGCCCCTCGGCCGTCGCCGGGCCGATGGCGTCGGGCGACACGACGGCGAGGCGGGCGGGGCGGCCGACGACCTCCAGGTCGCAGCGGAGCGCTCGGAGCAGGCGGATGGCGGGCACGGGTTCCCCTGTGAGCGCCGGGACGCGGCCGCGACGCAGCTCGGCGCGCTTCCGGGGCCCGTGCATCGTACGGCAGGCGACCCCGAACGGCCAAGGGCCAGTCCCCGGCACCGCTCGCCGCGCGGACGCCGGATCGCCTCTCCGGGGCGGCGTCCCCCATTCGAGGGGGTCCCGTCGCGGTACTGCGCCCAACCCCACGCGACCGCACCGGACCGCATGGTACCGGCGCCCCGGTCACGGGACGGGGGGTGACGACCGGGCGGTCGAGATGGTGCCGCCGCGCTCCGATGCTCTCGCCATGGACTCCACCCGCCGCCGTGTCGCCACGACCATCCTGAGCCTGACGATCGCCGCTGTGTCTGTCGCGGCGGTCGCCACCGGCAGCGCCGTCCTCGCGGCGCGCGGCACGCCCCACGCGCTGCCGTCGGCCTCGCCGACCGGACAGGTGCTCGCTGCGACGGGAGCGGCGAGCCTCGCGTGGGAGCCGGCGCCGGGCGCCCAGTCGCCCTCGGGGGCGGCCGCCGCGGGTCCGGTCTCGGCCCCGGCGTCGACGACGTCTCCGCAGGCGGCCCCGAAGCCGACCGCCACGCCCGAGCCGAAGCCGACCGCCACGCCCAAGCCGCGGGCGACGCCTCGACCCGCCCCCGCCTCGGCCGTCACCGCCACCCCCAGGCCGACGCCGCGGCCGACCCCCAAGCCGACGCCGCTTCCGACCCCCAAGCCGACGTCATCGGCCACCCCCGCGGCCGCGAGCTACATGGGCCGGAACATGGTCTGGATCCCCTCGCTCGGGATCACCCAGTCCGTCGTCGCGTTCCCCTGCGACCGGTCCGCCGCGCCGGACAACTTCGTGTACCGCTGGGGCTGCGCCGGCGCCAACAACGTCTACCTGCTCGGTCACGCATCGAGCGTCTTTCGGCCGCTCCACGACGCCTATGTCAGCGGTCGGCTGGCGGTGGGGATGAAGGTCTACTACGCGGACGACTCGGGCGTCACGCACCTGTACGCGGTGTCCTGGTGGAAGCTCACGGCGCCCACGACCGAGGCCAGCTGGGCCTGGGACCCGCAGCCGGTCCCCTCGATGACGCTCCAGACCTGCGTCGGCGCGAACAGCCAGTACCGCCTGATGGTCCGCCTCCTCCAGGCGGGCTGACCCGGCGGCGGCGGGCGAACCGGTCGGCCCGGCCGGCCCGGGGCGGCCCAAGGCGTCCCGGCCGACTTCCTGCTAGCCTCGGCGCGGCATGTCAGCGCCCCAGCCAGCCTCTCCGGAACCCGCCCTCCGCCGCGCCATCCTGGTCCACCTGCGGCGGGCCGGCGCCGCCTCCCCCGACGCCATCGCGAGCGCGGTGGGCGCCAGCCGCAGCGGCGTGGCGCAGCAGCTGCGCACCCTCGAGGGGGCGGGGCTGGTGACCCGCACCGCCGTCCGCCACGGCGTCGGGCGGCCCCGCCACCTGTACGACATCACCGCCGAGGCGCAGGGTCTCTTCCCGTCCAACTACGAGGGCCTCGCCGCGGGGCTCATCGCCGCGATCGTCGAGCTGGGCGGCGACGGGCTCCTCGAAGACGTGATGGCCGCCCGCAGCCGCCAGGCCGGCGCCGCGCTCCGATCGGGGCTGGCATCGGCCCTCCCCGGCGACGCGCCGCTCGCCGACCGCGTGCGGGAGCTGGCCCGTCTCCAGGACGACAACGGCTACCTGGCCGAGGCGCAGATGGACGAGGACGCGATCCGGCTGGTCCAGCACAACTGCGCGGTGCACGAGATCGCGACCGCCAATCGGGCGGCCTGCCGGGCCGAGCTGGCGATGTACCAGGAGCTCCTCGGGCCCGGCGTCGAGCGCGAGCGCCACATCATGGACGGCGGCCGCTCCTGCACGTACCGGATCGACCTGCCCGAGGCGTAGCCGCCGGCCACCGCCGCGGGCCCCGCACGGCCCGGCGCCCGCGGTCGGGGCCCGACGGTCAGGCCTCCTCGCGCTCCACGGCCTCGCGCGTCGCCGGCTCGCGCTTGGGCCGCGGCACATCGGACACGTTGGGCACGAAGGACGCCGCCAGCGACGTCGCGGCCGCCAGCTCCTGCTCCTCGAGCGAGAGGATCCCCAGACGGCCCAGCGAGGCGAGCTCGTCGCGGATGTAGGTCCGGTTCATCTCGGGGCCGTCGGTGCTGATGGTGTAGCGGACGCCGTTGCGGCGGAACTGGTCGAAGATCCAGCGGAACTCCTCCCAGCCGGACACCACGCCGGTGTTGAGGTTCGAGGTGGGGCAGATCTCCAGCACGATGCCGCGCTCTCGGAGCATGCCCATGGTGTGCGGGTCGTACGCGGACTTCACGCCGTGGCCGATGCGGTCGGGCTCCAGCAGCTCCACCACCCGCGCCACCTCCTCCACGGGGCCGGACTCGCCGGTGTGGACGGTGATGCCCAGGCCGTGCTGGCGGGCGCGTCGGAACAGCTTGCGGTAGTCGGCGACGCGAAACGTGGCCGACTCGGGGCCGGCGATGTCCACGCCGAACACGCCCCGGTCGCGCCAGGCGATCGCCTTCTCGACGAGGATCTCGTTGAGCTCGTACGGGAACGCGCGGTCCAGGCAGAAGAGCAGGCCGGGCCTGACGGGGTACTCGAGGGTCGCCCGGTCCATGCCCCGCACAGCGGCGGCGATGATGTGGTCCAGGTCCTGCTCGCCGCCGCGGTTCCGCTTCATCGGGTTGAAGCGGAGCTCCTCGGTGGTGATGTTGTTCTTGCGGTAGGCGCCGCCCACAACCTCGTAGACCGCGCGCTCGACGGCGATGGGGCTCGACTGGATGAGCTCGGTCCAGTGGAACAGCTGGAGGTAGCCGTCGAAGCTCTTGGGCCGCCGTGGGTGGACCGTGATCAGGTCGCGGAACTCCCAGTAGTCGCGCGTGGGCAGCTTGATGCCCTGGGCGTGCGCGATCGACCACATGATCGAGGGGGTGACGGCGGCGCCGAGGTGGCAGTGGAGCTCGGCGAGGGGGATCTTGCGGGAGAGCGAGGACACCATGGCCGAAGGATAGCCGAGGCGCCTGTCGGTCCTCGGCCCGGCGACCCTCGGGCCCGGCGTCAGGCCTCGGCCGGTGCTGGCACGACGCGCCCGTCTGCCCCGATCGTCGCCCGGCGTCGGGCGGCCCGCTCGGCTGCGCCCGGCACCTGGTCGCGCGCGTGGTAGCTGGAGCGGACGAGGGGGCCCGACTCGACGTGCCTGAAGCCCATGGCCAGCGCCTCGTCGCGCATCTCGGCGAACTCGTCGGGGTGGTAGTACCGCTCCACGGGCAGGTGCTGCGCGGTGGGCCGCAGGTACTGGCCCACGGTGAGGATGTCGCAGTCCACCGCGCGGAGCGCCTCGAAGGCCTCCGTGAGCTCGGCGCGCGTCTCGCCCAGGCCCACCATCAGGCTCGACTTGGTGTGGGCCGGGTTGCCGTACTCGGCGGCGTACGCCTTCGCCCGCTCGAGGACGCCGAGCGTGCGCTCCCAGCGGGCGCGCTTGCGGACGGGCCCCTGGAGCCGGCGCACGGTCTCGAGGTTGTGGTTGAGGATGTCCGGCCCGGCCAGCATGACCTCCCGCAGCGGCGCCTCCTCGCCGTTGAAGTCCGGGATCAGGACCTCGACGCCCGTCTGGGGGCTGCGGGCGCGGATCTCGCGGATCGTGGCGGCGAAGGCACCCGCCCCGCCGTCGGGCAGGTCGTCGCGGGCGACGCTCGTGACCACGACGTGGTCGAGGCCCATGTAGGCCGCGGCCTCGGCCACTCGGCGCGGCTCGTCCGGGTCGAACCACGTCGGCCGCCCCGTCTTGACGTTGCAGAACCCGCAGGCGCGGGTGCACGTGTCGCCCAGGATCATCACCGTGGCCGTGCGCTGGTCCCAGCACTCGCCCAGGTTGGGGCACATGGCCTCCTGGCACACGGTGTTGAGGTTCAGGCCCGACAGCATCCGGCGCAGGTCGTGGTACGCCTCGCCGGCGGGCATCCGGGCGCGGATCCACTCCGGGTGGCGACGCAGGCCGGCGGCGGACGACACGGCCGACGCATCGGCGCCGCGGCCCGGCGCGATCGCGGGAGACGGGGCCGGGACGTGGGGGTGTCCGTCGGCTGGGTTGAGGACGGGCAGTTCGCGAGTCACGGGACAGACCTGCTAGTAGATGGAGGTCTCGGGGCCCACGCCCTCGAGCCAGGCCTTGATGTCGCGCAGGAGGGCGGCCCCTCCGGCGCCGTCGTTGGCGCGGTGGTCGATGCCGAGCACCATGTTCATCACCGGGCGGATGGCGATCACGTCGCCGTCCGGCGTGCCGACCACGACCGGCCGCTTGGTGATCGCCTCCATGGTGACGATGCCCACCTCGGGCACGTTGAGCACGGGCATCACCAGGTTGGTCCCCAGGTACCCGGTGTTGTCCACGGTGAACGTGCCGCCGCCGAAGTCGTCGAGGCGGAGCCTGCCGGCGCGGGCGCGCCCGGCGACATCGGCGATCGCGACGTTGAGGCCGTGGACGCTCAGCTGGTCCGCGTCGCGAACGACGGGCACGATGAGCCCGTCGGCCATGGCGACCGCCACGCCGATGTTGACCCGGCGCTTGGCCAGCAGGCCCTGGTCCGTCCAGTGCGCGTTGAACGTCGGGTTGCGCTTGAGCGCCTCGGCGCTGGCCTTCACCACGAACGGGACGTAGGACAGGCCGATCCCCTCTTTGGCCTGGTAGGCGGCCCGGAGCCGGTCGCGGAGGGCGACGAGGCGGGTCACGTCCACCTCGACCGCGAGGTAGGCGTGCGGCGCCGCGAGGGCCCGCGTCATCTGGGCCGCGATGCCCTTTCGCATCTGGCCCATCGGGACGAGGACCTCGTCCGCGCCCGGCGGGAAGACGACGGTCCCGCCGGCGGCGACGGGCGCGGAGACGCCCTGCGCAGCCGTTTGCGCCGCGGCGACGGTGCCGCTCGGGGCGGGCGCGGCAGGGGCGACTCCGCTCGCGGCGCCCGCGGCGGTTGGCG
>JAJXTS010000078.1 GCA_021783595.1 Chloroflexota bacterium | reverse complement strand
CCAGACGTCCGCGTGGGCATGGGCGTGCGCCGGGTCCAGCGCGTCGCCGTGCTCGTGGCGGGGTGCGTCCGTGCCCGCGTTGCGACGGGCGCGGTGCGGGTCCGGCCCGGCGACAGGGGCCGCGGGATCGGCAGGGGCGGCAGGGTTCATATGAGACACAGTATCAATACCGCCGGGGGCGCGCAACGTGCGGACGACGACGGCGACGACCCGGCGATGCCCAGCCGGGACCGCCCGGTCGCCTTTCCGGCCGGAGTGCGCCACAATCCGCGGAGCGTGCCTCGCCCGTAGCATCCGGAGGCCTCCCCTGAGCGGTACCCAGCAGCCCAACTCGCCCACCTCGCGTAAGCAGCGTCGCGCCGCCACGCGGCAGCAGGATCGGCCGGGCGCCGCCCGTACCGGCCGGCCGACCGGGGCCGGTGGCCGCCCGAGCCGGGTGACAACCCGGACGATGACCCTCGCCGCGGTGGTCGTCGGCGTGCTGATCGTGATCGGCGTCGGGTACAGCCAGCTGTCGGGCGCCGGCAACGGCGCGGCGCTGGTCAACCCCGGCATCGCCTACCCGGTCTCGCTCCAGCATGCCAACACGCTCGGCAGCAGCGCCGCCCCGGTGAAGCTCGAGGTCTACGACGATTTCCAGTGCCCGTACTGCGCGGAGAGCGCCATCACGAGCGAGCCCGCGATCGTGAGCAAGTACGTGATCCCCGGCAGGGTGCAGCTGGTCCACCACGACTTCGAGTGGATCGGGACCACCAGTCCGGGCCGCGAATCGCGCCTGGCCGCCGCGGGCGCGATCTGCGCCGAGCAGCAGGGGAAGTACTGGGACTACGCCCACTGGGTGTTCGCCAACCAGATCGGCGAGAACGTGGGCTCGTTCACGCAGGAGCGGCTCACCCGCATCGCAACGGCGGCCGGCCTGGACGCAACGGCCTTCGGCGCCTGCATCGGCCGCTCGGACGTGCTCGCGCAGGTGGACGCCAACACCGCCGCCTTCACGCCCATCGTCGCGGCCCACGGGGGCACCCCGATGTACTTCATCAACGGGACGTTCGCGGGCGCCGGGTACCAGACGGCCGACCAGCTGAGCACGCTGCTCAACGCCGCCCTGGCGGGCGGCACGACGGCCCCGGCGTCGGCCGGGCCGGAGACCTCGGCCGGGCCGACTGCCTCGCCGACCGGGCCGTCGGCCTCGCCAGCCGGCTCCGCACCCTGACGCCCGGCGCCCCGCCCCCGGACGCCCGGCGCCTCGCCCGGCCCTACTTCGTCGGCGGGTACCCCGTGAGCTCCACGTATGCCTGGCCGCCGACGCTCCGACCGCTCACCGTGGCGGTGACGTGCTGCGAGCCCTCCCAGTACACGACCCCCGTCGTGGCCCGGGTGTCCAGCTCCTGCTGCGCAACGGTGGGCGTCAGCCGGGCGCTGATCCCCGCCGACGGGATCGCCACGGTCCACCCGGCGGGGTAGACGGCCCCGGTGGCCGGCGACGTCCAGCGACCCGTCACCGTCACCGTGAAGTCGGCCGGGCCCAGCCGACGCGTCGAGCCGTCGGCCGCGACGAGTGTCCCGTACGCCAGGGGGTACGACCCGTCCGCGGCCCGGACCATCGAGAGCATGACGTCCGTGCCGTCCCCCAGGCTGAGCGCGAACCAGTCCCAGCCGCCGGCGCCCACGGAGATGAAGTCGCCCCACTGGTGGTCGAACCAGGCCGAGCCCGTCACCCGGAGCGTCCGCGCGCCCACGGTGATGGTGCCGGCCGCGGTCATCGCCGTCCGCGAGTAGTAGTAGGAGCCGCCGGCCGGCCCGAAGTCGATGTAGCCGTTCCCGTTGTGGAGCGCGGGCGGCTTGGTGGACGACAGCGAGAGCGCGAGGCCGAAGCCGGCCGCCGGGTCGCCCTGGACCTCCGAGGGGAGCGCGGCCGCCACCAGCCGGTCCGTCCCGTTCGCGCCGGCCATCGTCCATGGCGGACGCGAGTACGTGGCCGGGTTGCTCCCGTCGAGCCCGCGGATCGCGAGGTCGAAGCCGGCGGCCGCGGCGGTGCCGACGTCCGCCTGCGGGCCGATCTCTGCCCGCTGCGCGTAGTGGAACTGGCGGCCGGCCTCGTCGGTGAGCGCCAGGTGCGACGCCCACGAGACGGGGAACCCGCCGCGCTCCGCCCGGAAGACCACGAACTCGAAGCCCCAGTGCGCGCCCGTCTGGTCCACGAGGTGGCCGGTGTCGTACCACCACTCGGTCAGGCGGTCGTGGGGCGCGTCGTCGCGGGGCAGGACCACCGGCTGCGGGTCGGCCGGGCGCGGGGTGCCCGACGGGGCCGGCGTCACCACGGGGTGGGGGGCCGGCGGGTTGGCCAGGATGGGGCCGCTGCAGGCGGCGACGAGCGACGCGACGACAGCGAGCCTGACGAGGGCGAGGACCCGGGCGGAGCCGGCGAGCCGCGCGCTCATCGACGCGACTCAACTTCGGCCTCGGCCTCAACCTCGGCCTCGGTCCTGGGCAGCACGCGCCGGAGCGCCCGGTCCAGGCGTGCCGGGACCCACCAGTTCCACCGTCCCAGCAGCCGCATCGTGGCCGGGACCAGCAGCGCGCGGACGATCGTCGCGTCGAGCGCCACCGCCACCGCCACGCCCAGGCCGAGCGCCTTGATGAGCACGATGTCCGCGAAGGCGAACGAGCCCGCGACCACGACGACGATCAGCGCGGCCGACGACACGATGCGCCCGCTCCGCTCCAGGCCGCGGGCCACGGCCTCGGTGTTGTCGCCGGTCCGGTCCCAGGTCTCCTTCATCCGCGACAGCAGGAACACCTCGTAGTCCATCGACAGCCCGAACAGCACGCAGAACAGGATGACCGGCTGCGTGGTCTCCACGAACCCCAGCGGCTGGAAGCCGAGCGGCGCGGAGAGGTTGCCGTCCTGGAAGATCCAGACCAGCGCGCCGAAGCTGGCGACGATCGAGAGCGTGTTCATCACGAGCGCCTTGACCGGCAGCACCAGCGAGCGCAGCAGCGCGAACAGGACCAGGAACGTGGTCAGCACGATGAACGCCGCGGTCCGCGGGAAGTCGGCCCACACGCGCGTGACGACGTCCTCCACGTCGGCGGCGCCGCCGCCCACCAGCACGGTCATGCCGGGCGGGGGCGCCAGCGGGCCCGTGGGGTCGCGGAGGGCGTGGACCAGCGCCCGGCCCTGCTCGGCGTTGGGCCCGTAGGGCGTCGTGATCGTGAACGCGGTCAGGTTGCCCTTGGTGGTGGCCGCGAGGCTGGTCGCCACGAAGCGGTCCGGCGGCCCGGTCGGCGCGCTGTACAGCAGCTGGTACTGCGCCAGGGTCAGGCGGGGGTCCACGTTCACCAGGCTGTCCACCCGGGCCACCCGGGGGTCGGCCGCCAGCCGGCGCGAGTAGTCGTACAGGGCCGCGAAGTTGGCCGGTGTCGTGGCGTTGCCCGGCGTCCGGATGGCGAGCACGATCGGCGCGAACTCGCCCTCGCCGAACGTCTGGGCGAGCACGTCGTAGGCGTGGCGGGACGGGACGCTCGAGGGGAGGATCGTCGCGTCGGGCGCGTTGAACCGGACGTGGAGGAACGGCACGCCGAGCACGAGCAGGATCGCGAGCGTGGGCACGAAGACCGCCACCGGGTGCCGCATGACGCGCCGGGCGAGCCGGGCCCACGGCCCGTCGGCTCCTGGCTGGACCTTGACCCGGCGGATCGCGAGCGCGTCGATCCGGGTGCCCAGGATGGCCAGGGTCGCCGGCAGCAGGGTGAGCGCCGAGGCCACGGCCAGGCCGACGACGATGGCGCCGGCGATGCCCACCGAGCGCAGGATCATGAACTCGAACAGCACCAGCCCCAGCAGGCCGAGCAGGACCGTCAGCCCCGAGAAGAACACCGCGCGGCCGGCGGTGGCCACGGTCACGCGCACCGCCTCGGCCACCTGGTCGGGCCGCCCCTCCCGGCGCGCCAGCTCCTCGCGGAAGCGGCTGGTCATCAGCAGCGAGTAGTCCACGCCCAGGCCCAGCCCGAGCAGCGTGGCGAGGTTGAGCACGAAGATGCTCATGGGCGTCGCCGAGGCGACGAGGAAGATCCCGGCCAGCGCCACCAGGACCGCGGTGCCGCCCACGACGAGCGGCACGGCGGCCGCGATCACCGAGCCGAAGACCACGAGCAGCGCGAGGGCCGCCAGGGGGAGCGAGATCAGCTCCGAGCGGCGCAGGTCCGTCTCGGTCACGGACTGGACGTCGCCGTAGAACGCAGGCCCGCCGCCCACCGTCACGGTGAGCCCCGGCACCTGGCGGATGGCCGCCCGGACGCCGGGCAGCGCCGCCGGCGAGTCGTCCGGGGAGAGGTCCAGGAACACGATGTCGTACGCCGTGTGGCCGTCGGCGCTGACCTGTCGCGGCGCGAGCTCGTGCGAGAGGATCCGGGTGACGTGCGGGGCGGCGGCCACGTCACGGGTGGCAGCGGCGACGGCCCGGACCCAAGGCAGGGTGCCCGCGGTCA
Source organism: Chloroflexota bacterium (assembly GCA_021783595.1). Classification (GTDB taxonomy): domain Bacteria; phylum Chloroflexota; class Limnocylindria; order Limnocylindrales; family CSP1-4; genus CAIXZV01. The sequence continues at coordinate 5,963 of JAJXTS010000078.1, read as the reverse complement.
TCGAGGACGACTGGTAGACGAGGACGAGCGCCGACGGCTCCACGCCCAGCTCGGTCTGGAGCACCTGCTTGGCGCGGGCGGACTCGAGGTCGTTGAGGATGAAGCCGCCAGCCGAGAGCGCGCCCGGCGCGCGCGGCGCGAGCGGGATGGCGGCGAGGATGAGGAGCGCCCACGCGCTGACGATCCACCACCGGCGGCGAACGGCGAAGCGGCCCAGACGATCGAAGGTCATGCGACCCACCGTTCGCTCCGGGCGGGGCCGGCGGCTTGGCAGACAGGGGCAGCGGGGGGCGCGTCGGGGGCGTGCAACATGCGCGTCACGGGTAGCAGGTTACGGCGGATCTGCGTTCGGCGCCTCCGGCGCGCTGGCGGCTGGCATCGCGGGGCGTGAAGTCGCGGCGCGGCGGCGATTCCAGGGGCCGCCGCGGGCACCGGCCCCGTCCGCCTGGCGCCCGTCCGCGCCCGCGTCAGCACCCGGCGTGGACGCGCCCGGGGCCCTCGTGTATGCTCGGCGTTCATTCAGGCTGCATAGGATTTATGCGGTCAACGTCCTTGAACTTGGCGGCGGAGGTAGCGGGCAGGTGGAGACTCAGGTGCGCGGCGCAGACGCCCACGCGGCGCTCGAGGCAGCGCCGTTCGTCAACCGCCGCGATCCCGCCCAGCGGCTCGGCCCGGACGGCAAGCCCGCCGTCAGCCGCCGCGCGCCGCGCTGGGAGGACGTTCCCGACGAGAAGTGGAACGACTGGCGCTGGCAGCTCTCGAACCGCGTCAACGACCTCGAGGACTTCGAGGAGATCCTCGAACTGACCGACGAGGAGCGCGAGGGCCTGTCCGCGCCTGACAAGTTCCGCGTGGACGTCACCCCATACTTCGTCTCGCTGGTCGACCCCAAGGACCCCAACGACCCGATCCGCCGCCAGATCATCCCGCTCGGTCGCGAGCTGCGGTCGTTCACGGGGATGATGGAGGACAGCCTGGCCGAGGACCGCCACTCGCCGGTCCCCGGCCTCGTCCACCGCTACCCGGACCGCGTCCTCATGCTCATCACCACGCAGTGCGCGTCGTACTGCCGGTACTGCACGCGGAGCCGGATCGTCGGCGACCCCACGCAGAACTTCAACCGCAAGGAGCACGAGGCCCAGCTGGACTACATCCGCCGGACGCCGCAGATCCGCGACGTGCTCATCTCCGGCGGCGACCCCCTGACGCTGGCCCCCAAGCTGCTCGAGGGCGCGCTCCGAGCCCTGCGGGAGATCCCGCACGTCGAGATCGTGCGCATCGGCTCCCGGGTGCCGGTGTTCATGCCGCAGCGCGTGGACGACGAGCTCACCGAGATGCTCGAGAAGTACCACCCGGTGTGGATGAACATCCATGTCAACCACCCCAACGAGATCACGCCGGAACTGTCGCGCGCGACCTCGAGGCTGGCCAAGGCCGGGGTCCCGCTGGGCAACCAGTCCGTGCTGCTGGCCGGCGTGAACGACTGCGTCCACACCCAGCGCGAGCTCGTCCAGCGACTGGTCGAGAACCGCGTCCGTCCGTACTACCTCTACCAGGCGGACCTGGTTGAGGGCGGGGGGCACTTCCGCACGCCGGTGGGCAAGGGCCTCGAGATCATCGAGGGTCTCCGGGGCCACACGAGCGGGTTCGCGGTGCCGCAGTTCATCGTGGACGCGCCCGGCGGCGGCGGCAAGGTCCCGGTCATGCCGAACTACCTCATCTCGTACTCGGACCACAAGGTGATCCTGCGCAACTACGAGGGGTACATCACCACCTACGAGGAGCCCACCGAGTACACGCCGCACGACCCGAAATCGTGCAGGTTCTGCCAGAACCCGCGGCCGGAAGCGGGGCAGGAGGGGATCACCGGCCTGCTCGACGGCAAGCGGATGTGGATCGAGCCCGCCGGGTTCGTGGGCACCCACGACCGGGGGGCCGATGGCACGCACCGGCTCAAGGACCCGTCCAAGTGGGTGCCCCTGGGCGTTGGCGCGATCGAGGGGTCGGCGACGGAGGCGACGCGCGAGGCGCCGGCGCTCGAGGCGGGGACGCGGACGACGGAGTAGCCGAGCGAGGCCGCCGCGCCACGCCCGCATGCTAGCCTCCGACGCCATGAGCCAGCCCTTCGACCGCCCCGTCCCGGGCGGGTTCCCGTCCGAGCGGCCCGTGCCGCCGGTCGTCGCCGAGGCCGGCGACCCGTTCGCCGCGCTGCGCGTGCTCGATGCCGTGGCGCGGATGGAGCGGGGCCGCCCGGTCGCGCTCGACGCGCTGGTGGCCCACCTCGACGCCGCCCACCTCGACTGGCTGTTCCCGCGCGGCGTCGTGGTGGCGGTGCTGGTCGCGCTCCAGGCGAACTGGATGACCGACTATCGCAACGCGTCGGGGATCGTCCTGGCCGAGGGACCTGGCGGCGCCACCGTGCAGCTGGAGGACTCGCCGCGCGTGGACCCGTGGCTCGTGCGCCAGGCGCTGCGCGTGGCGGGCGAGTGCCGCGAGGCGCTCGACGAGTTCGCCCGCCGCGACCGGCTCGCCACCGGCGGCTAGCCGGGCTGGGCTCCGCCGCCGCTCAGAGCAGCGCGCCGCTGGCCAGGCGTGCGACGGGGTCCAGCGGGTCCGCCGGCCCGGCGCAGTAGACGTCCCGGTCGTTGATGGTGAACCCGGCCTCCAGCAGCGGGCGCAGGGCGGGGTTCGGTCCGGGCACCGTGAGGTCCAGCACGTCGCCGGTGCCGATGCAGCGGCCGACGGCCGCTAGGACCGGGCCCACCGAATCCGCGCCGGGGCGCACCACCAGCCGGTCCACCGCCCGCACCGCGGGTCCGGTCTGCCGGTCGCGGCCGTAGCCCACGGCCACCGGACCCGCGTCGTCGCGCACGATGAACGGGTCTGAGCCCGGCCAGCCCGCCCAGAGCTCGTGGTCGCGCGAGCGGTCCGCGCCGGTCCACGCCAGCTCCAGCGCGGCCTGCTCGGCCGGGTCGCCGTCCACCACCTCGACGGCCCTGGCCCGCGGGTCGGCCGACGCGCGCCCCGCTGCCTCGGGCCCGCCCTCAAGGTAGAGCGCCACCCAGCGCGCCGCCATCCCGGCCCGGATGTAGATCGGCAGCGCGCGCGGGTCCTCGGACGCGAACGTCGTCCGCGGCTGGCGATCCCCGTAGAGCGCCGCCAGCAGCGTCCTCCCCAGCCCCTGCCCGAGGTGCGCCGGGCGGACGAACAGGTCGGCGAGGTGCCAGGCGATGCCGACGTCCGCCACCGCGCCGAACGCCACCACCCCGCTGCCGGGCAGCTCGCTGACCATCGCCCGGTGGTGCGCCAGCAGGTGCCGCACGTAGGGGCCCACGATGTCCGGCCCGAGCCGCTCGCGCGCCGGGGCGTCGTTGCCGTGGGCGGCGAGGATGGCGCGGATGGCCGGGATGTCCTCGGGCGTGGCGAGCCGGACGACGGCCGCGCCACCGGACCCGACTCCCGGGCTGGTCGCCATCAGCCTGCCCGCGCCGTCGGCGCCCCGGGCCCGCGGCCGTAGCGGGCCATCACGGCCACCAGCCGCTCGGGGCCCAGCCGGTGGGCCGTGACCCCGTCGCGTCCGACCATCGTCTCGGCAGCCAGCAGCGCATTCACGATCGCCGCCTCCGTGGCCTCGACCGCCGCCTGGAACAGCGGGTTGATCGCCCGGTCCACCACCATCCGCGTGCCCATGGTGTGGCGAGGGTCCTGCTCGCCGGCCGTCTGCGACAGGCCGCGGTTCCCGGTGGCGAACGCGATGATCAGGTCGCCCGAGCCGTGCGCTGCGATGCTCCCCATGCGGGCGATGCCGAGGCTGGCGCGCTGGGCGAGGCGCTCGCACTGGTGCGGGAGGAGCGGCGCGTCCGTGGCCAGCACCACGATGATCGAGCCCCCCTCGGGCCCGGTCCGCGCGGACGGCGGGACGCGGACTCCGGGCCCGCCCTGCCCGGCCAGCCGGACGCGGGCCGCCGCCTCCAGCTCGTCCACCCGGTCCCACGGGCTGGGCACCTCGGCTGTGGGGATCTCCTGGCCCACCGGCACGCCGTCGATCCGGAGCAGCTCGCGCGAGCCGTAGTTGGCCTGGACGAGCGCGCCCACGACCCAGCCGCCGTCCCCGGCCGGCACGCGGCGCGAGGCGGTGCCGATGCCGCCCTTGAACTCGTGGCAGACCATCCCGGTCCCGCCGCCCACGTTGCCCTCGGCCACCGGACCGCCCGACGCGGCGGCGATCGCCGCGTCCACGTGGGCCTGTTTCACGTGAAACCCGTTGATGTCGTTGAGGGCGCCGTCATACGTCTCGCCCACCACCGGCAACGACCAGAACACGGCCCCGCTGGCGCGGGACCGGGCCGCGTGGACGACGAGCGCGTCCCGCACGACGCCCACCGAGTGGGTGTTGGTGATGCCGATGACGCCGCCCAGGAACCCGGACTCGCGGACCCACTCGAGGCCCGTGAGCTCGCCGTTGCCGTTGAGCCGGTGGCATCCCGCGAACACGGGCTCGGTCCAGACGTCGTCCCCGTGCGGGACCACCACGGTCACGCCGGTCCTGACCGGGCCCTGTCCCGCGACGAGCGGGCCCTCGCCGGAGATCAGCGTGGTGTGGCCCACGCGCACGCCCGCGACATCGGTGATGGCGTCGAGCTCGCCCGGTTCCAGCAGGCCGATCTTGATGCCGAGCTCGCGAGCGCGCATCGCTCCTCCGCGTGTCCGTCGTGCCGACTGCCCGGGACGCTTCCCGCTGCACCCTATCATCGCCGCGTGCCGTCCACGCCGGAAGCCCGCTCCGGCCGCCGCCCCCCGGCCGCCCCTGCTGCCGGGGCCGCCGCGGCGCGCCTCGAGCGTTTGCCGCTGCTGGACGGCACCGCGCCGATGGACGCGGCCGAGGCCCTCCGCGACCTGCCGGGACTCGCCCTGCTCGAGAGCGCGCGGCCCGGCCGGATGGGCCGCTGGAGCCTGCTGACCGCCGACCCGGTCTCGGTGCTGGAGGCGCCGGCCGACGGCGCCGACCCCTTTGCCGGGGCTCGCGCGCTGCTGGCGAGGCTGGCGGGGGTCGCGGCCGATGCGGGCGACGAGGTCGAGGCGGGCGTCCGGTCCGCCGGTCTCCCGCCGTTCGCGGGCGGGCTCGTCGGGTACCTCGGCTACGACCTGGGTCGGCGGCTCGAGCGCCTCCCCTCGCTCGCCGCTGCGGACCAGCCGCTGCCGGATCTGCGCCTCGCGCTGCACGACTGGGCGATTTCGTGGGACCGGCGGACCGGGGCGGCATGGCTGGGCGGCCGGGCGCTCGACGGGGACGCCCAACGCCTGGACCGGCGCCTCGCCGCGGTGCGGGATCGACTGGCCGGCCGACGCCCCGCGGGACCGCCGCCGGCCGGCCGGGACGCCCCGCTCGCCTTCGTCTCGGGCACCTCGCACGCGGCGTGGACCGAGCGGGTGGAGGCCGTTCGCAAGGCCATCGCGGCAGGCGAGATCTACCAGGCCAACCTGACGCGCCGGCTCGCGACGCCGTTCACCGGCGACCCGTGGCCCGTCTTCCGCCGCCTCCGCACCGGCGACCCCGCCCTGTTCGCCGGCTACCTGGACCTCGGCCCGGACCCGCTCACGGGCGCACCTCGCGCGCTCCTCTCCGCCTCGCCCGAGCCGTTCCTCGCCGTGGACGACCACGGCCACGTCGCCACGGACCCCATCAAGGGCACGCGCCCCCGCGGCCGCGCGCGTGAGGAGGACCGTGCGCTCGCCCGCGAGCTGCTGGCGAGCCGCAAGGACCAGGCCGAGAACGTGATGATCGTGGACGTGCTGCGCAACGACCTAGGCCGGGTGTGCGTGCCAGGCACCGTGCGCGTGCCGCGGCTGCTGCGCCTGGAGCGGACCTCGGCCGTGCAGCACTTGGTGACCACCGTGACGGGCCGGCTCGCGCCAGGCAGGGATGCCCTGGACCTGCTCGCGGCCTCGTTTCCGGGCGGATC
>JAJXTS010000077.1 GCA_021783595.1 Chloroflexota bacterium | reverse complement strand
AAGATGGACATGATCGTGAACGAGACTGCGACGTCGGGGAACGCCTTCGTCCCACGTCGCAGCTCATGGAGGCACCCGAGCTGGTGGGGACGTTCTCCGGACCGGGACCTTGCCGCCGCGGACGGTGCCCCCGAGGGCGACGCGGCCATGCGCCGAGACCCTCCTTCGGCGGCGCTGAAATGGCGCTACGATCGCGCCCTCCGCGCGGCCGTCCCGTCGAACGAGCGCAGCAAGCGCAGGCCCCAAGGGCGGTGTCAGCGTTGTTGCATGGAAGTCTGGGCCCGGCGCAGCAGGAGGAGCGGCAGGCTTGGGCGTGTTTCACGAGGTCCCCGGACGAGGTCATCCACCGCACGCTCACCGGGGCCGTGATCGTCGCGGACGACTCGATGACGGCGAACCAACCGCCACCGTCTCGACCGCATCCCCGCTCCCCGTCGTCACCGAGCCGAGAGGAACGCCCCGCATGCCCAGGCAGAACCGCACCCGCGCCGCGCAGATCACCACCGCCCACGCCCCGCACGGCAAGCACCCGCGCCTCGAGGAGCTCGAGGGGATGGTCCGCTCGGGCGAGATCGACACCCTGATCGTGGCCATCACCGACATGCAGGGCCGCCTGGTCGGCAAGCGGGTCCAGGCGCAGGCGTTCCTCAACGGGGTCATCGACCACGGCGCCCACTTCTGCACCTACCTGCTGGGCACCGACATGGAGATGAACACGCCCGACGGGTTCAAGCTCATGAACTGGGAGACCGGCTACGGCGACTGGATCGCCGCCCCGGTCTGGGACACGCTGCGGGTCCTGCCCTGGCTCGAGAAGACCGCGCTCGTGCTCGCGGACGCCACCGACGACGAGGGCGACGAGATCCCGGTCGCCCCGCGGACGATCCTCAAGCGCCAGATCGAGAAGGCCGCCTCGATGGGCATCGCCGTCAAGGCCGGCTCGGAGCTGGAGTACTACGTCCTGCGGGACAGCTGGGAGAGCCTCGCCGACCGCGGCTGGCCGGTGCCCAAGCCGTTCGGCTACTACAACGAGGACTACCACCTGCTCCAGGCCGTCAAGGCCGAGCCGCTCCACCGGCTGCTGCGCAACCTCATGACCGAGGCGCGCATCCCGATCGAGTTCAGCAAGGGCGAGGCGGCCCCTGGCCAGCACGAGGTCAACATCCGCTACGACCACGTGCTCGAGTCGGCTGACCGCACGGTGGTCTTCAAGCACGGCGCCAAGGAGATCGCCTATCTCAACGGCTGGGGCATCACGTTCATGGCCAAGCCGGACCATCGCTGGACCGGCTCGTCGGGCCATCTGCACATGAGCATCTGGGGCGCCGACGACGACCGCCCGCTGTTCGCCGCGGCAGACGGCGAGCCGGCCGGCCCGTACGGCATCTCCACCCTCGGCTCGCAGTTCACGGCCGGGATGATGAAGCTCTCGCGGGAGCTGGCCCCGTTCATCGCGCCGTTCGTCAACTCGTACAAGCGGTACGCGGCGCTCTCCTGGGCGCCGGTCAACGTGGTCTGGGGCCGGGACAACCGCACCACCGGCTTCCGGCTGGTGGGCCACGGCGGCGCCCTCCACGTGGAGAACCGCTTCCCGGGCGGCGACATGAACGCGTACCTCACGTACGCGGCGATGATCGGCGCGGGGCTGTACGGCATCGAGCACGGGCTCCCGCTCGAGCCGGAGTTCCGCGGCAACGGGTACGCGGCCGAGGGCCACCCGCGGATGCCGCGCGCGCTGTGGGAGGCCATCGGCGAGCTCGAGCGGTCCGAGGCCGCCCGCGAGATCTTCGGCGACGACGTGGTGGAGCACTACCTCAACGCCGCCCGCGTGGAGCAGACGCAGTACGACGCGATCGTCCACAACTGGGACCGCGAGCGGTACCTCGAGCGCGGCTGACGCCCCGCCGGCCGGACTGCCCAGACGGGCGGCCCGGCCGGGTTCCGGATTCGCCAGCCCACGCCGCCAGCAATTTGGCTACGCTTGCGACAATCATCTGATCACGCCTCATCACGCCGGAGCGATCCTCGATGCGACTGGACGGCAAGGTCACGATCATCACCGGCGGCGGCAGCGGCATGGGCAAAGTCGCCGCGGAGCTGTTCGCCAGGGAAGGAGCCCGCGTCGTCGTCTCCGACGTGTCCGAGCCGGCTGGCGAGGCCGTGGTGGCGGCCGTCAGGGCGGCCGGCGGCGAGGCCACGTTCGTCCGCGCCGACGTGTCCCGCGAGGACGACGCGCGCGGGATGGTCCAGCACGCGGTGGCCACCTTCGGCCGCGTGGACGCGCTGTACAACAACGCCGGGATCATGCCCGAGGCGGACCACTCGGTGATCGACACCGACGTGGCCACCTGGGACCAGGTCATGGCGGTCAACGTCCGGGGCGTGTTCCTGGGCTGCAAGTACGCGATCCCGCAGATGCTCCAGCAGGGCGGCGGGTCCATCATCAACATCGCGTCGTTCGTCGCCATCCTCGGCTGCTCGGTCCCGCAGGACGCCTACACCGCGTCGAAGGGCGCGGTCCTCGCGCTGACGCGGAGCCTCGCGGTGCAGTTCGCGGGCCGCGGCGTTCGCTCCAACGCCATCAGCCCCGGCCCCATCGAGACGCCCCTGCTCATGGACTGGCTGCTCAAGGACGAGGCGGCCAAGGCGCTCCGTCTCAACCGCAACCCCTCCGGTCGCTTCGGCAGGCCCGAGGAGATCGTCAACGTCGGCATCTACCTCGCCTCGGACGAGTCGCGCTGGACCAACGGCGCGAATTTCGTCGTGGACGGCGGGATCACGGTGAACTACTTCTAGTCGACGAGGCGCCGGGCCCGGGCGCGTCCCGAGCCCTGCCGGGCGCCGCAACGGAGGCCGCGTCATGGACACCCAGCCCCACGAAACCCCCACCCCGGAGGTCGCCGTGGCGCCCGCGGTGGACAAGCCGGCCGAGACCGTCGAGCCTGACGAGTCCAAGGCCATCGAGGCGGCCGAGGAGGCCGAGGAGCTGGTCGCCGAGCACCCCGATGCGGATCCGGAGGAGGACGCCGTCGCGCCGCTGGACCGGCCGGCCAAGTCAATCGAGGGCCGACGCGTCGCGATCGGCGTGGACGTCGGGGGCAGCGGGATCAAGGCGGCGGCAGTGGACCTGGACACGGGCGAGCTCATCAGCGAGCGCCATCGCGTCCTGACGCCCCAGCCGTCGGTGCCCGCCGCCGTCATCGCGTCGATCGCGCGGATCGTCCGGCGGATCGGCCAGGAGGTTCAACTGGCGCCGGACACGGCCGTCGGCGTGGGCTTCCCGGGCGTGATCACCGGCGGCGTCACGCGGACGGCGGCCAACGTTGACGCGGGGTGGCTGGACTTCGACGCGGACGCGGCGATGGAGCGCGTGCTCGGCCGCCCCGTCCACCTGATCAACGACGCCGACGCCGCGGGCGTCGCGGAGATGCGGTTCGGCGCCGGCGTCGGCCGCCGGGGCACGGTGTTCCTCATCACCCTCGGGACCGGGACCGGCTCCGCGCTGTTCTACGACGGGATGCTGGTCCCGAACCTCGAGCTCGGCCACATGGAGATCCGGGGCCGCGATGCGGAGCGGCGCTCCGCGGCGGCGGCGCGGATCCGGCGCGGGCTCTCGTGGAAGGCCTGGTCGGCGGACCTCGACGAGCACCTGGTGGCCATCGAGCGGCTGTTCTGGCCGCAGCTGTTCATCATCGGCGGCGGCGTCTCGAAGCGGGCCGACAAGTTCGTGCCCCGGCTGACGGTGCGTGCCGAGGTGATCCCCGCCAAGCTGCTCAACGACGCCGGGATCGTGGGCGCCGCCATGGCCGCCGACGAGCGGGAGCGCGCCGCAAGCTGATCCCTGCGCCGGGCCGCGCCGAGCCGCGCCGAGCCCCGACGCGCGCCGGACCTACCCGCGCGCCTCCAGCCGGGCGATGGCCTCCGCTGACCCGGAGGCGATCACACGCTCGCCCTCGCCCAGCTCGCGCGCGTCGGGCGGGTTGGGCTCGTAGGCGCCGTCCTGCCGCAGGATCGCGAGGGTCACGGCGCCCTCGGCGCGGAGCGCCCCCACGGTGCGTCCCGCGAGCGGGCTCCCGGCCGGGATCTCGATGTCCTCGAGCGAGAACGTGAGGTTGCCGTGCGAGAGCGCGGCGTCGATGTAGTCCGCGACGTGCGGCCGCACGGCTAGCTCGGCGATCCGCCGTCCGGCATTGGTGTACGGCGAGACCACCCGGTTCGCACCGGCCTGGAGCAGCTTGGCCTCGGAGCCCTCGGTGTTGGCCCGGGCCACGATGAACAGCCCGGGGTTCATCGCCCGGGCCGACAGCGTGACGTACACGTTGTTCGCGTCGGAGTCGATGCAGGTCACCAGGCCTCGGGCCCGCTCCACGCCAGCCGCGCGCAGCGTCGCGTCATCGGTTGCGTCGCCCTCCACCACCAGGCTGCCGGCTTTCGCCGCGCGCTCAAGCGAGGCGGGCAGGATGTCGATGACCACCAGCCGCTCGCCGGTGTGCTCGAGCTCGTGCGCCACGGTGGACCCCACCCGCCCGTAGCCGCACACGATGAAGTGGCCCTGCAGCGCCGCCACCGCCTCGCGCATCCGCCTCTCCTCCCGACGGCCGCTCGCGGCCTCGCTGATGATGGTCTCCGCGACGATCCCGATCGTGCCGTAGATGATCGCCACCCCCGCCACCGCCAGCAGCATCGTCCAGACGCGCTCCGGGAACGTGCTGAGGTCGCGGACCTCCTTGAAGCCCACCGTGGTGAGCGTGATCACCGTCATGAACAGGCCGTCGCTGGCGCCCCAGCCGAAGAACGCCATGTAGCCGAGCGTGCCGACGGCCGCGCACGCGAGGACCACCGCGAACCACGCCCGGAGGTGGTGGCCCCGAACCGCCTCGGCCAGCACCTGGGCCCCGCGCCCGGCCGGAGACCGCCTCGGGTGCGCGTTGCCTGCCATGTCCGCGATGCTAACCGCAGGACCGTGGTCCCCGCCGGGTCTGCCGGCCCGTCGTCGCGGTCCGAGGGTCAGGTGCCCGCCCCGGCTCGGCGCCCACGACACCGGCCCGGCGGCGGGCCCGCGCGCCATAGAATCGCGGCCTTGACCCGAGAGCGGATGCCCGCCCCACCCGAAGCGACGCCGCCGGAGCGGCGCGAGGAGACCACGCACCCATGACCGAGTACCGGATGGTGATCGGCGGCGATCTCGTCGCAGCGGCCGACGGACAGACCTTCGAGGTGGTGGAGCCGCACCGCGGCACCGTCGTGGGCACGGTGCCCCGGGGCGGTGCGGAGGACGTGGACCGCGCGGTCGCCGCCGCCCAGCGTGCCTTCGATGGCGAGTGGTCGCAGCTGTCCGCGGCGGACCGCGGGCACCTGATGTTCCGCTTCGCCGAGGTGGTCCGCGCCCACGAGGAGGAACTCTCGCGGCTCGAGTCCCTCCAGATCGGCAAGCCCATCAGCGGCGCCCGCTGGGAGGTGGGCCAGGTTGCCAAGGTGCTCGAGTTCTACGCCGGCGCCACCACCAAGATCCGCGGCGCCACGATCCCGGTCCACCGCCCGGGCTTCGACTTCACGCTGCGCGAGCCCATCGGCGTCGTGGGGCTCATCGTCCCGTGGAACTTCCCGATCATGATGGCGGCCTGGAAGGTGGGCCCGGCGCTCGCCGCCGGCAACACCGCGATCCTCAAGCCCGCCTCGTACTCGCCGCTGACCGCCATCCGGCTGGGCGAGCTGGCGCTCGAGGCCGGACTCCCGGCTGGCGTCCTGAACGTGCTCACCGGTCCCGGCCCGATCGCCGGCGGCGGGCTGGCGGCGCACCCCGGCGTGGGCAAGATCGCCTTCACGGGCGAGACCGCCACCGGCCAGGAGATCATGCGGACGGCCGCCGGGACCATCAAGAAGGTCAGCCTCGAGCTGGGCGGCAAGAGCCCCAACATCGTGTTCGCGGACGCGGACCTCGAGAAGTTCGCGGCCACCTCGCCGTACTCGGTGTTCGACAACTGCGGCCAGGACTGCTGCGCGCGCAGCCGGATCTTCGTCGAGCGCTCAGTGCACGAGCGCGTCGTCGAGCTGTTCGCCAGGGCCACCGAGGCCGTCAAGGTGGGCGACCCGTCCGATCCCGCCACCGAGGTCGGCCCGCTCGTCTCGTTCAGGCAGCGGGCGAAGGTCGAGGAGTACGTGGCGTCGGGGCTGGACGAGGGTGCGGCGCTCGTGACCGGCGGCGTCCGGCCCGCCGACCCGGCCCTCGCCCAGGGCGCCTACCTCATGCCCGCCGTGTTCGACCGCATGACGCCGGACATGCGGATCGCCCGCGAGGAGATCTTCGGCCCGGTCGTCGGCGTGATCCCGTTCGACACCGAGGAGGAGGCGATGCGGCTGGCGAACGCCTCGCCGTACGGCCTGTCGGGCTCCATCTGGACCCGGGACGCGGGCCGGGCGATCCGCACGGCCAAGGCGCTCAAGTCGGGCGTGATCTCGGTCAACTGCAACAACAGCGTGCACGTCGAGGCGCCGTTCGGCGGCTACAGGCAGTCGGGCATCGGCCGCGAGCTGGGGGTGGAGGCGCTGGACCTCTACACCGAGGTCAAGAACGTGTTCATGGACATCAGCTAGCGGCCAGCGCTCCCGGGGCACGGCAGGCCGCCCGCGCGCCTGCCGCCCGGCTGCGCCCGCGAGCCGCAGCCGGCCGCGATGCCGAGCCGGGGCCGGGGCCGGGCCGCGCCGGGCGTGCCTAGAACCGCTCCCGGCCGTCGAGCGCCTGCGGCACCTCGATCTCGGGGTGCCGCCGCTCCACCCAGTCGCGGATCCCCCAGTAGCTGGTCGTGAAGGCGATCCCCTCCCAGGGGATCTCGGCGGGGCGGAACGAGCGCACCTCGAGCGTCTCGGAGCTCGTGCGCACGTCGCCACCCACGACCTCGGCCTCGAACACCAGCGTCACCACGGCCGCCTCGAGTCGCGAGTAGAGCCCCACCAGCTCGCCGGGCCGCACCAGCAGCCCCGTCTCCTCGAGCGTCTCCCGCACGGCCGCCTCGCCGACCGTCTCGTCCACCTCGAGGAAGCCGCCCGGCTGCGCCCAGGAGCCGTAGCCGGGCTCGATCCCCCGCCGGATCAGGACCAGGCTCCCGTCGGCGTCCACCGGCAGCGTGGTCACCACGAGCCGCGGGTTGACGTACGTGACGTGCCCGCAGGCGGTGCAGGCGAGCCGCTCGCGGTTCTCCTCCGGCAGGGCGGTGAGGCGGATCTCCGCGCCGCACTTCGAGCAGTGCCGCAGCATCGACGCCAGCCAGCGGGGCGTGCCGCCGCCGGACACGATGTCCGTGGATCGCGCGTCAGGCCCGCGGCCGATGCTCTCCATCAGGCGCCGCTCCTCATCGTCCAGACGCCGCTCCGTCACGCTCCGCCCTCGTCCCGAAGCGGCTCGGCGTTCGACGGGTCGTCGAGGACCGACTGGGTCTGCGCGGCGCGCCTCGCCCGCAGCCGCTCGGCGAGGGCCGGGTCCGACAGCGCCAGGATCGCCGTCGCGAGCAGGGCCGCGTTGTCCGCGTTGCCGATCGCCACCGTGGCCACCGGGATGCCGCGGGGCATCTGCACGATCGAGAGCAGCGAGTCCAGCCCGCCGAGGTGCTGGGTGGGGATCGGCACTCCGATCACGGGCAGCTGCGTCTTGGCCGCGAGCATCCCAGGCAGGTGGGCCGCGCCGCCGGCGCCCGCGATGATGACGCGCACGCCGCGGGCCTCGGCCGTCTCCGCATAGGCGAACAGCTGGTCCGGCGTCCGGTGGGCGGACACGACGCGCAGCTCGCACGGCACGCCCAGCTCCTCGAGCACCGCCTGCGCCTTCTCGAGCACCGGGAAGTCCGAGCGACTCCCGCCCACGATGCCGACCCGCGGCCCCTCGCCCACTGTCAGTCCTCCCAGGTCAGTTCCGCGCGCGCCCGTCGCGCCCGCTCGAGCACCGCGTCGGCATCCGCTCCCACCACCGTCAGGTGGCCCATCTTGCGCCGCTCGAACACGCGGCGCTTGCCGTAGACATGGACATGCACGCCCGGGTCCGCGAGGGCGCGCTCCATGCCCGAGAGCCGCGCCGGGCGGTCCGGGCCCGTGCCCAGCAGGTTGACCATCGCCGCGGTCCCGTGCGGCGCCGCCGAGCCCAGCGGCAGCCCGAGGATGGCCCGCAGGTGCTGCTCGAACTGGCTGGTCGCGGCGCCCTCGATGGTCCAGTGGCCGCTGTTGTGGACCCGCGGGGCGAGCTCGTTGACGATCAGCATGCCGTCGCGGGCGAGGAACAGCTCCGCGGTCATGACGCCCACGAGGTCCAGCCGGCGCGCGACCCAGTCGCCGATCTCGGTGGCCACGAACCCGATCGGCTCGGGGAACGGCGCCGGCGCCACGCTCTCGGCCAGCACGCCCGCGTCGTGGACGTTGCGGGAGATCGGGAAGGCGAGGGTCCGGCCGTCGCGCCCGCGGGCGATCACCACGGACAGCTCCGCCGCGAAGTCGATCTCGCCCTCGGCGAGGAGGGGCCGCCCGTCGCCGCCGCCGAGGGCGAGCACGGCCGCCTCGATCGCGCTCGCGTTGGTGACCCGCAGCTGGCTGCGCCCGTCGTACCCGCCGATCGGGAGCTTGAGGCGCATCGGCAGGCCCAGCTCGCGCGCGGCGGCCCTCGCCTCGTCCACGCCGCGCACCTCGCGCCAGGGCGCCGTCTGCTCGCCGATGTCGCTTAGGAACCGCCGCTCGGCGAGGCGGTCCTGCGTTGCCGCCAGCGCGGCCAGGCCGGGTCGAAGCGGGGCGCCCTCGGAGGCGGCGCGGGCCGCCTCGATGCCCACGTGCTCCAGTTCGTAGGTGACGACGTCGCTGATCTGGCCCAGCCGCCGCGCCGCGTCCGCATCGTCGTACCGGCCCACGATGATCGCGTCGGCCACCGCGGCGGTCGGGCAGTTGGGGTCCGGGTCCAGCGCGACGACTCGGTAGCCCATCGCCCGGGCGGAGAGCGCCATCATCCGGCCCAGCTGGCCGCCGCCCAGGAATCCGATGGTGGCGCCGGGGGCGATCGGATCGACGGGATCGCTCGGCGGCCGGCGGAGGCCCAGACGGTACAGCGCCGCGTCGACGAAGCTTGCCCTCTGCATCGTGTAGGTGGGCGCCACGCTGCGGGCGGACCCAGCGGACGGAGCAAGCCCCTCGACGATTCGCCGCTTCTCCGCCGCATACCCGTCCCGCAGCGCGGCGTCGGACCGGAGCGCATCGCGGAAGCCCAGCAGCTCGGTCAGCTCGCCGCGGCCAACCGGCATGACGTGGAGGTGGACGCTGAACGCGGCCCCCTCGTGGAGGACCGTGCCCCAAAGCAGCGGCCGCGCGGGCGGGAACGCGCCGGGGCCGGCCTGCGGCGCGAACCCGAGCGAGCACGCCGCCTCGACGACCTGCGGGATCTCGTCGGGCGACGCCTCCACGGCCAGGTCCACGACGTTCTTGCCGGGCAGACCCGGCACCGCCGTGCTGCCGATGTGGTGGACGACCGTGCCGGCGCGCGCGGCGTCGATCAGGCGGGCAAGGTCGCGCGCCACCCCGACCGTGCGCGGGTCCCACGGATCGCACGTGGCGGGGCGGCGCTCATAGGGGCGGATCGGCAGGTCGGGCATCGGAGGGATCAGTGTATCGGCCGAGTTGGCAATGGCCCGCTGCGATGGTCCTCGGGTCTGCTGGCGACGGGCCCCGGGGCTCGCGAACGCCGGGCGTGACCCGGATGCCTGGCGCGGCGGGTGCCGGCCTCGTCACCCGCATGTGGCACCCAGCGAGCGAACGGGAGGGCGATCCTCCGATCGAGCCGGCCGGCGCCTCACCCGGGGGCTGGGGCGCCCAGCGGACTGTCCGATGCGGCATGGGACGGGCAGCCCGACGGTCTGACCGCCCGTTCACCCGCTGGGTGCGTCGCGGGTCCCGGGGCCAGCCGGGGGCGTTGCGTGGCACAGGCGGTGCCCGGCAGCGCGCCCGTCCGGCGGCGCCCGAGCCTCGTCACCGCATGTGGCACCCAGCGAGCGAACGGGAGGGCGATCCTCCGATCGAGCCGGCCGGCGCCTCACCCGGGGGCTGGGGCGCCCAGCGGACTGTCCGATGCGGCATGGGACGGGCAGCCCGACGGTCTGACCGCCCGTTCACCCGCTGGGTGCGTCGCGAGTCCCGGGGCCAGCCGGGGGCGTTGCGTGGCACAGGCGGAGCCCGGCAGCGCGCCCGTCCGGCGGCGCCCGAGATACCGCCCGTCCGGCGGAGCCCGAGATACCGCCCGCGGCGGTGCTATGCGCCGGTCGGGGCCCGGACACCGCCCGCGGCGGTGCCCGAGAGCGCCCCGTGCGGGCGCCAGGCGAACGGGGTTTCGTTGCACTGCCGGGGGCGGTATCCGGGTCCTCGCGTTCGGGCCGCTCGCTCGATACCGCCCGCGGCGGTGCTGCTGACGGGCCAGGCCGGCCCGGGGGCGGCTGACGGGCCAGGCCGGCCCGGGGGCGGCTGACGGGCCAGGCCC
>JAJXTS010000076.1 GCA_021783595.1 Chloroflexota bacterium | reverse complement strand
CGGCTCGGAGCGGCCCGCGGCCCGGCCCGGCTCGGAACGGCCCGGCCCGGCCCGCGAGGCGCCTTCGGTGCGGAAAGGGCCGATGGGGGTGCCGACCCGCCCCCTATGATCCGCGCCAAGGCGAGATGTGCACCGGGCACGCCATGCCGGGCACGCCGAGCCGGGCACGCCGAGCCGATCGTGCACGAGGGACCAAGCGCCAGATGTCCGCAGCCGTCGCGACCACCGAGCTGACGGAGCTCGACCGCCGCAACCACCGCAAGGTCGCCCGCGGGGGATGGGCGCTGTACGACTTCGCCGACACGATCTGGTCGTACGCGATCTTCTCGCGCGCGATCTCCCTGTTCCTGGTGGACAAGCTCGGCGACAGCAACGGCAACCTCTGGCTCGGCCTGTCCGTCGCGCTGTCGGTGGGCATCAACGCGCTGGTCTCGCCGTTCCTCGGCGCGGTCTCGGACCGCTACGGCCGACGCCTGCCGTTCCTGTTCGCGTTCACGATCGGCGCCTGCCTGCCGGCCGTGGCGATCCCGTTCGTGCCCGTGCCGGTCGGCATCGTGCTGTTCATGCTCGCGATGTTCTCGTACCAGTCGTGCCTCATCTACTTCGACGCGACGCTCCAGCTGGTCAGCACGCCCGAGAACCGCGGCCGGATCGCCAGCCTGTCCACCGGCATCGGCTACATGGGCACGGTGTTCATCGCGATCCTGCTGCTGCTGACCGACATGTCGGTGGCGATGACCTTCGTCGTCGCGCCGATCCTGTTCTTCGTGCTGTCGGCGCCCACCTTCCTGTTCCTGCGGGAGGACGGCAGCCGGCGGAAGGCGGACGCGGACCCGCTGGGCTCCGCCTGGTCGCAGACGTTGCGCACCGTCCGCTCGCTCGACCAGTACCCGGGCCTCGGCCGGTTCCTCGCGTCCCGGTTCTTCTACACCGACGCGCTCAACACCAGCGTCACGATCATGACCATCTTCTCGGTCAAGGCCGTCGGGTTCAGCGAGAACGAGGCCAATATCGTCCTGCTCGTGCTGACCCTGTCCGCGATCGTGTCCGCGTTCATCTGGGGGCGCCTCGTGGACCGGTTCGGCCCCAAGCGGACGCTGTTCAGCGTCCTCGCCATGTGGGCGGTCGCGCTCGTCGTCGGCGCCACGCTGATCGCCAAGGGCCCGTTCATCGTGGCCGGCCTCGTGATCGGCGCCGGGTTCGCCGGCCTCCACGTGTCCGACCGCGTGCTGATGTACCGCCTCAGCCCGCCCGATCGCCTCGGCGAGTTCTACGGCCTGTACGGCCTGGTGGGCAAGGGCTCGCAGGTTGTCGGCAACACGTTCTGGGGGCTCGTCCTGTTCCTCACCTTCGACACCCTGGGCAAGGGCGCCTACCAGCTGGGCATCTACACGCTGCTGGTGGCGATGCTGATCGGGCTGTTCCTGCTGTACCCGGTGCCGGAGAAGCGCGAGGGGTAGCCGGCGAGGACGAGGACCGGCAAGACCAGCGCGCCCGCGACGGGGCGGCGGACTGTCTGGGGCATCCCAGGCGCGCGGGCCTTTGAGGTGCCCCGGCCGCGGCCCGGGACCGTCGTTCAGTCGCCGTACCCGTTCGGGTGCGCCCGCCGCCACGCCCACGCCGACCCGATCATCTCCGGCAGGGTGGAGCGCCGGGGCGTCCAGCCCAGGACCTCGCGGGCACGGGCGTTGGACGCCACCAGGACGGGCGGGTCGCCGGGCCGGCGTGGGCCCACGGTGTGCGGGATCGGCGCGCCGACGACCGCCTCGGCCGCCTGCAGGACCTGCTTCACGGAGAACCCGGCGGACGTGCCCAGGTTGGCGATGACGGGCTCGGTGGGGCCCCCGCCCAGCGGGCCGGTGCGCGCGTCCGACGGATCCGTTGCCAGCAGCGCCGCCAGGTGCGCGTCGGCGAGGTCGGCGACGTGGATGTAGTCGCGGACCGGCGTGCCGTCGGGGGTCGGGTAGTCCTCCCCGAACAGCGTCAGCGCGGGGCCGCCCTCGGCGGCGAGCAGGACGTTGGGGATGAGGTGGGTCTCGGGGCGGTGCACCTCGCCCAGCCGCTCGGTGGCGCCGGCCACGTTGAAGTAGCGCAGGATCACGCTCCGGAAGCCGTACGCCGCGCCGTACCAGCGCAGGGCGCCCTCGAACGTCCGCTTGGACTCGCCGTAGGGGTTGATCGGGCGCAGCGGCGCGTCCTCGGTGATGGGCGTGGTGTCGGGCACGCCGTAGGTGGCGGCCGTGGACGAGAACACGAGGCGCCGCACGCCGGCCACCCGGGCGGCCTCGAGCAGCGCCACGCCGCCGACCACGTTCTCGCGGTAGTACTTGGCGGGGTCCGCCATGCTCTCGCCGACGAGCGAGCGGGCGGCGCAGTGGAGGATGGCGTCCACCCCCTCGCGCGCGAGCAGGGCGCGGGTGGCCTCCTCGTCGGCGTAGCTGCCGCGGACGAGGCGCGCGTCGGGGTGCGGGACCGCCGCATGGCCGGTGGACACGTCGTCGAGGACGATGACGTCGTGGCCGGCGGCGACCAGCGCGTCCGCCGAGACGCCGCCCACGTACCCGGCCCCGCCGGTGACCAGGACCCTCATGCGTTCACCTCCCGGCTCGGCAGGGCCTCGCCCCGCGTCGCCAGCACTTCTTCCATGCGCGCCGCGAGCCGTTGTGCCGCCGCGTTCTCCGGGTCGATCGCCAGCGCCCGCCAGGCGAGCTGCAGCGCCCGCGCATCGTCGGCGCGCTCGAGCGCCACTCGCGCCAGGCCAACCACCGCGATCGAGTTGCGCGGGTCGGCGGCCGCGGCCTGCCGGTACAGGCGCTCCGCCTGGTCCACGAGGCCCATCGCCAGCGCGCGCTCCGCCTGGAGCAGCACCTCGATCACGACGGGTCCACGGCGTCTTCGTACATGTCGGCAAGGATGCCCTGTGCGAGCAGAAGGAGCGAGCCGCGCTCGTTGGCGCCCGGGTCGGCGATGACGCGCTCGAGGAGCTCGTCGATGACGCGGCCGAGGCGCGGGCCGGGCTCGAGGCCAAGCTCGCCCATCAGGTCGTGGCCGTCCACGGCCAGGGCGCCGCGGTCGAGGGGGTGCGCGGCGTGGATCTCGCGCTCGACGCGGGCCCGGAACGCCACGGTGTCGGGGTCGTCCGGGTCAGCGCCGCTGCCGAGGTCGTCGGCGCGGCGGAGCGCGAACAGGGCTTCGAGGCGCTCGGGCCCGATGCGCAGGATGAACCGGCGGACCGCGGCGTCGGTGGCGCCCTGGTCCACCACGAACATGTGGTGCTTCACGAGGTGGACCACCTCCTCGGCCGGCGTGCGCGGGTAGCGGAGGCGGCGGAGGAACGCGTCGGCGAGCTGGGCACCCACGGCGTCGTGGTGCGGGAAGTGGCCCTCGGCGAGCGTGGCCGGCTTGCCGATGTCGTGGAGGAGGGCCGCGAGCCGGATCACGGGGCGCTCGACGGGCGCGGCGTCCACCGCTCGCAGGGTGTGGTCCCAGAGGTCCTCGCCCCTGACCTTGCTCTGCGCGATGCCGCGCTGGGCGGCCAGCTCCGGGGAGATGACCGCGAGCACGCCGGCCTCCTGCATCAGCGCCAGCCCGACCGACGGGCGCGGGGCGCCGAGGAGCTTCTCGAGCTCGGTGGCGATCCGCTCCCCGGAGAGGTGGGCGACGAGCCCGGCGTTGGCGCGGATGGCCGCCAGCGTGGTCGGCTCGATGTCGAAGCCGAGGGTCGCTGCGAGGCGGACGGCGCGCACCATGCGCAGGGCGTCCTCGCGGAACCGGGCGTCGGGATCGCCCACCGCGCGCAGGAGCCGGGCGTCCAGGTCGGCCCGGCCGCCGAGGGGATCGGCCAGGGCGTTGGCGGGCTCGCCCGGGCGGCGGCCCCAGGCCATGGCGTTGACGGTGAAGTCGCGGCGGGCGAGGTCGGCCTCGATGTCGTCGCCGAAGTCGAGCCGGTGGGGCCGGCGGAAGTCGGCGTACTCGTGCTCGAGGCGGAAGGTGGTGACCTCGAAGACCTCGGCGTCGCGGCGGACGGCCACGGTGCCGAAGCGGTTCTCGTAGACGGCACCGGGGAACAGCTCGACCAGGCGATGGGGCCGGGCGTCGGTGGCGAGGTCCCAGTCGGCGGGATCCCGGCCGAGCAGGGCGTCGCGCAGGGAGCCGCCCACGACGTACGCGGCGTGGCCGGCCTCGACGAGACGGCCGATCAGGGCGAGGACGGCGGGCGGGACGATGGCGGCGAGGCGGGCGGCCCCGTCCCCAGCCTCGTCATCGGCGCCCATGCCGCGCCTAGTTGGTGCCGAGGAACAGATAGTCGCGCCAGGCCTCGTTGCGCGTGTCGTCGAGGTAGGGCGTGAACAGGGAGTAGATGTCGCTCCGGGGCTCGAACGGCTGGCGGAGCAGGCGGAGCCGCGCCTCGTCGGGGGTGCGGTCGCCCTTGCGGTGGTTGCACGTGCGGCAGGCGGCGACGAGGTTCTCCCAGGTGTGCCCGCCGCCGCGGTGGCGCGGCATGACGTGGTCGAGGGTGAGGTCGTTGCCCGTCCTGCCGCAGTACTGGCAGGTGTGCTGGTCGCGGACGAAGATCTCGCGTCGCGACAGCTTGACGCGCGGCCGCGGCCGGCGGATCTGGTGCTGGAGGCGGATGACGCTGGGCGCCCGGTAGACGGAGCGTACCGAGCGGATCTCCTGGTGGTCGTACTCGATCACCTCGGCCTTGTCGCCGAAGACGAGCCGGAACGCCCGCGGCAGGTTGCAGACGTTCAGGGGCTCGTAGTTCTGGTTCAGCACAAGAACGACCCCGTCCACGCTCGAACCATAGCAGCGCGCGACGGTTTGCGTCCGAGCGCGGCGGGCGGCCGGCGCGGCGGCCGGCGCGGCGGGCGCCGTAGCAGGGCGCCGTGGCGGGCCTGGCCGGCCGCTACATCCGCGGCGGCGTCATCTCCCGCTCGACCTGCGCGATACGGACCTCGATGTGGCTGACCTCGGCGCTCGCCGCCGCCCACTCGTGCCCGCCGGGCTCGGCGTTGATCCGCCGCTGGCGGGCCTCGCGGTGCAGGGCGAGGAGCTCCTCGCGGGTGGACGGCAGGGGCTGGGCGACGGGCTCGCTGGCGGTCATGGGTCCTCCGTGGTCGATGGGGACAGGGTAGCGCGCCGGCGATCTCGTCCGGGGATTCCCGCGACCGGGGACCCTGGCCGCCGTGGCTCAAGCTGCCGCCTTGCGGGGGTGTGGATGCCGGAGGCCCGCCACCTACCCGCGGAGCACCCGCACCCGCATGCCCGGGCGCACCTCCCCCTCGCGGAGCACGCGGGCGTACCAGCGCGAGTCGTCGGGGTGGGCCTTGCCGCTGATCCGCGCGATGTGCCGCCCGACGAACCAGTGGGCGAGCGTCCGGCACGGCGCCGTGTGCTTGGTGAGCTCGAGCTCCACCGCGGCCTCGCCCTCGCCCACCACCAGCCGGTCGCCGGCCGCGAGGGCCGCCCAGTCGATCCCCAGCAGCGTGAGGTTCTCGCCGTAGGCGCCCGGGAACGCCTGGTGCCCGTCGGCGCGGACCCGCTCGATGGCCTCCTGCGCGTACAGGCAGACGGCCTGGTCGGGCCCGCCGTGCGCGGGCTCGGGCTCGGCGTGGGCGTCGTTGGTCGGCCCGAGTCGCGCGATGGCCGAGCCCTCCACCTGCGGCTTCGGCACCCCGCCGGCGTTGGCGTTGACCGAGACGACGAACCCGACGTCCCCCGGCTCGGGCGACGCGCGCTCGGCCCAGAGCACCTCCGTGTCGTACGGGAGGTCGATCATGTCGGCGCCGGCGGTCAGCGGGTCGGCGGCGAGCAGCGTCCGCACCTCGTCGAGCAGGCCGGCCCGCACCTCGGGCGAGGCCGACGCCACGTAGCTCACCGACGCGACGCGGTCCAGCACGCCGTCGGGCGTCAGGCGCTGGACTTGCCGGAACTGCTGCGCCTGCCACGGGCCGAACAGGCCGCAGCGGGCCAGCGCCTCGCGCCAGGCGCCGTCCCACACCTGCGGCTCGCCTGCCGCGATGCGCCGGATCGCGTCATCGAGGCCGTGCACCCACGGCACGGTCTCGTCGCGGCGGTTGAACACCAGCAGGAGGCGCCCGCCCGGCCGGAGCACGCGGTGTGCCTCCGACAGCGCGCGGATGGCGTCGAACCAGTGGAACGCCTGCGCCACCACGACCGCGTCCACCGACGCGCCCGGCAGCCCGACCGACTCCGCGGTTCCGTCCACGAGCTCGGCAGTCGGCACCGCTTGGCGGAGCCTGGCGCGCATGGCCTCGACCGGCTCGAGCGCGAGCAGCCGCGCTCCGGAGGGCACGAGCAGGCGGGTGAGCTTGCCGGTCCCCGCGCCGAGCTCGAGAACGGTTCGACCGGGCCCCAGGCCCAGCGCGGCGACGAGCGTCTCGACCGCGTCCGGCGGGTAGGAGGGTCGTGAGCGCTCGTAGGCGTCGGCGCCGACGGTGAAACCCCGGGCGGCAGCGGCGTGGATCGCGTCGGTCATGGGCGCGACTGTAGCCCACCGCCCGCCCGACGGCCCGCGGAGCCCCGGGCGGCGCGCCGACGTACGCTTCGCCCCGTGATCACCCAGCTGTACACCATGCAGACCGTGATGGAGGCGCTCGCCTGCGCCGATGCCGGCGCCGACCACGTCGGCATCACCCCGCCCCACGGCGGCCTCCCCGGCGAGGTGCCCGTCCGCCTCGCGGCGGAGATCGCGCTCGCCGTGGGCAACCGCGCCAAAGCCGTCGTGCTCACCGTGTGGACCGACCCGGTGGCCATCGCCGAGCTGGTGGACGCCACGCACCCCGCGATCCTGCACCTGTGCCCGCCCGCCCACCTCACCTCGCCCGCCAAGGTGGCGGCGCTGCGGGCCAGGCTGCCGGGTGTTCCGGTCATGCAGGCCGTGTCCGTGACGGGCCCGGAGAGCATCGCCGAGGCTCGCGCCTACGCGGCGGTGGCCGACTATCTCATCCTCGACACGCAAGATCCCGGCATCGCCGGCGTCGGCGCCAGCGGCGCCACCCACGACTGGCGGGTGAGCCGGGAGATCGTGCGGTCCGTGCGCGTGCCGGTGATCCTCGCCGGCGGCCTGTCGCCCGAGAACGTTGCGGAGGCGATCCGCGCGGTGCGGCCGTGGGGCGTGGACTCGCTCACGCACACGAGCCGACAGCTCCCCGGCGGTGGCTTCCGCAAGGACCTCGAGCGCGTCCGCGCGTTCATCGCGGCCGCCCGGAGCGCGCTGGGCGACGACCCGGACACGCGCGCCGACCCCGACTGAGATGCCCGACCCGACCCGACGCGTGCTCGTCCTCGGCGACGCCAACGTGGACCTCACCCTCCACGTCCCCGCGCGGGGGCCCGACGGCCGGCGCGAGGCCCGCGAGCCGGTGCTGTCCCCGGGCGGCACGGCCGCGAACACCGCCCGGGCGCTGGCCTCGCTCGGCGTGCCCGTGGCGTTCTCGGGCGCCGTGGGCGACGACGCGTTCGGGCGACGCGTGGCGGCCGACCTCGCGGCCTGCGGCGTGGACACGCGAGCGCTGGTGGTGACCGGGGCGGACGCGACCTGCCAGGTCATCGCCATGGTGGAGCCGGACGGCGAGCGATCGCTGGTGGTCTGGCCGGCCGACGGCGGGGCGCTGCGCTGGCTTCGGCCCGCGGACGTCCCGGCAGACGCGATCGCGGGCGCGGCCTGGCTGCACACCACCGGGATGTGCCTGCGCCACGCCCCCGTCCGCGACGCCGTGCTGGCGGCGATGGCCACGGCGCGGGCGGCGGGCGTCCCCGTGTCCATCGACCTGAACCTCCGCGTGGAGCTGTGGGGGCTCGACGACGAGCGGCGCGCGGCGGTGGACCGGGCGGTCGGGCTGGCGGACGTGGTGCTCGGCAGCGGGCCCGAGGAGCTGCTGCCGCTGGCGGCCGCGACGGGTCGCGCCCGCGACGACGTGGCGGCGGTGGCGCTGGCGTTGGCCGCAGGCGCGCGGACCGTCGTGGCGCGCCTGGGCTCGGAGGGGGCGCTCGCGTGCACCGCGGACGGTGTCGTCGTCCGCAGCCCCGCGTTCGCCGTCGAGGCGGTCAACGTCGTCGGCGCCGGCGATGCGTTCAACGCCGGGTTCGTGGCCGCGATGGTGGAGGGGCGCGGCCTCGCCGACGCGCTGCGCTGGGGCAACGCGGTCGCCGCGCGCAGGGTGGCCCGCCCGGCGGGCGCGGCAGACCTCCAGGCGCGGGCAGAGGTCGAGGCGCTGCTGGCCTAGCTCGCTGCCCCGTAGACGGCGAACAGCGGCTCGTCCGGGACCGCGCTCGGCAGGTTCCAGGACGCGGAGAGGTACACGAACACCAGGTCGTGGGCCGGGTCCACCCACAGCCTCGTCCCGGACTGCCCGCCATGGCCGAACGCCGCGGGCGAGGCGACGTGGGCCGGCCCGGGCTTGCCCCAGCCGAGCGCGTAGTGCTCGTCCTCGAGCCGGTCCGCCGCGCGGCCCAGCCCGTCCACGGTGACCTCGCGGGTGGCCAGCCCCACGAACGCGGGGGCCAGCACCCGCGCGCCGTCGAGCTCGCCGCCGCGCAGCATCATCCGGCCGAACCGGAGCAGGTCGTCGGCGGTGCTCCACAGCCCGCCGCCGGCCAGGCGCAGCGCCGTGTAGCGCTCGACCAGCCCGGCGGCCACCCGCGGGTCCTCGGAGCCCAGCAGGCGCGTTCCCTCCCACAACCCCACGGAGACCGGCGCCTCGC
This sequence comes from Chloroflexota bacterium, assembly GCA_021783595.1. Classification (GTDB taxonomy): domain Bacteria; phylum Chloroflexota; class Limnocylindria; order Limnocylindrales; family CSP1-4; genus CAIXZV01. Next base: position 1,806 of record JAJXTS010000076.1, on the reverse strand, counting down.
GATCGGCGAGCCCGGCGGCCCTCGGGTCGAAGGCGGTCGAGGCCATGCCCAGCGGATCGAGCACGGTCCGCGCCAGGATGGCGGGCAGCGCCTCGCCCGCCGCGCGTTCCATGGCCAGCGCCAGCAGCTCGAACGGCAGCGTCATGTACGCGAAGCGGCTGCCGGGCGCGACGGCCGGCTGCAGGGCGAGCACCCGCGCAACGAGCCCGTCCCGGTCGAGGCCGTCGCGGATCAGCTGCTCGACGCCCTCCTCGTCGTAGCCCGTGGTGTGCGTGAGGACATGCCACGGGGTGATCGCCCGACGGGTGTCGCCGCGGAGCTCCGGCAGCCAGTCCGCGAGGGGCGCCCGCAGGCCGAGACGGCCCTCCTGCACCAGCCGCAGCGCCGCGGTGCAGACGATGGGCTTGGTGATCGAGGCGAGCAGGCAGACCGCGTCGGTCCCGATCTGGCGCTCGGCGCCCGGAGCGGTGAGCGCCTCGACGCGGACCGTGCCGGCGGCATTGGCCACGCCCATCACCACTGACGGCAGCTCGCCGGTGCGGACGCGCCGTGCCGCGAGGTCGAATGCGCGGTCGAGCGCGACGGGGTCTAGCGTGTGCGCAGACATGGCGGCAGGGTAGCGCGACGGCGGGCGGGTCGCGGACTCCGCCTCGGGAGTCGCGCTGCGCGGCTGCCAGGCGCCGCCGAAATCCGCTATTGGCCGCTCGCACGTTTCGGCCGAGGGGTAGCATTCGCCGCGTGACCGACCTCGCCGTCGCTCCGGACGCCGACGCCCGCCGGGACCGGCCGGCGAGCCCCATTGCCGAGGAGATCCGGCTGCGCCTCGCCGACGCCTGGGGCGACATGGGCGCCGCCTGGGGTGTCGCGCCAGCCATCGCCCGGGTCCACGCCTACCTCTTGGCGCGCCAGGCCCCGCTCACCGAGCGCGAGGTGCGCGAGGCGTTGGGGCTCTCGCACCGGGCCGCCAGCCTCGCGCTCGCCGAGGCGGAGCAGTGGGGCCTGGTCGAGAAGGTGGCCGAGCCCCGGCGCGTGGGTCGGCGGGGTCCCGCGGGCGCCGCATACCAGGCCGTCGGCGACCACTGGCGCTGGTTCGGCCGGGTCGTGGCCGAGCGCAAGGTCCGCGAGGGCGACCCCATCGTCGATGTCCTCGAGCGCACGCTCGCTGATGCGGGGGCCGCCCTCGCGACCGGTCCCGGCGACCCCGACCTGCTTCGCCTGCGCGAGTGGCTGGCGACCTTCCTGGTGTTCGTGCGCCTGTTCGATCGAGCCGTGGGGCTCGTCTCGCGCCTGGAGCCCATCGAGCTCGAGCGCGCGCTGCGCCTGCTGGGCGAGGTGCCCGACGACACGATCCTGCGGCTGATCGCGCTGCTCGGGGGCCTGCCCGACCGAGACGTGCTGGAGCTCGTGGAGGCGCTGTCGCGCCTGTCGCCCACGAGCGCCCGGCGCGCGACGACGCTGATGTCCGGGGTGGTGCGGACGCTGGTCCGCTAACGCCCGGGCCGGGCGCGCCCCCGCCTCCCCTCGGCCGGCTGCGCCCCCCGCCTCCCCTCGGCCGGCTGCGCCCCCCGCCTCCCCTCGGCCGGCTGCCGTACCGGTCAGGCGGGTCAGCCGTTTGATGCGTCCCACGCATCAAACGGGCGGCGATCCGCTCGCCGCGGGGCCGGGCGATGTCTCCGGCGCATCGGAAGGCCCGCTTGATGCACACCACGCATCAGCCGGGCCGCGGCGGGGACCCCCGGGGCCGCGGGGCCGCGTTCTGATGCGCCGGGCTCATCGGCGGGGCCGCGCGGGGCCGCGGCGGGGCCG
>JAJXTS010000075.1 GCA_021783595.1 Chloroflexota bacterium | reverse complement strand
GCCCGACGACCTCCATCGCGGACTTGCAGTCATCGAGGATCTCCGCCGGGGGCACGCCCTGGTCGAGCAGCCGCTCGGCGAGCGGGACCGCCGTCTCCTCGTCCATCTCGGTGATCGCGTCGATGAGTTCCTGGTGCATCTGGACCTCCTTTGCTGCGCCCCGCTTGGGCGGGGCCTGGGGCCGCCGACGGGTCGGCGGCCGGTGAACCACCCTCGTCAGCGGACACGGGCGCGCCACCCCACGAGCGCTCCCGCGATGGCGAGGACGCCGCTCGCCGCGGCGGTCCCGGGCCAGCCGAGGGGCGGCAGCAGGACGGCGAACAGGATGGGTCCCGCGACGAACCCGCCGTTCTGGCCGACCATGATGGCGGCCATGCCGGCCGGGACGAGGTCGGGCGCCTGCACGACCTCGGGCACGGACGCGAAGATCGCGCTCGGGATGGCACCGGACACCATCCCCATCGCGACCAGCGCGAAGGGCAGCGCGGCGCCGCCGATGAGGAACGCCGCGGGCATCAGGGGGGCGGCGACAAGGCTCGCCCAAACGAACACGCGGCGCCGCGACCCGAGCCGGTCGGAGATGATGCCGGTGGCCCCGGCACCGATCCCGGCCCCCACCAGGACGAGGCTCGACGCCAGCGACGCGTCGGCCAGCGCGAAGCCGCGCTCGCCGACGAGGAAGGTGGGCAGGAACGTGTTGGCGGCGCCGAAGGCCGTGGACGCCAGCCCGAACACCAGCGCCAGCCGCCACACGTCGCGGATCGCGATGCCGCGACGGAGCGCCGCGAGGGCGTCGCTCGTGCTCCGCGACGGGGTCGCCCCGGCAGCCCCGAGCACGCCCACGTAGACGAGCAGCGACACCAGGCCGGCCGCGGCCACGAACAGCCAGACCGGCCGCCAGCCCAGGGGCTCGGCGATGGCCGGCGCGATGATGTACATGAGCAGGCCCCCGACAGGCACCCACATCGACCAGATCCCCATCGCCGCGCCGCGGCGCCGGGGAGGGAAGGCGTCCGCCACGATTGCCGGGGCGACGACGCCGATCAGCCCGACGCCGACGCCCTGGGCGGCCCGGCCCAGCAGCAGCACCGGGTACGAGGGCACCGCGGCGCCCAGGAGGCTGCCGAAGATCACGGCGGCCATGGCCGCGGCGCCGGTCGCGATGGTGCCGAACCGGCTGAGCGCCAGCCCGGCCGGAAGCGCCAGGACGAGGCCCGTCACGCTGAACACGGACATGATGGCGCTCACCTGGCCGAGGTCCAGCCCGAGCCCGCTGATCAGCAGGGGCATCACGGGCGGGGCGGCGAACTGCGCCATGACGGCCGCGACGCTCGCGAGGAACACGGCCCCCAGCACCAGCCAGGGGCCGACGTGGGCGGCGGGCGCCTCCGTGGCCATGCCTCGTGCTCCGGCCGATGTCATCAGGGTGCTCCAGTCAGGCGGCCGGTCCCCGGCCTGAGCGCGGGGACCGGCTCGCGATCGGGGCGCCTACCGGTAGACGCCGTACTCCTTGGTGGCGTCCACCCACACCCCGACCATGTCCGGGTCGCAGCCCTCGAGCTCGTTCACGTAGGTGGCCATCACGTAGCCTCCGCCCTTGCCCAGCGTCTCGCAGAGCTCGTGGGTCTTCTCGCGGATCGCGGAGGCGGGCCCGCTGCGGACCAGCGAGTTGGGCATGCCGCCGACGATGCACATGGCCTCGCCCGCGGTCTCCTTGATCAGCTTCATGTTGGAGTTCTGGAACATGCCCACGGACTTGCCCTTGGGCAGGCGCGCGAGGTACTCGACCCGCTGGTCCCAGATGCCCTCGTAGTAGACGACCGGCGTGATGCCCGCGTCGATCAGCCGCAGCTGCATCTCCTCGAGCTGGGGCCAGTAGAACTTCTCGAACTGCTCGATCGACATGAAGCCGTCCGAGCCGCGGTGCAGCGGGATGAACGTGTACGGGATGCCCAGCATCCGGCACGTCGCGATCGCGTAGTCGACCTGGAAGTCGAGCACCTTCTTCTCGGCCGCCAGCAGCTTGTCCGGCCGCTGCCGGAGGTCGAGGAAGATCCCGCGCATGCCGCGCAGGGTGTCGGACATGAAGTCGAACGGCGCCTCGGTCAGGGCGCCGAGCCAGGTCACCGGCGGCACGCCGATCGCGGCCAGCGCCTGCGCCTGCGCGACCGACATCCCGATCCACTCCGCCTGTTCGCCGGCGGCCTTCTGGATGGCCGCGAGGGCCTTCTGGATCGGCGGCGCCCCCACGGCGGGCAGGCCCAGGATGATGTTGTAGTACCCGAACAGGCTCATCCCGAGCGGCGGCAGGTACTGGAGCCCCTCGAGCTCGCTGAAGGCGCGCGGGAGGTACGTCCGGATCGCGAAGTCGCTCATGTCGGAGAGGAAGGCGTCGTAGTCCTCGGCCTTCATGAACTCGTGCTCGTCGAACTGGTACGAGCTCGTGTCCGGGAGCGACCAGCCGGGCCACCGGGTCATCCGGTCGCCCAGCGTGGTGCTGGGCCGCGGGTCGTGCCACGGGCCGAGCGTCTCGTCCGGGCCGTAGCGCCTGGCCGCCTCGACCAGAACGCGGGTCTGGAGGTCCCAGTCGCGGTACAGGTCGGCGTGCGACACGCCGGCCAGCTCGGCCGAGAAGTAGCCCAGGCCCAGCGAGATCGGCACGCGGTCGGGCTGGCCCATGGCGTACGCGGTCTTGATGCGGGTGGAGCGCTCGACGAGCAGCTCCTCGGGGGTCTTGCCGAGGTCGGGGTTGACCCAGGTCGAGGCCATCGTCTCGGTCATCACGCAACCCCCGCCGTCGTCCAGGACTTGGCCATGTTCACGGCGTCCATGGCGTTCAGCCCGAAGGCGTCGGCGCCCGCGAATGCGCGCACCTGGTCGTCCACCGTGCCCCCGCCGATCATGATCTTGACGCTGCCGCGCAGGCCGGCCTCCTCAAGCGCTGCCACGGTGTCCCGCATGGCGTCGTAGGACAGCGTCAGGAAGCCCGACAGCGCCACCACGTCCGGGCGCTCGGCCCGCACCGCCTCGACGAAGCGGTCGACCGACACGTCCACGCCCAGGTCGTGGACCTCGAAGCCGTTGACGTCGAGCATGAAGTTGACGATGTCCTTGCCGATGTCGTGGATGTCGCCCGCGACGGTGCCCAGGACCACCTTGCCCAGCTTGGGCGCGTCGCCGTCCTGCGTCAGGTGCGGCTTCACGATGTCGCTGATCTGCTTGAGCATCTCGCCCGCGAGGATCAGCTCGGGAACGAAGTACTCGCCCCGCTCGAACCGGTCGCCGACGACCGCCATGCCCGCCTTGCAGTCCTCGAGGATCGCCAGCGGCGTTTCGCCGCCGCCGAGCAGCTCCCCGGCGAGGCGGACCGCCTTCTCGTCCTCCATCTCCGCGATGGCGTCGATGAGCGCTTGTGACATGCCGATTCCTCCGGTGCCGGTCGGGTTCAGGCCGGCGTCTTGTCGGTGGCGGCGGGGACGGGCCCGATGAGCCCGGCCCGGAACGCCCGGGTGTAGGCAAGGCAGTGCCGGTCCCTGCCCAGGAGCAGCTCGGTCGCGAGGAGGGACGCCCGGAGCTCGCGGTCGAGGGGGTCGAGGATCGCGCTGTCGAGGCCCGCCTCGACCGCGAGGGCCAGGTACGTCCGGTTCACCAGGGCGCGCGCCGGCAGCCCGAACGAGACGTTGGACAGCCCCGAGGTCATGTGGCACTCGGGGAACTCGTCCCTGACCGCGCGCATCGTCGCGAGGGCGATGTTGGCGCTCTGGACGTTGGTGGAGATGGTCATCACCAGCGGGTCCACGTAGACGCGCCCGTCGGGGATGCCGGCCTCGCGGGTGAGGCCCACCAGCCGGCGGATGACGGCCATCCGCGCCTCGGTCGTGGCCGGGATGCCCGCGTCGTCGAGCGCGAGGGCCACCACCGGGCTGCCCGCCTCGGCCGCCTGCGGCAGGACGCCCTCGATCCGCGACCGCTCGCCGCTGATCGAGTTCACGAGCGGCGTCTTGGCCACGGCGGCGAGCGCCGCCCGCAGCGCCCTGGGGTTGGCGGTGTCGATGGACAGCGGCCGGTCCACGGCCGCCTGGACGGTCTGGACGAGCCAGACCAGGTCGTCGGGCTCCCGCTCGGGGCTGGTGCCCGCGTTGACGTCGATCCACGTCGCTCCGGCCTCGGCCTGCCGCCGCGCCAGGTCCTCGATGAACGCCTGGTCGCGCCCGACGACGGCGGCCTGGACGGACTTGCGGGTGCCGTTGATCTTCTCGGCGATGATCTGGAAAGCCATGGGCGTGTGCCTCAGGGTTCGGGGCGGGGGAAGAGCATGGCGTTGGCGAACCGGCGCTGGAAGCCGGGGTACGTGGTGAGCTCCACGTAGCCCGCCTCGCGGGCGATCTGGCGGGCTCGGGCGCGCTCGCGGAGCGAGAGGAGGGCCGCCTTGGCGCCGGTCCCGGCCGCGTTGCCCACCTGCACGTACGCGGCGTTCGGCAGCCGGGGCAGCAGGCCGATCGCGAGCGAGTTGTCGAGGTCCAGGTAGGAGCCGAAGGCGCCGGCCACGACCACCTCGTCCACCGAGGCGGGATCGGTGCCGGTGGCGTCGAGCAGGATGCGGATGCCCACCTCGATCGCGCCCTTGGCCAGCTGGATCTCGTTGACGTCGCCCTGGGTGATCACCACGTCGCGGCCGATCCCGTTGGTCTCGGCGGGCGACAGGACGGTCTCGAGGCCCCTCTCGCCGCGCCGGACGCCGGGGGCGCCAGTCTGGAAACGTCCGCGGTGGTCGATGCGCCCGGTGCGGTAGAGCTCGGCGACGGCGTCCACGATCCCCGACCCGCAGATCCCCACCGCCGGCGCGTCGCCGATGGTCCTGAGCTCCGGCAGGCGGTCGGAGGCGAACATCGTCACCCGCTCGATCGCGCCGGTGGCCGCCCGCATGCCGTCGCGGATGTGGGCGCCCTCGAAGGCGGGGCCCGACGCGCAGGAGGTGGACGCCAGGTGCCCCATGGACGGCCGGCGGAGCACGATCTCGGTGTTGGTGCCGATGTCCACGCCGATCTTGACGGCCTCGACCCGGTCGAGGTCCGCCCCCAGGATCATCGCCACGTGGTCCGCGCCCACGAACCCGCCGATGTTGGGCGGCACGTGGATGCGCGCGTCGGGCGCGATGCGGATGCCGAGGTCCCGGGCGCGCACGTCCAACGGCGAGGAGGTGGACGCCACGAACGGCGCCTGGGACAGCTGTCGCCCCGGCAGCCCCAGCAGCAGGTGGTGCATCGCGGTGTTGCCCACGATGCAGCCCTCGGCGACCTGGTCCCGGCCGATGCCGGTCTGCTCGCACATGGTCCCGACCAGGGCGTCGAGGCCCTCGCGGACCACGCGCGCCAGCGTCTCGGCGCCGCCCGGCTGGCGCACCGCGTAGGCGAGCCGGCTGATGACGTCCTCGCCGTACGCGATCTGGGGGTTCATGATCCCCTCGCCCGCCAGCTCGACGCCCGTCTCGAGGTCGATCAGGTACCCGGCGATCTTGGTGGTGCCGAGGTCGACCGCCACGCCGACCGCGTGCTGGCCGGGAGGCAGCACGCCGACGAGGTCATGCCCCCGGGCCAGCAGCCCCACCTCCCAGCCGGTGCGGCGGACGGTGGTGGTCAGCTGCGAGAGCACCACCGGGTCCGCGGCGAGCCGCCGGATGCCGTGCGCGGTGGCGGCCGCGGCGAGGATCCGGTCGAAGTCCGAGCGCGCGTCGGCGAGCGTCGGCGGCTCGGCGGCCACGTGGTACACGCGGACCGCCGGGTCCACGGCCACGGTCCGCTTGGGCCCGGTCACCTGGAGCCGCTGGTCCGTGATCATCGACGCCTTGGGGATGTGGACCTTGAGGTCGCTGGCCACCGGCACCCGGCAGGCGAGCCGCTCGCCGCGGGCGATCTCGGTGCGCGAGAGGGCGCGCCGGTCGGCGTCGGACGGGTCGGGCAGGGCGCCCTCCATCACCACGACGCGGCACCGGCCGCAGGTCCCGTCGCCGCCGCACACCGACGCGAGGCCCACCCCCGCGGACCGGGCCGCCTCGAGCAGCTGCGTTCCCGACTCAACCCGGACGCGGCGACCCGCCGGCTCGAAGTCCACCTCGAACGTGGCAGGCGCTGCGGGGCCGGGCGTGCCGGCCGGCTCAGGCACGGTTCAGCCCCGGGAGGCCCGCCGCCGGAACGTGGCCGTCGGCCACGAACGCCTCGTACTCCACGGTGCCGCCGGGCTCCACCACCACGCACTCGCCGTCCCACGGCCCGTAGAGCAGCTTCTCCACCAGGCCCGGCTTGCCCGCGATCTCCTCGTACCGCAGGTCGAAGCGCCGGGCGTTCTCCTGGGCGTAGGCGCGGTAGTGCTCCAGCTCGTAGGCGCCGGTGTCGATGAAGGCGATGCGCGTGTAGTTCTTGAGCATGATCCGCATGATCCGCTCGGCCTTGGCCTCGCCGTACTTGGGGACGAGGTCGTTGAGCCCGTCGAGCGGCGAGTCCTTCGCCTCGATCCAGCCCTTGGTGAGGTAGTAGGTGCCGGGCTCCTGCGCATGCTGCTCGGTGTAGTCGCCGCGGGAGCCGAGGAAGATCGCGATGCAGTCGTCCACGCGCGGGATGACGAGGCGGGCCGTGGTGGCCCGCAGGCCCACGACGCCGCGCGAGCACAGGCCGTACCCCAGGAGCAGCGTGTCGAAGCCGGTCGAGCGGTCGATGACCTCCTGGAGCGCAACCGTCAGGCCGCCGGGCCGGTAGTGGAGCCCGAAGTCGAGGACCTCGCGCGCCATCTCCGGCGGCATCCTCGGCGCCATCTCCTCGATGACGGTGGCACAGGCGATCACCTTCACCCGCGACGGGTCGTAGGGGAAGGCGCTGGGGGCCTGGGGCTTGCGCGGGAGTGCTGCCACGATCGTCCTCGATGACACGGCGGCGCGATTGCGATATATAAACATCGTAATCTGTTTGCGTCGTGGACAACGGGCCCGGATTCACCGGGCCATTCGGCCCCCGCGCCAGGCGGGGAATCCGACAACCTAGGCGGCGAGCAGGAGGTCCGAGGCAGCGATGGTGGGCAGCGCACGAGAGGCGGCTCGATCGCGGCGCACCCCGCCCGCAACGGTCCGCGCCATCGAGCGCGGCGCCTACGAGCCAGCCTACGCCCAGTTGGCGGACATTCTCCGCGAGCGCATCGCCGAGGGCGAATTCCACGCCGGCGACCGACTGCCCACCGAGGCACAGCTGATCCGCGCGTACCGGCTCTCCCCGGTGACGGTGCGGCGCGCGATCAAGATCCTCGTTGACGAGGGCGCGGTCACCGCCACGCCCGGCCGCGGCACCTTCGTCGAGGCGGCGTCGATCGCCACCGCCACCTTCGACCTGCGCTCCTTCCGGGGGATCCTCGCAGACCCGGCCGTCAAGGTGCGCATCCTCTCGGTGCGCGTGGTGCCGGCGTCCAAACGGGTCGCCCGCATGCTCGAGCTCGAGGAGGGGGATCGGGTCATCGCCATCCGCCGCCTGCTCCACCGTGACGGGCGCCCCGTGCTGTACCACCGTGAGTCGCTCACCTACGACCCGCGTCGGCCCGTCATCGAGACCGAGCTGGGCGTGACCGCGCTCCGCGACCTGTTCGAGGGCAACGGCCAGGTTGGCCCCAAGCGGGGCCGCCTGACGCTCCTCGCCACAACCCTCCGGACCGCCGAGGCGGCGCACCTGCGGGCCCAGGTCGGCGAGGCGGCATTCCTGCTCGAGCATCACTTCTTCGGCTTCGACGACCTGCCGCTGTCGTGGGGCGTGTTCGTCTGCCGTGCCGACCTGCTGACGTTCGAGACGACCGTCGGCTTCGAGCCCCGCCAGCCCGCGGCCGACGCCGCGAAGGAGACCGCGTGAGCGACGCGCTGGTCGGCCTGATCGCCGACCTCGAGGAGGAGGCCGCCGTCGAGCGTGTCCGCGCGCGCCTGCTGGGAGGCGAATCGGCCTCGGCGATCATCGAGGACTGCCAGGCAGGCCTGGCCGTGGTGGGCGACCGGTATCGCGAGGGCACGTACTTCATCGCCGGGCTGATCATGGCGGGCGAGATCTTCCGCGAGGTGATGGAGATCCTCGAGCCGCTCGTGGGGCCCGCCGGCGCGCCCGACCACTCGCCCGCCGGGCCGCCTGCGGGCCGCGTCCTCGTGTGCACGGTGCAGGGGGACATCCACGACCTGGGCAAGAACCTGCTGGTGATGCTGCTGCGCTCGATGAACTTCGAGGTGCACGACCTGGGCGTGGACGTGCCGCCCGAGGAGGTGGTCCGCGAGGCGCTGGCCCTCCAGCCGGACGTCGTGGGCCTGTCGGGGATGCTGCTCACCTCCTTCCCCGCGATGCGCGACACGATCGCGGCGCTCCGGGCGGCCTACGCGGGACGCACCGACGCGCCCGGGATCATCGTGGGCGGCGGGCAGATGACCGAGGGGACGGCGACCTGGGTCGGCGCCGACGACTGGAGCGACAACGCCGGCACGGCCGTGCCGGAGATCGAGCGCCTGATCGCGTCGGTCCGGACGGGCCAGGGAGCGAGCTCCTGACCCGACGCCGGGGGTCGCCGGGCGCCGCCGCCGCGGTTTCGGGCGGGCGCCGCGGAGCGCGTTACCGGCGGCCGCCGAGTCGCCCCAGACGGCCGCCGCCCGGGGCACCGTCGCCCTCCCAGGCCAGCGCCAGCATCGGGCAGTCGTTGACCGCCCGGCGAGCCTGGGGCGCCAGGTCCGGCGGGATCGGCCCGTCGGGGAGGATCGGGTAGCCCCAGTCGTCGAGGACGATCAGGTCCGGCGCGGCGGCCTCGCACACGCCGTAGCCGTTGCAGGCGATCCAGTCGATGGTGAGTCTGGGCTCGCGGCTCATCGCCGGCCTCCCGTCCTGGTGCCCCCGGCGAGGCAGCGGCCCCTCGCGGCGTGGCTGGCGAAGTCGTCCTCGAAGACGGCCATGGCGGTGCCCATCTGCTGCGCGGCGCCGTCGGGGTGGCGACAGGCGCCGCGGCCCGTGACCAGCCCCGTCCAGCGGTCGATGTCGATGAGGTCGGTGGCCTTCGCGCCAAAGGCGGCCACCCGTCCGCTCGCCCCGGCGAGATCGGCCAGCCCGTACTTGCACGGCCCGCACTGCATCGCCGAGCCGGCGGCCAGGAAGCCCATGATCCGCGCGCTGTAGTCCACCCCGCAGGCGCGGGCGTCGAGCAGACGGACGAGACCGCAGCCGAAGGCCAGGCCGGCGGCCTTGAGCGACTCCGGCTCGAGCGGCACGTCCCATGCGTCCTCGATCCGCGCCCACGTGCCGAAGTAGCCGCCGATCAGCACCGCCTGCGGGGTGCCGGTGAGGCCGCCCGCGAACTCCACCAGCTCGGCGAGCGGCGTGCCGAGGTCGATCTCGGCAACCCCTTCGTGCCGGACCGGGCCGGCGATGGTGACCAGCGCCGTGCCGCGGTCGGCGCCGCGACCCCGCTCCCGGAACCAGTCCGGCCCGTTGCGCGCGATGAGCGCCGCCTGGGCCAGCGACTCCACGTTCTGCACCAGCGTCGGGCGGTTGCGGACGCCGCGCTCGGACATGCGCGGTGGCGTCGCCAGCGGCCGGGCGTCCTTGGCGTTGACGTAGTGGACCACCGCGGTGGCCTCGCCCGCGACGTACCCGAGCGGCGCCTCGACCAGGTGGAGCAGGGCGCGGTCGGCGGCGGGCCGCTCCTCGACGGCGGCCCGGACGGCCTGCACGGCGGCGCTGTGCTCGCGACCGACGTACAGCTCGACGCGGTCGGCGCCCAGGGTTCGGGCGGCCAGCAGCGCCCCGTCGATGACCAGGTGCGGCCGGTGCGCCATCAGGACGCGATCCTTGGCGCTCTCGGGCTCGCCCTCGGCCCCGTTGGCCACCACGACCGGCGTGCCGCGGCCGGATCCCTCGGCGATCGCGCGCCACTTGCGGCCGACGGGGAAGCCGGCGCCGCCCCGGCCGAGCATCCCCGCCGCCTCGAGCGCCGCGATCATCTCCGCGGCGGGCACCACGGGCAGCTCGCCGAGGCGGGCCCGGTGGGAGGCGAGCGGCTCGGCACGGCCGTCGAGCGGCGGGCCGGCGAGCAGGCGTTCTGTGGGCGACATCGGGACGGAGGGTCTCCTGGGGCGCTGGCAGCGGTGGGCGTCCCCACCGGAACGAGGTTGCGGCGGCCGCGTGGCAGGCCGCTGAGAGCCGGATGAGATCGCGCCCATGCGCCGCCCCGCTGTCAGCAGATCGTAAGACTCCGGGACGAACCTGCGGGTATCGACCGGTCCCGCCGCGTCGGCGGGCCCCCAGGAGCGATCTGATGTCCAACCTTCTGCTGCACGACGACTTGTCCCCCGACCCCGATTCGTCCGCCATCCCGACCCCGATGCCGCCGGCCTCGCCCGGCGACCCTGCCGGCCCGCTCGCGTTCGCCGCTGTCCCCCCCGCCCTGCCGGCTGCGGGCGCTCCTGCCGCTCCCTCGCCGGCCCGCCGGCGCCTGCCGCGCGGCGCGGGCACCCTCGTGACCGCCGCGCTGGCCGCCGTGCTCGCATCGGCGACGACGCT
>JAJXTS010000074.1 GCA_021783595.1 Chloroflexota bacterium | reverse complement strand
GCTGTGGGCTCAGCCCCAGGTGCTCGAGCCGCCGGCGCCGCTCCAGGCCCCTGTCCAGGCCCCGCCGCCCGCCTGGGGCCAGCCCGAGCCGCCGCCGCCGCTCCAGGCCCCGCCGCCCGCCTGGGGGTCCAGCGCCGACCAGACGTCCGCGGCTGCGCCGGCCTGGGGGGTGCCGCCGACTGGCTCGCCGGCCGGGGCCGGGACGGCCCACCCTCGCGAGCTGCGGGGCGTTGGGATCTGGACGCTCGTGGCGGTCGCGGTGCTGTCCGCTGCCCTGGCATCGGGCGGCACGACGCTCCTCGTGCGCGAGATGGTCCCGACGCAGGCCGCCGTCGCCTCGGCCGTTCCGGCGGCCAGCCTGCCCGCGCCATCGGTCGCCACCACGGTCGGCACATCCGTCGGCAGCACCGACATCACCGCGATCGTCGCCATCGCCAAGCAGTCCGTGGTCACGATCACGGCGGACGGCGTGAGCGCCCAGGGCTTCAATCTCGGGCAGCCCACCCAGGGGATCGGGTCCGGCCTGATCCTGACCGCGAACGGCTACATCCTCACCAACCGCCACGTGGTCGAGGGCAGCCAGACGCTGTCGGTCGCGCTCGAGGACGGCAGGTCGTACCCGGCGCAGCTGGTCATGACGGCCAGCAACAACGACCTCGCGCTGGTCAAGATCGACGCGACGGGCCTGACGGCCGCCCGCATCGCCGACTCCTCGAAGATCCAGGTGGGACAGACGGCGATCGCCATCGGGAGCCCGCTCGGGACCTACACCGAGACCGTGACCCGAGGCATCATCTCCGGCCTCGGCCGCACGGTGACCGTCCGCGATGACGTCACCGGCCAACCGGCCACGCTGAGCAACCTGATCCAGACCGACGCGGCGATCAACCCCGGCAACAGCGGCGGCCCGCTGCTCGACGCGAGCGGCGCCGTGGTGGGCCTCAACACGGCCGTGTCCACCTCGGCGCAGGGCCTGGGTTTCGCGATCCCGATCAACGACGCCAAGGCGCTGATCGACCGCGCCACCGCGGGCCAGGGGTCGTAACCCGCCGGGACCTCGGGTCCCGAAGGAGCCGCCCGGCTCTCATGCGGCTGTCAGGGGCACTGGGCACCATCGTGCCATCGATCCGATACGCCCCCCGTCTACCCGCGCTACCCGCCCGGAGAAGGATTCGCATGCGGCCTCGCCTCGTCGGCATAACCCAGGACGGCCTGTCCACAAGCGCGGCTCGCCTTGCGACCGAGACGCCCGGCACCGGCCACGGCGTCCCCGCTCGCCGGGCGGCGAGAGGCCGATGACCGTGGGCCAGACCGCGTTCGCGCCCGCCGAGCCGGGCCTGTTCGGGCTCCCGGACCAGACCGGCGGCGCCGGCGCCCCGGTCATCGAGCTGCGGGGCGTCACGCGCGTCTACAGCACCGGCCGGCTGGAGGTCGCCGCGCTCCGCGGCGTGGACCTCGACGTCTGGCAGGGCGACTTCCTGGCGATCGTCGGGCCGTCCGGCAGCGGCAAGTCGACGATGATGAACATCCTGGGCTGCCTGGACCGGCCCACCGCGGGGTCGTACCGGCTGGGCGGCACGCCAATCGAGCAGCTGTCAGATGACGACCTCGCCACGGTCCGCGGCCGGGCCATCGGGTTCGTCTTCCAGTCGTTCAACCTGCTGCCCCGCACCTCCGCCCTCGACAACGTGGCGACGCCGCTCCTGTACCAGGGGGTCTCGCGCAAGGAGCGGTATGCGCGGGCCAAAGCGGCGCTCGAGCGCCTCGGACTGGGCGAGCGGCTGCACCACGAGCCGTCCGAGCTCTCCGGCGGCCAGCAGCAGCGCGTGGCCATCGCCCGCGCGCTCGTGACCGAGCCCGCGCTCATCCTTGCCGATGAGCCCACCGGGAACCTCGACAGCCAGTCCGGCAACGACGTCATCGAGCTGCTCCACGAGCTCAACGCGGCCGGGACCACGATCGTCCTCATCACCCACGACCTCGAGGTCGCCGAGGCCGCCCGCCGCCAGGTCCACGTGCGCGACGGGCTGCTGCTGTCGTGAGCGCCCGCGAGGCGGGTCGCCTCGAACGGATCGCATCCCCGCAGGCGCCGTCGCACAGTCGCACCCCAGCCGCACCCCCGAGAGGAACCTCGAGATGACGCAGTCGAACACCCCGCCGCAGAGCCCGTTCAGCCAGCCCGAGCACGGCCCGCAAGGCGTTCCGCCGACCCAGCCGATGGCCCCGTCCTTCATCCCCCCGACGGTCTTGACGGCGGCGACCGGCCCCAAGCCGCGGCAGGGCTCGTCCACTGGAACCATCGCCTTCGGGGCGGCCATGGTGATCGCCGCCGCGGGCCTCGGCTTCGCGGGCGGTCGGCTCACCGCGCCCGCCAGCGCGAGCACCGGCCGCGCCGCCTTCGCCAACGGCGGCTTCGCGGGCGGCGCGTACGCCAATGGCAGCTTCAACGCGAACGGCGGGACAACCGGCCGCGGCTTCGGGGCGGGCGCCTTCGGCGCGGGTGGCATCTCGATCGACGGCCAGGTCACCGCGGTGGGCAACGGGACCATTACCATCCAGACCTCGGGCGGCCAGAGCGTGACCGTCCAGGTGCCGACCACCGTCACCTACCACGCCCAGGCCTCGGCCGCCCCGACCGACGTGACCGTGGGCTCGAAGGTGCAGGTCAGCGTGGGCCGCATCGCCCGTTCGGAGGCCTCCGGCCAGCCCGCCCCGTCGGGCCAGCCGGGCACCGCGCAGGGAGGCGCCAGCCTGACGGCCTCCGACATAACCATCCTGAGCAAGTAGCCGGTCCACCGAACCGGCGCCCCCACACGCGGAGCGCCCGCCATGACCCAGCCGCCTGACCGGCCCGCGGCCCACTCGCCCGGGGCGCGCCTGACCCCGCGAGGGCCGGCCGTCGCCGCCGAACGCAGGGCGACCGCCGGTCCCGACCCGTCCACGGCCTACCATCAGCAGGCGTCCGGCGCCGTGCCCGGGCGGATCCGAGGATTCCGATGCACCTGCTGCTAGTGGAGGACGACGAGCGCCTTGCGCGGGCGCTCACGCGCCTGCTCGAGGAGGACCGCCACGTCGTGGAGCACGCTCCGGACGGCCGGACCGGCCTCGAGCTCGCCACCGGCGTCGAGGGTCTCGACTGCGTGGTCCTTGACATCGGCCTGCCGGACATGTCCGGGCTGGACGTCGCGCGCCGAATCCGGAAGGCCGGCGTGGACACGGCGATCCTGATGCTCACGGCGCGCGACACGATCAACGACCGCGTGGTGGGCCTGGACGCGGGCGCGGACGACTACGTCGTCAAGCCGTTCGCCTACCAGGAGATCTCGGCTCGCCTGCGGGCGCTCGCCCGTCGCGCCGAGCCCGGCCCGAGGCGAGCGGACCCTCGCCTGGCCTGCGGGGCGATCGTGCTCGACGAGGCCGCCCGCCGCGTAACGGTCAACGGCCGCAGCGTGGACCTCTCGCCGCGCGAGTTCTCGCTCCTCGAGGCGCTGCTGCGCCACCAGGGCCACGTCCTCACCCGCGACCAGCTGCTCGACCACGCCTGGCCGTTCAGCGTGGCGGTCACGCCGAACGCGGTGGACGCGTACGTGCACTACCTGCGCACCAAGCTCGCCGAGGCGGGCGGGCAGATCGAGACCGTCCGCGGGGTGGGCTACCGCCTCGGCGACGGGAGCGATGGCTGACGGCGCCGCGCCCGAGTCCCGGGACGACGGAGCCGAGCGGGTCGCGCTCGAGGACGAGCACCGGCTGATCCGGCGCACGCGCTGGCGACTCGTCCTGTGGAGCGGGCTCTCGACGCTGGTCGTCCTGGTCGTCCTGGGCGTGGCGCTCTACGCCGCGGTCGCGAGCACGCTGGTCAACGCCTCGGTGTCGCAGCTCGAGGCCCGCGTTGACCCGGTGGTCTCGGTGCTCAGCGGCAAGACCGACCCGGACAGCCCCTCGGGCGGGAGCTCGTCGGCGTCCCCGTTCGGCTTCCAGCCGGGGCGCGGCAGCATCTTCCTGTTCGCCTTCGACGCGTCCGGCAACCAGGTCCAGCTCCAGGGGCAGCCCACGGTGGCGCTGGCCGGGATGCCGGAGCCCGGGAGCCTCGCCGCCGCCGCCGCGTCGCCCGACGGGCGCGACGTGCGGGAGGTGACCATCACGGTCGGGTCCGCGGTGTTTCCCGCTCGCCTCATGACCCAGCGGTTCGTCTACCAGGCCGACGGGCAGACGTACTTCCTGCAGGCGCTCCAGGACCGGTCGGTGGAGGTCCAGACGCTCGCGACCCTGCTGATCGTGCTGCTCGCGGGCGGGGCCCTCGTCGCGGTGGTGGCGGTCGTGTTCGGCTATGTCTACGCGCGGCGGGCCCTGGTGCCTATCCGCGAGTCGCTCGCCGCCCAGCGCGACGCCCTGCGCCGGCAGCGGGAGTTCGCCGCGGACGCCTCGCACGAGCTGCGCACGCCGCTGACGGTGATCCGCTCGTCGGTGGAGCACCTCACCCGCCACCCGGACAAGACGGTCGGGCAGCAGCGCGAGGCGCTCGACGACATCGAGGCCGAGGTGCAGCACCTGACCACCCTTGTGGACGACCTGCTCCTGCTGGCCCGCTCAGACTCGGGCGCGGTGGCGCTGGACCGCATGACCATGGACCTCGGCGACACCGCGTTCGAGGCGGCAGGAGCGCTCGGCCGGACGGCGGCAGACCGCGGCGTGCACGTGGAGGTGGACCCGGAGCCGACGATGCTCGAGGGCGACCCGGTCCGCCTGCGCCAGCTAGTGACGATCCTCGTGGACAACGCCATCCGCCACTCGCCGCGCGACGGGCGCGTGACCGTGACGGTGCGCGCCGCCGACGGCGTTGCCTCGGTCCAGGTGGACGACGAGGGGCCGGGCGTCCGCGAGGAGGACATGCCGCACGTGTTCGACCGCTTCTGGCGAGCACCGGGAGCGCCATCGGGCGGGACCGGGCTGGGCCTCGCGATCGCGAAGTGGGTCGTGGACCGGCACGGCGGTCGCATCGGCGTGGCGAATCGCCCCGAGGGCGGCGCGGCGTTCCGCGTGGAGCTGCCGGTGGCGGGCCCGAAGCCGGACCCGGGTCACGTCGGGCCGGCCGGCGGCGAGGCGCCCCCGGTGCCGCCGATCCTGCTCGGGTAGGGGCGGCGCCGACCGCCGCGCGATCCCTCGCGTGGTACAGTTCGGGCGTCCTGAGAGCCGGTCCTGTGAGCCCGGCGTACCGGTCCAGAGAGGCCGGGTAGGAGGCCGCATGCACCATCGCTTGCCCGCCGCTGGCGCCCGCACGCCGCGCACCGCCGGGATCTGAGTGACCCTCCCACCGAACCCCGTCCGACCGCCGTTGCCGCGCGCCGACGCGATCGTCGACCCGCGCGTCGGCGACGTCGGCCCGGCCGTGCTCGCCCTCGAGGACGGGACCGTCTTCCCCGGCATCGCCTTCGGGGCGCCCGTGTCCGCGGGCGGGGACCTCGTGGTGAACACGAGCCAGACCGGCTACCAGGAGATCGCCACCGATCCGTCGTACGCGGGCCAGGTCGTGGTCATGACGTACCCGCTGATCGGCAACTACGGCCGGCTCGAGGACGACGACCAGTCGTCGCGACCATGGCTCCGCGGCCTGGTGGTCGCCCACGCCACGGCCGCCGTGCTCGACGACGCGCGCCAGCTGGCCACGCTCCTGCGGGCGAACGGCATCCCGGCCATCGCGGGCGTGGACACCCGCGCGCTCGCCCGGCGCCTGCGCTCGAGCGGCTGCCAGCGGGCGCTCATCACCCCGCCCGGGGTGACCGACCCCGACGAGGCCGTGCGGATGGCACGGGCCGTGCCCGCCTGGGAGGACCAGGACTTCGTCGCCCAGGTGTCGCCGGCCCAGGTCAGCGAGCTCGGCGACGACCCGGCGGCCCCGCTGATCGCCATCGTGGACTTCGGCCTCAAGGCGAACATCGTGCGCAGCCTGCGGCGCCGCGGGGCTCGGGTCCGGATCCTGCCGCACACCGCGAGCGCGAGCGAGGTGCTGGCGGCCGACGTGGACGGCGTTGTCCTCTCGCCGGGGCCCGGCGACCCGGCGCGGCTCGCGGGCCCGGTGGCGCTGGCCCGGCAGATCATCGACGACGGCCGCCCGCTGCTGGGCATCTGCCTGGGCCACCAGATCGTCGCGCTCGCGGCCGGCGCGCAGACCGGTCGGCTCCGCTTCGGCCACCACGGCGCGAACCACCCGGTGCAGGACCTCGACACCGGCTACGTCCAGGTGACGGCGCAGAACCACGAGGTCCACGTGCTGGGCGGGACGCTGCCCGAGTCGTCGGGCTTCCGGGTGAGCCAGCTCAACCTCAACGACCGCTCGGTCGAGGGCCTCCGGCACGCGGACAAGCCCATCGAGACCGTCCAGTACCACCCGGAGGGGGCCCCGGGACCGCTCGACGCGCTGGCCGTGTTCGACCGGTTCGTGGACGCCGCCCGGAAGGGCGCCTGAGCGCATGGCCGCCCCGCTGCCGACGCCGCCCGTGCGCGCCCACCGGCCCAGGCCGGCGTCGGTCCTGATCCTGGGCAGCGGCCCGGTGGTGATCGGGCAGGCGGCCGAGTTCGACTACGCGGGCACGCAGGCGTGCCGTGCCCTCCGCGCCGAGGGCGTCCGCACCGTGCTCGTCAACTCCAACCCGGCGACCATCATGACCGACCCGACGGTGGCGGACGCCGTGTACCTCGAGCCGCTCACGGTCCCCGCCATCGAGGCGGTCATCGCGCGCGAGAGGCCGGAGGGCCTGCTCGCCGGCCTGGGCGGCCAGACGGCCCTCAACCTCGCCATGGCCCTCGCCGAGGCCGGTGTGCTGGAGCGCCACGGCGTGCGCCTCCTGGGCACCCCGCTCGAGGCGATCCGCATGGCCGAGGACCGGGAGGCGTTCCGCGACCTCCTCGACCGCATCGGCCAGCCGTACGCCCCGTCGGCCATCGTCGAGGGCCCGGACGATGCCGCCCGCCACGCGTCGGCCGTGGAGGCCCTGCGGCTGATCGGCCTGCCGGCCATCGTCCGGCCCGCGTTCACGCTCGGCGGCACCGGCGGCGGCATCGTGGAATCGGAGGCCGGGTACTGGGAGCGCGTCCGCTCCGGCCTGCGCGCCAGCCCCATCCGCCAGGTGATGGTGGAGCGCTACCTCTCGGGCTGGCAGGAGATCGAGTACGAGGTCATGCGCGACGCGGAGGACACGTGCATCGCCGTGTGCTCCATGGAGAACGTGGACCCGCTCGGCGTCCACACCGGCGACTCGATCGTGGTGGCGCCCGTCCAGACGCTCACCGACAGCGTCCACCAGCGGCTGCGCAGCGCGGCGCTCGCGATCATCCGGGCGCTCGGCGTGGAGGGCGGCTGCAACGTCCAGTTCGCGCTGTCGCCGGACTCGGCCGACTACGCAGTGATCGAGGTGAACCCGCGCGTCTCGCGCTCGTCGGCGCTCGCGTCCAAGGCGACCGGCTACCCGATCGCGCGCGTGGCGGCGCAGATCGCCGCGGGCCGGACCCTCGCCGAGATCCCCAACGTGGTCACCGGCACGACGGTCGCCGCGTTCGAGCCCGCGCTCGACTACGTGGTGGTCAAGCTGCCGCGCTTCCCGTTCGACAAGTTCCCCACCGCGGACCGTCGCCTGGGCAGCCAGATGAAGGCCACCGGCGAGGTCATGGCGATCGACCGCACCTTCGGCGCGGCGCTCAACAAGGCGCTCCGCGGCCTGGAGCAGGCGGGCGCGGGCCCGCTGGGCGAGGACCCCACCTGGGGCCCGACGTTCGACTACCTCGCGGCCGTGTACGGAGGGGTGGACGCCGACGATCTCGGCGACGGGATCCGGGTCGGCGTGGGCGGGCTCGACACGCTCACGATCCACGACGCGCCGATCCGCTGGGTGGGCGACGGCGGCCAGGCCTGCGAGAGCACCCGGCACGCCCAGCGCTCCGCCGCCCCGATCGTGCTGCGCCGCTTCCTCGAGCCGTCCGACTCGCGGCTGTGGCGCGTGCTGGGCCTGCTCCGCCGGGGCGTGCCGCAGGAGGTGGTCCGCCGGGCCACGGGGATCAACGCCTGGTTCCTGGGCGAGATGGGCCGCAACATCGGGCTGGAGCAGGACGTGCGCGCGATGGGCGCGCGGCTGGCGGACGCGCAGGACCCCGAGGGCGCCTCGCTGCTCGCCACGGCCAAGCGCTTCGCCTTTGCGGACCGCGACCTCGGCACGCTGGCCGGGGTGGGGGAGGCGACGGTCCGCGCCGCCCGGAACGCGCTGGGCCTGGCACCCGGGTACGCCATGGTGGACACCTGTGCTGCCGAGTTCGCCGCCGAGACGCCGTACTTCTACGCCACCTACGCCGCCGCCGGCTCCGAGCCCGAGGCGCCCCCGGTGGCCCGGCCCGGCGCGCTGGTCATCGGCAGCGGCCCCGTCCGGATCGGGCAGGGGATCGAGTTCGACTACTGCGCCGTCCAGGCGGCCGACGTCCTGCGCCGCAACGGCTGGTCGGCCGTGATGGTGAACTCCAACCCGGAGACCGTGTCCACGGACTTCGACGCGTCCACGCGCCTCTACTTCGAGCCGCTCGACACGGAGAGCGTGCTGGGCATCGTCGAGTTCGAGAGCGGCGGGCCGGCCGCGCTGGCCGACGGCTCGGCGCTGCCGGCGGTCGTCGCGTTCGGCGGGCAGACGCCGCTCAACCTCGCCGGGCCGCTCGTCCGCGCCGGGGTGCCGCTGCTGGGCTCGGACCTCGAGGCGGTCGACCAGGCCGAGGAGCGCACCCGGTTCTCCGCGCTGCTGGACCGCCTGGGCATCCCGCAGCCGGAGGGCGGCATGGCGGAGTCGGTCGAGGAGGCGCTCACGCTCGCCGACCGGATCGGCTACCCGGTCATCGTCCGGCCGTCGTTCGTCATCGGCGGCCTCGCCATCGACTTCGCCTACTCGCCCGAGGACCTCGTGCGCCACCTCGCGGCCGCCGCGGTCGTGGACCCGGACCGTCCGGTCCGGATCGACCGGTTCCTCGAGGGCATCGAGGTGGACGTGGACGCGGTCTGCGACGGGACCGACGTGCTGATCCCCGGCCTGCTCGAGCACGTGGAGCGGGCCGGCATCCACTCCGGCGACTCGATCGCGTGGTTCCCCCCCCAGAGCGTGAGCGAGGCCGACCAGGCGCTGGTGGTCGCCACGATGGAGCGGATCTCGCTCGCGCTGGGCGCCCGCGGCCTGGTCAACGCCCAGTTCATCGTCCGCGAGGACGGCGTCTACCTGATCGAGGTCAACCCGCGCGCCTCGCGGACCGTGCCGTTCCTGTCCAAGGTGACCGGCGTGCCGATGGTGGAGCTGGCAGTGCGGATCTCGCTGGGCGAGACGCTGCGCTCGATGGGCTGGCAGGGCGGGCTCCGCCAGCCGCCGCCGTTCGTGGCCGTCAAGTCGCCGGCGTTCTCCACGGCCAAGCTCAAGGGCGTGGACCCGTCGGTGGGCCCGTTCATGCAGTCCACCGGCGAGGTCATCGGCATCTCCGAGCGGGCGCCGGTGGCCATGGCGAAGGCGCTCACGGGGGCGTCGCTCATCCCGCCGAGGGCCGGCGACGGCGAGGCGCCGCTGGCGCTGCTGTCCATCGCGGACCGAGACAAGTGGGGCCTCGCCGATCTCGGCCGGGCCCTGGACCGGGCCGGCTACCGGCTGGCCGCGACTGCCGGGACGCGCGCCCTGCTGGAGCGGGCGGGGATCACGGGGATCATGCCGGTCGCCAAACTCGGCGCCGAGCCGACGGCCGGCGAGGCGGGCATCCTCGAGCTGATCGCGTCGGGCACCGTGCGCCTGGTGGTGAACACGCCCACCCCGCGCTCCGGGCCCGTGCGCGACGCCGCGGACATCCGCCACGCGACGATCGCCGAGGGCATCCTGTGCTTCACCTCGATCGAGACCGGCGTGGCCGCGGCGGAGGCGCTGGACCCCTCGCTCGTGGACGCGATCGCGGAGGTCCGACCGATCACCGACTGGGTGCCGCGGGCCTGACGCACCGGGGGCGGCCGGCCCGGGACCGGCATCCGGTTGCGCCGCCAGGACGTAGATTGGGTGCCACGTCCGCACGCCGCCTGACCGGAGTCCCATGAGCGCGTCACAGCCGACCCTGCCCCGTCTCGTCATCGCCCAGCCCGAGGACGGCTACGTCCCGGGCGTGTGCAACATCGGCCCCTGGGAGATCCGGCGCCGCTGGGCGTTCGGGATCGCCGGCCTGGCGGTCGCAGCGCTGCTCCTGGCCGGGCTCGTGGCGGCCCACGCCCCCGTCCTCGCCCGTGTCGTCGTGCTGCTGCCGGCCTGGGGCGGCGCGTTCTCGGTGCTCCAGGCCCGGCGGCGGTTCTGCGGGGCCTACGCGCTGCGCCGCGTGTCGAACTTCGGCGCCGGCTACGGGACGGTGCGCCCCGTAGGGGAGGAGGCGGCCCACCGCGCCGACCTGGCCGCGCTGCGCCGGATGGCCCGCGACTCGCTGGCCGTCGGCCTCGTGATCACGGCCGTCGCGCTGCTCCTGCCGCTGTAGCCCGAGCGCCGCCGGCCCGCGTCGCCGGCGCCGGCCGCGGCCCCGTGC